>CAXTMK010000143.1:0-5918 GCA_964245315.1 uncultured Acidobacteriaceae bacterium | reverse complement strand
CTCCACAACCGAGGACTTCGAACAAGTCTTCGGCAAGCTCAAGCCCAACAAACCCGACAGCCGCCAATACCTGATGGATCGCTTCTACCGCGCCCAGCGCCAGCGCACCGGCCTGCTGATGCGCAACGGCAAACCCGTCGGCGGCAAGTGGAGCTACGACGACGAGAACCGCAAGCCGTTCCGCAACGATGTGCCCGTCCCCGAACGCCCGACTTTCCCTCCCGACGCCATCACCACCGAGGTCATGCAGCTGATCGCCGAGCGCCATCCCGACCACTTCGGCTCGCTCGACGGCTTCGACCTGCCCGTCACCCGCCGCGACGCCGAGACCGCCTGGCGCTTCGCCCTCGACCGCCTGCTCCCCCACTTCGGCCCGTGGGAAGACGCCATGAGCGTGGCGCATCCGGACCTCTTCCACTCCATGACTTCGCCGACCATCAACCTCACACTCATCCGACCGGTAGACGTGGTCGAGCAGGTAGCCGAAGCCTTCGAGGCCGGCCGCATCCCGCTCGCGAGCGCCGAAGGCTTTATCCGCCAACTGCTCGGCTGGCGCGAGTTCATGCGCCACATCCACGAGGCGACCGACGGCTTCCGCAGCCTTGCGCCCGCCACGCCCGATCCGCTCGCCGGCGCTGAGCCCAACTTCCTCGACGCGCACCGTCCGCTGCCGCCCGTCTATTGGGGCACGCCCAGCGGCATGCGCTGCATGGATACGGTCGTCGCGGGCGTAATCGAGAACGGCTGGTCGCACCACATCACGCGCCTGATGGTGCTCTCCAATCTGGCGGTACTCTGCGGCTTTTCGCCGCGCGAGCTTACCGACTGGTTCTGGTTCGGCTACGTCGACGCCTACGACTGGGTGGTCGAGCCCAACGTCCTCGGCATGGCCACCTTCGCTGACGGTGGCCTGACCGCGACCAAGCCCTACGTCTCCGGCGCCGCCTATATCAACCGCATGAGCGACTTCTGCGGCAAGTGCAGGCTCGACCCACGCAAAGCTCTCGGCCCCGGCTCATGTCCCTTCACCGCACTCTACTGGACCTTCCTCGAACGTCATGAGGCCAGGCTCGCACCGCTCAACCGCATGGCCATGCCGCTCCAGACCATGCGCCGCAAGCCCGCCGCCGAGCGGATCGCTCTACGTGAGCGCGCCGAACAAGCCATCGCCCAACTGGAGCGCGGCGACATTGTAGACTGAAGCAGAACAGCTGCAGCGAAGAAAGCACATCCCTTTCTTGTTTGTCATCCCGAAGGGATCTGCTTCTGCCTTTGTCTTTCTAACCACTCCTCAAGGCACCAGGGTAATCCCGGCCTCCCAGAACGAGCTCTTCCCATCCGTAGGATTTAGCACCGTCACCTGGCAGTCGTACTCGCCCGGCGGCAGCGGCGAGAGCCCAATCGAAAACCGCAGCGGCATGGTCTTCAACGAGTTCGTCATCCCGCTGTTCACCTCCATCGGCTGCGTCTCGAAGACCTTGGTCTGCCCCTGGTAGAAGCTGACGAACGCAATCAGCGGCTGGACGGCCGTCGCTCCTTGTTCGTAGGCCTGGAGGTAGACGAACAGGTCGCGGCTCTTCGAAAACACGCGCGTGACGCTGGGAATCAGCTTCTGCCCGTTCAGGACCAGAGGATTCGCCGCGTTGTCCTTTACCTGCTCCTTGGCCTTGGCCGCGTTGTAGATCGCGTCCTTCAGGTCGACCCGCTGCCCGCTCAGCACCACCGAACTGATCGGCACGCGCTTCACTTCCTTATTCAGATTCGGGATCACGAACGGCGCCTGAAACGTCCCGATCCGCCCCGTCTCATCGTCCCGTGCCAGGAACTTGATCGTGTACTTGCCCGGCAGCAGCGTGAAGCCGGTGTCGTACTCGATCGGGCTCTTCTGCAGTTGCGCCGCAGTCGAATCCGTCAGCTTGATGTTCACGTTGTCGCGCATGTTCTGCACGGTGGTCGAGTTGCCGAGGTCGTCCTTCACCTCCAGCAGGAAGTCGATCAGCGTACGCTGCGCGCCGCCCTTCTTGGCCAGCGCCAGCTCGCTTCCCGGAATCTTCACCACCACCGGCACGAAGTACTCCGCGCGATTGAGCTGGAAGTAGTTGATCTCCATCGCGATCGTCAGCTCCGTCACCGGATCGCCCAGCATCAGCGCATCTTCGAGCTGACGCTCCTTATCCGCGACGGTGAATTTGCCGAAGACCTTGCCCGCATAGTAGCCCACGCGATAGTCCAGCTTGGCGTCTCGCTCCGGGTTCAACGTAATCTTGATCTTGCGGAAACGCCCGTCCAGCGCGGGGTTTGACGTGTAGTAGCCAATGACGTAGTAGCTGCCGATGCTCTGCTGCGCCTGCACGATGCCGCGCGTCAGGTCGTTGTAATCCAGCAGCGCCTTGCCGCCCGTGTCGCCGGCCAGCGCGAAGAGCGTGTCCTGCGACTGCTGCAGACGCGTCGTCACCGCCTGCGCCGCACCACCCGTATACATCGCCTGGTTGCCAGGCGAGCCCTGCGTCGCATCGCCCAGCGGAGCCTGGGCCTGCAACCCGCGCGCATCGATCGACCAGATCGCCACGCCCGAGCGGATCGCATCGTCGATCGTCGCATGCAGCTGCGCCTGATTGTCTACGCCATGCAGCGTAATGCCGCTGGCGAAGTAGACCAGCACCTTCTTCTCGCTCAACCGGCCCAGCATCTTGGCCGCGGTCTGCAGCGCGGAGAGTTGGCGATCGGTATTGAAGAGATTGAACTCGCCGTTATCCTGCCCGAACGCCGCGCCTGCGTCCGCCGTAGCCGAGTCGCTGGCGATGTCCTCCGACTGCTGGTTCTCGCCGACAATCAGCGTCGCCATGATGCTCAGCAGACGGTCGTGATCCGCAGTAAAGTCCTGCAGCACATCCACGCTCGTGCCTGCGTAGCGCATGATCGACACCAGGTCCGAGGGCGTCATCTGCGTGCGGACAAACTTCTCCGCCGACTCAAGCGCCCGCAGTTTGTCGCTGTCCGGCATCGACGACAGGTCGAAGTAGATCGATATAAGCCGCTTGTCTTTATACTTCTGCTCGCCCGGCTTCTCTTCAGAGATCTGCCCCAGCGAGAGCCGGTTGAACACCGTGATGTTCTCCTTCGCGGGAGCCTTCGGAGCCGCGGCCGGTATTGGCGGCAGCTCCTGATACTCGCAATAACTTAGCTTCTGCGCGATGCCGTCTTCAGTAACCACGAAATCCTTCGCGGTAAGCCCCGGGATGGAATTCCCCTGCTTATCCTTCACGTTCACGGCTTCAATCACCAGCTTGGTCGAGAGCGAAACCGTATAGGTCTGATCGCCGCCCGGCTTCACGTTTCCGCCCACCACCTGCGCCCGCGCGGGTAGGCACGCGAGCATCGCCGCCACCATGGCAACCGAAAGACGGAAGGCGACACTTGCACGCATGCGGCTAGCAGCGATTTTGGGATTGGCGTGGGGCTTCAGCCCCACGAATAGTGGCGGGAAAAAGGGAGGGGCTTTAGCCCCAAGCCGTCCGTTGCCGCCGCAGCATTCTATGTTCTTCGTCCTCATATCAAAACCTCAACCGCAGCGTAACCTGCACCGTTCTCATAGCGCTTACCGAAGAAGGATTCAGCAGTCCGAACTGCGTGCTGTTGATGTCGTTGTAGTAGCTGGTAAAGCTGACATGGTTCAGCGCGTTATTGGCCGCGATCTGTGCATCCAGATTCACCTTCGCGGTCAGCCGGAACGTCCGGTTCAGCACCGCAGACAGTGAAAATGTGTTCGGGCCCTCGATGGAATTCCGCCGCGCATTGCCGAACATGCCCACCGGAGTCACATACGCCGCGCGGTTCAGCGTGCCCGATGCCGTCTTCAGAGGCTGTCCGGTCAGGTTGGGACGCACCACCGAATTGTACCCAGCCACCGTAACCGACGTCGCCTGCGGAGTCTGCGGCAGACCGCTGCCGGCCGCGATCGTCGTCTGCACCGTCCACTCTTTATAGACGCGCCCGCGCCATCCGCTCAGCAGCGTGCCGCCGCCCTTGCCCATGCCGGTCGTGTACTGCGCCGTCGCGTTCAGCAGATGCCGCTGGTCGAACGTCGAAAGTCCGCGCTCGCCGTTCAGGTTGCGCCAGTCCTGCGCAATGCTCGCCGACGATACGGTAGCCGCGCCCTGCCCACCCAGCGCCGAGTCGTCGTCGATCGACTTGGAATACGTGTACGTCACCGATGCCGTGAATCCCGCCGTCAGCCTGCGCCGCAACTGCAACTGCAGCGACTCGCGCGTCGAGTTGCCGTTCGAAGCCAGGTACTCGAACCCGCACGGGCCGCTCGGGCAGTAGTTCGTCACCGCCGTGGTATTGGGCAGAAACAACTGCGCCCCGCGCGTGCCCTTGTTCCCAAGGTAGGTCGCCACCATCTGCAGCGACTCCGGCAGATCGCGGCGGACGATCAAATTCCAGGTCTGCACATACCCCACGCGAAAGTTGGGATCGACGCCGAAGATCGTCGTCCCCAGACACTGGTTGAAGCCTGCCGCCAGAGTCAGCGGGCACGTGCTGCTCGCCGAAGCGATCTGGCTCTTATATCCCGGCAGCGGAGCCTGTTGCGCCATATTCAGCGCGATTCCCTGATACACCGACGTGTCGTAGGTAATGCCATACCCGCCAGTTAAGATCAGCGACGATCCCGGCAGCGGCCGCCACGACACTCCAATCCGCGGCTCAACGGCTGACCTGTCCGAGTTCATCAGCGACCCCGGATAATTCATGCCCGTCAGCGGTCCCTTCGGCGCCGTGGCCAGCACCGGAGACACGCTGGCAAAGCCCGAGGCCACATCCAGGTTCACCAGCCGGTTCTTGATCTCGGTCACGGGCGCGCCATACTCCCAGCGCACGCCGTAGTTGAGGGTGATCTGCGGACTCGCGCGCCAGTCGTCGGTCGCATACAAGTCGTACACCGACTGCCGCAGATACTTATCCGCATTGCCGAACGAAAGCTGGCTCGTATCCGGCAACCCCAGCAGAAAATCCGCCACATCCGAGCCCGTGCCGGATACGCCCGTCAAAGCGGTCTGCGCACCGGTAAAGTAGAACAATCCGCGCGCATTCTGCTGCGAGAGATAGTTGAACTCCTGCCGGCGAAAATCGCCGCCCGCCGTGATGTTGTGCTGGTTTTTGGTCCAGCGCACGGAGTAAGACAGACCGTTGGTCTGGTTGCGAAGGAAAGACTGCGACGCGTCCGACAGCGCCTGCGTGCCGCCGCTGAAGTTCAGCGTAGGCGGACCCCAGTAAGCCGGATCCTGATCGTTGCCGGAGACCTGCGCATTGCCGGAGACGTTTTGCTTGTACGCAAAGAACGGACTCGACCGCGTCGACTGGCGGCTGTACTGATAGCCCACGTTGAAGCGCAGATGCGCGTTCACGGTGTGGTTCCAGTTCACCGTCGTGTTGATGCCCAGCACACGGTTGGCATCGTTGAAGCCCAGCAGCGTCTCCGTGCTGGTGCGCGTGCTGCTCGCGGCGAGCGTGCCCGTTACCTGGTTCTTGCGCCCGATACCTTTGCTTACATTCGAGTTCACCGAATCGTTGTGCGTATCGGTCACCAGCGGCTGCTGGTAGTTGTAGATCGATGAGGTCGGCGTAATGTTCGGCTGCGGATACAAGGTCAGCAGCGACTGCGCCTGCGAGCTGATGCAGGCCGCCGGAATCTTGTTCCCCGCGAACACCGCGCCCGGGACCACGCCCGCGGCAAGGCAGGCCGAAGACAGCCCCGAAGTCGGCGCATAAATGTTGCCCGCCGTCGCCGCCAGCAGCGCGGACAGGTCGCCCATGCGCTCAGCCGCAGTAGGCACCAGCCCGGGAATCGTCTGCGATGTGCTGTTGCGCGTGCGCGAGTATCCGACGAAGATGTTCGGCCCATTGCGCAGCAAGCC
>CAXTMK010000142.1:0-12503 GCA_964245315.1 uncultured Acidobacteriaceae bacterium | reverse complement strand
CTCCCGTATCCGCCATCGAACCTCCGCACGCCGCAAGCCATGCAATCCCCAACTGTGCCGCCCTCGTCCACGAACCTCCTCCAGCACTACATCGCCCAATGCGCACCGCGCACTCGCTCGGCGCCCACACGGCCGAAACCACGTTCTACACCCCCTTCGCTAACCTCCTCAACACCGTCGGCATCCTCCTCATGAGCCCGCGCTCGACGGCAGCTACGCCGCGATCCTACCCGGAGCCAGTGGCTTGCCCGTCTAGCCTGAATCACCTGAACGCAGCGGGCCGCACTTGACATAACTATCGCTCCGGCAACCTTGGAATCGCACTGTGCCGCCGACCGCGCATACCGAGGTCCGGACCTAAGTGCTATCGATTGAATATTTTGCGCAAATAGTATGGGGGGGACCCACTCAACAAAAAACCGTTCCACCCGCAAGTCGATCATTGCGGATAGAACGGTCTTTAGCGAAGCCGGTACTGCTTACTTCGCGTCGGCCTTGAAGACGCAAGGCGCATCGGTAAAGCTGGTCGTCGCCAACTTGATCGGCGTCAGGTTGTTTTTCGCCAGCGCCGCGTTGAAGTCAACGATCTGTTTCTGGATCGCCTTCCAGGCGGCATCGGTCTTGTTGAAGTTGTTGCAGTCGACCTCCCAGGTGGCGATCTGCGTCGGCGTGGGCGCCATGTCGAGACCTACCTGCATCATGCTCACGATGGTGCTGTAGTTGTTGTTCGCCTCCATGAAGGTCGGCAACGCGTTGGGGTCGGGCGCGCCGCGGCGTCCACCGCCGCCGCCGAAGCCGCCCGCATTCACGCCGGCGATCTTCACGAGGCCGGCATCAAGCGCCTTGGCCTGCGTCGCGACATCCTCCGGCAGCGTGCCCTGCATCAGGGAGGCAAGCTGGCTGCGGACGGCATTCGCTTCGTCAAAGCCCTGGTAGCTCTGCTGCATCCCGTGGTACGAGAGCAGCGCGAACTGGTTCTGAGCGCGCAGCTCAGCCATCAGCGCGGGGCTCTGGCCGACACGCGGATCGTTCACCACAGTGACGTTGCGGGTGTAGACCTGGCCATCCACGGTGAGCTTGAGCGTGTAGACGCCGGGAATTACCTGCGGGCCGTGGGGTCCGGGCGTGGTGGCGCCGGGCACCATGTTCATCTGGTTTTCGAGGTCGTGCCGCATCGCCGGCGGATCGTCGTAGAACAGATCCCAGTTGACGCGGTTCATGCCGGCATGAGTGCTCAGGGCGCGCGACTCGGGCGACGCCAGCCAGTAGCGCGGGTAAGCCTCGCCTTCGATGGGCGGCGGCAGAACGCTGCTCATGCTGCGCACCAGCTTGCCCCTGGAGTCGAAGACCTGCAGCTGGATCGGGCTGGCAGGCTCCTTGCTCAGGTAATAATCCACCAGCACGCCATACGGGACGTTGACCGCGTGCGGCACTTCGATCGAGGTGGGCTGATCCCAGTTGCTGTTCATGCGGGCGCGGATGGCCTGCTCCGGCTCGAAGAGATAGGCCGGGGCCAAGGCGATGGTCTGGGCATGGGCGGCAATCTGGCGCAGCGGCGTGATGTCGTCCAGCACCCAGAAGCCGCGGCCGTAGGTGCCGATCACCAGGTCGTTCATCTCGTAATCGGTGTGGACCTGGAGGTCGCGGATGGAGGTGCTGGGCAGATTCTGCCGCAGCGTCTGCCAGTGATCGCCGTTGTCGAAGCTGACGAAGACGGTGGTTTCTGAGCCCGCGAACAGCAGGCCGGGCTGTTTCGGATCGGCGCGCAGACTGTTGATCCAGCTGCCGGTGCGCTCGTCCGTGGGAAGGCCGTTGACGATCTTGCTCCAGCTCTTGCCGCCGTCAGTCGTACGCCAGATGAGCGGGATATCCACGTCCAGAATGGTGTTGGGCGTGTTGGCGGAGTCGGAGGCATTGATGCCTGCCTGCGGTCCGGCGGCGATGCGGCCCACCACGTAGGCGGTGTTCACATCATCCCCGGCGACGATAGTGCTGAAGGCGGTGCGCGCCGGCACCTCGGGAAGGTTGGAGACGTTGTTCCAGGTCTTGCCGACGTCCATGGTGTTGAAGATCTGGCCGTTGCTGGACACCGACCACACCACGCCGCGCTTCACCTTCGAGATGGAGAAGTCGGCGATGGTCGGCTCGCCGCCTGCGCCGCGCTGGCCCAGGTCCATCGGCACCTCGGGCGAGAACATACTCTCCGCCGGCGGTGCGGGAGCAGGCGTTGAGCCCGCGCCGGGCGGCGGAGGCGTAGGACCGTTGGACGGTACCGGCGGAGTCGCGGTGGGCGCAGCGCCGCAGGGCATTTGCGGCGCGCCTTTGGCCGTGGTCAGGTCGGGGCTGGCGGCCTTGAAGGTGTGGGCTCCGTCGCGCGAGACCAGCAGGCACTGGTAGGCGACGTAGAGCGCGCTGGGCTCAAACGCGAGGTCGAACTCCTTCTGGAAGTCGCGGCCCGCGTGGTACTTGGTGGCGTCGGTGCCGAAGTTCGGCGCGACGTTCTGCCATTGGCCGTTCGTCATATCGATCTTGACCAGGCCTCCACCGCCTCCGCCCGCGCCGTAGCCGACGCCATAGATGATGTGCGGATTCTTCGGGTCGGGCGTGACGACGCCGAACTCAGACGACGGCAGCGGGCTCCAGTCGGTAAAGTTCACCTGGCCGAACGTCCCGCGGCTGCTGATCATCACCGCGCCGGTATCCTGCTGAGCCGCCATGATCCAGTAGGGATACTGGCTGTCGGTGGCGACGTGGTAGACCTGCGAGATGACCTCCGAATACCACAGGCTCCAGGTGCGGCCGTCGTCGAAGGTGACGCTGGCGCCCTGGTCGGAGCCGACCAGCATGCGGTGTCCGTTCAGAGGATCGACCCAGAGCTTGTGATAGTCCTCGCCGCCGGGCGCGCCCTTAAAGGGCTCGAATGTAACCCCGCCATCTGTCGACCGGTACATGGCGGTGCTCATGGTGTAGAGGATGTCGGGGTTCTGCGAGTCCACGAAGACGCCGCTCGAATAAGCGCCCTGGCCGTTGCCGATGCGGGTATCCTTCCCGGCCATGTGCTTCCAGGTGGCGCCGCCATCATCGGAACGGTAGAGGCCCGAGCCGTTTTCCATCGCGTTGCCGACGATGTACATGCGCTGGCCCTTGGTCGTCTGAGCGACCGCCAGAGCAACGCGGCCGGGGAAGGGAGGAATCTTCATCTGCGTCCACGTCAGGCCCTCGTCGGTCGACTTGAAAACCAGGGGCGGCTTGCCGGCTCCCCCTCCGGGTCGTCCTCCACCGCCCAGGCCGCCCGTGCCCTGCGTGGCGGCGATCAGGACTTTGGGAGCGTCGAAGGCGCCTTGCAGGTCGCGCACGCCGTCGTAGTCTGTCGTCTTAAGAACATTGGTCCATGTCTGGCCGCCGTCGGTGGAGCGATAGACACCGCCGCCGTGGCGCGTCGTATCGCCGAGAGCCGAGACCAGAACCAGATTGGGATTGGTGGGATCGACTACGATGCTGGTCGTCTTCACCGTGTCTTCGAGCCCGATGTGCTTCCAGGTGGCGCCGGCGTCGGTGGACTTCCACATGCCGTTGCCGAGGCTTCCGCTGATGGCGTCGCCCGTGCCCGCATACACGATGTCGGGGTTCGAGGGAGCGACCTGGATGGCGCCGACACTGTCGAAGCTGGTCTGGCTGTCAGTGATCGGGAACCAGGTGGTGCCGCCGCTGGTGGTCTTCCAGATTCCGCCGAGCGGGGTGCCGACGTAGAACGTGCCGTTGCCGGCGCTCTGGCCGACGACTCCGGTGACGGACGAGATGCGGCCGCCGTGGAACGGGCCGACATTGCGCCACTTCAGGCCGGCATAAAGTTCGGGACTGACCTGCGCGGATGCACCCAGGCCGGTTGCCAACACGCCGGCGCAAGCCAGCCCCCAAAACGAAACCAAGGAAGTCCGCGTCATCGTTACCCTCACAGAAATGTAATACTAGTTGCGGTAGTATACAGTCCTGTCGGGCATACCGTGAAACGGGCGCGAAACCCGTCCCTTAGATGGAATACCCGGCTCGGGTAAACGGCATCGATCGTACGCGATCACCCGTCGCCGCAAAGATCGCGTTGCCCAGCGCCGCAGCCAGCGGCACCAGGCAGGGTTCGCCCAGGCCCGACGGCCGGAAGTCGGACTGAATAAAGTGAGCCTCGACCTGCGGCGCGCTTTTCATCCTCAGAATCGGATAGTCGTCGAAGTTGGTCTGCTGGATGCGGCCCTTTTCGACCTCGACCCGCAGGCCCATGGCGGTCGAGAGGCCGTCGATTACGCCGCCGTGCACCTGATTTTCGGCGCTGCTCATGTTTACGATCGGGCCGATGTCCGCGACCGCCGTGATCTTGTGGACTGTGATCTTCTTCTTCGCGTCGACGCTCACTTCGACCACCTCGGCGACGTGCCCGCCATAAGCGAAGCTGAATGCGATGCCCATGCCGCTCCCGGCGGGCAGCTTCTTGCCCCAGCCCGACTTCTCGGCGGCCAGTTTCACCACGCCGGCGGCGCGAGCGGCATTGAAGCCTCCGCGAGCGCCCTGCGCTCCACCGCGCTCGGTATTTTGAGCCGTGTTCTGTTCGCGAGCCTGGCCGGCCGGCTGCGAGGGCGGCGCCGCCGGCGGACGGTTGATCCACTCCAGCAGGAATTCGACGTGATCGCGGCCCGCTGCGGCAGAAAGCTCATGCAGAAAGCTCTGCGCGACGAACATCTGGGTATTGTCGGTAGGCGCGCGCATGCTGCCGCACGGAATCTGCAGCGGCAGCAGGCTGATGGCGTAGCGCGTGTTAAGCGCCATGTCGGTGGGGAAGCTGTTGTTGCTGCGTCCGCCGCCGGAGACGGGACGATTGTTGCCTGCGGTGAAGCTGACGATATGATTTTGAATCGCGGTGAGCTTGCCCTGCTTGTCGACCGCGCCCTTCAGGTAGTGGAAGCCCGGTGCGCGGAAGAAGTCGTAGGCGAAGTCGTCCTCGCGCATCCACTGCAGCTTGACCGGAGCCTGCACCTTCATCGCGATGGCCGCAACCTCGCACAGGTAGTCGTTGGCAAGCCTGCGCCCGAAGCCGCCGCCGGCGCGGGTCTGGTGGATCGTAACCTTATCTTCCGGCAGATTCAGCAGCTTGGCCACCTGCTGAAGGCCGCGATCGGCCGACTGGCTCGGCGTCCAGAGTTCGATTGCGCCGTCGTGAAACCAGGCTGTGCTGTTCTCCGGCTCCAGCTGCTGGTGCGAGACCATCGCGTACTCGTAGGAGGCCTCGACCACCTTCGCAGCGGAGGCAAACGCCGCATCGACATCGCCGACATTGGTCGCCGCGGTAGGCGGCTTCACGGATATTTCCTTCGCCTTCGCCGCGGCCGCGCTTAGCGAGTCCTTCGACGCGCCGGTCTCGTCCCACTCCACCTTCAGCGCGGACTTGGCCTTGAAGACCGCCCATGTCGTCTTGCCGATGATTGCGACTCCCGGCATGTACTCGTTGGGATTGCCCGTGCCGTCGAGCGTGAAGGCGTCGACGATGCCGGGCAGCTTCTTAATGGCGTCCAGGTTGGCGCTCTTCACCTTGCCGCCTATCGCCGGGCACTTCGTATAGTTGGCGAACACCATGCCCGGCATCGAGACGTCGATGCCAAAGATGGGCTGGCCGGTGACGATGCTCTGGTTATCGACGCCCGGAATGCGCTTGCCCAGCAGCTTCCAGTCGGCCTTCGCTTTCAGCGGAATGCCGGCCGCATCGGGCACCGGCTGCGTTGCAGCGGCAATGGCCAGATCGCCGTAGGTGAGCTTGCGTCCGGAGGCCTTGTGCGTGACGGTGCTGTTGGCCGCGACGCAATCCGTCGGAGGCACGTTCCACTGCTTAGCCGCTGCTCCCACAAGCATGATGCGTGCGGCCGCACCGGCCTGGCGCAGCTGGTCCCAGCCACGCGGGATGGAGGTCGAACCGCCGGCGCTCTGCGAACCGTAGACCTTGGGATTGACCGGCGCCTGTTCGACGACCACGGTATTCCAGTCGGCCTCCAGTTCCTCGGCGATGATGAGGGCGAAAGCGGTCTTGATGCCCTGGCCGATCTCCGGACCCTTCGAAAAAACGGTAACAGTATTATTCGGCGCGACGCGCACAAACGCATTCAGCACCGTAGAATCCGGGTTGGCCTTGCGATCGCCCGGTCCGGGCAGATCGTCGCCTTCGATCGCGCGCGCAGCCTTTGTATCCAGGTGGAACATCAGCGCCAGCCCGCCGCCGGCGAACGCCGCCTTCTTCAGGAAGGCGCGGCGTCCCAGCAATGGCGCGGCAGTCGGAACGGTATGAAGCTCGCCGATGAGGGCCTGCATCTCGGCGTCGAAGAGCGCGAGTTTGTCGGCATAAGTCGGGGTTCTCTCAAGCGTGAGCATGTATGTCCCCCTTGGTTCCGGCCTGGGGCGCGGGCTTGGTGCCGGACGCATGGTGAATCGCTTCCCGGATTCGATTGTAGGTGCCGCAGCGGCAGATGTTGCCCGACATGCCCGCTTCGATCTGCGCGTCGGTCGGCTGCGGATGCAGCGTCAGCAGCGACACCGCGGCCAGAATCTGTCCGCCTTGGCAGTACCCGCATTGCGCCACGTCGAGGTCGATCCAGGTCTTCTGGAGGATGTGCAGGTTGCCGTTATCCGCCAGCCCTTCGATGGTGACGACGCTGCCCTGCACGTCGGAGACCGCAATCTGGCAGGACTTCGCGCTCTTTCCGTTCACCAGCACCGTGCAGGCTCCGCACTCGCTGATGCCGCAGCCGTACTTGGTCCCCTTCAGGTCGAGGGTGTCGCGCAGCACCCACAGCAGGGGCGTGTCGTCCGGAACGTCGACGGTGACGGGCTTCCGGTTGATATTGAGTTTGTAGGGCATCGACGAAACCTCGGGCAGGATACGCTGAAATTACGACAAGACGATATGGGAAGGCTAGCACATCAGCCAGCCTTCGAGAAAGAGGCTTCTCCTGTCTGGATCAGCGAGGTCCGCTCGCGCATCTATAACGGTGGAGATCCCTTGGCAGGAAAACCGACCCATCCCAACCTCATCCTCGCTATCTGCTGCATGAGCGTGCTGCTGGTCAGCATGGACGTTACCATTGTGAATGTCGCGCTGCCGGCGATCCAGAGGGAACTGCACGCGAGCCTGGCCGGGCTGCAATGGATTCTGGACGCTTACACGCTGGTCGTCGCCAGCCTGCTGATGCTCTCCGGCTCCATCTCCGACCGCATCGGCCGGAGGCGCGTCTTTCAGATCGGGATGGGCTTGTTTACGGCCGGTTCGGTGCTTTGCAGCCTGGCCCACAGCATCGGCCAACTGGTGGCGTACCGTGCCATGCAGGGTTTGGGCGCGTCGATGCTGAACCCGGTGGCGCTCTCCATCGTTGCCAACTCGTTTCCCGAGCGAAGGGACCGCGCGAGGGCGGTCGGCGTATGGGGCGCGGTCGCGGGCATGTCGCTGGCGCTGGGGCCGCTGATCGGCGGCGCGCTTACCCAGACTGTTGGCTGGCGTTCCATCTTCTGGATCAATCTGCCCATCGGCCTGGCTGGAATCGCGCTTACCGCGCGCTTCGTGCCGGAGTCGAAGGCGGCGCGTGCTCGTGCGTTCGACCCCGTGGGCCAGACGCTGGTGCTGCTCGGTCTGGCGACGCTGGTCTATGCGGTCATCGACGCTCCGCATGCGGGCTGGGTTTCAGGCTCGACCTTCGGCCTGTTTACGACAGCGGCGGTCGCAGTCATTGTCTTTGTTCTCTACGAGCCGCGCCGCAAAGACCCCCTGCTCGATCTGCGCTTCTTCCGCAGCCTGCCGTTCACCAGTGCGGCCATCCTTGGACTCTGCGCGTTCGCATCGTTCGCCGGCTTTCTTTTTCTAAACGCGCTTTACCTGCAGCAGGTGCGTGGCTTGTCGGCCTTTCGGACCGGCCTGTTCACGATGCCGCTGGCGATCATCATGATGATCATGTCGCCACTCTCCGGCCGTCTGGTCGGAGCCTACGGAACGCGACCGTCGCTGCTCATCTCGGGCGCGGGCTTCATGCTCAGCACCGGCCTGCTGACGCAACTCAACATCGCGACGCCTGTCGCCGTGCTGATGCTCGCCTACGCGCTCTTCGGTGTGGGGCTGGGCATGGTCAACCCGGCGATCGCCAACAATGCCGTGGCCGGCATGCCGCTGGCCCAGGCCGGCGTCGCCGCGGCCATCGCGTCGACGGGCCGCCAGGTGGGCGCGGCGTTGGGAGTTGCGGTCGCCGGCACGGTCGTCGCCTCCAGCCGCGCGCACGGCACGGACTTTACGGCGGCCACGCACCCGATCTGGTGGCTGATGACGGTCTGCGGCGCAATCGTGTTCCTGCTGGGGTGGGCGTCGAATACGAAGTGGTCGCGCGAGAGCGCCGAGCGGGCGGCGCACCTGTTTGAAGGGTAACGATAAGAGTCGTTCCACCTCCGCGACTCACCTTAGAGCATTGCGCAACGGGGATCAGTGGGATTAAAGCGGGATAAAACGGATCATCATGCTCCGCTGTTATCCCGTTTTTCCTTTTATCCCCGTTTCGCTTTGCTTTTGTTCCCGTACGAACTGCAAATTCAAGCAGGCGGCCCGTAAGCCGAATTTTGTTCTAGACGATCATTCCTCTACGCGACGCATTACTGCGGCGCTTTAGCAACCTACCCGCAAGTTTCGGCACTGCACTCTTCGCCTGGGCGCATCGGGCCGATGCGCGCCGGCCGCTTGCGAAGAGCGCGGCCGGACTCCCTGCCTATTTGGTCTTGCTCCGTGTGGGGTTTACCATGCGGCTCCGATTACTCGACGCCCGGTGCGCTCTTACCGCACCTTTTCACCCTTACCTCCTGCTTGCGCAGAAGGCGGTTCGCTCTCTGTTGCACTGGCCGTCCAGATGCCTTGAAGCATCCGTCCCGGACGTTATCCGGCACACTGCCCTGCGGAGTTCGGACTTTCCTCCCCTGACGAACATCCTCACGGATGAAGCCAGCAGCGATCGCCCGGCCGCCTGCTCTATCTAGTTTAGCTTGATATTTGGCTCGCTCGCCATCCGTGAGGCCCATTCTGCGGGTGATTCGGCAATTGCGATAGTATCCAGATCATGTTTGGACTCTTCAAGAAAAAAACCGCTGAGCCACTGACATTCGAACAAAAGATAGCATTTCTCGCTGAATGCGGGATGAGCCTCGCGCCCCCATTCACGATGGATGATTTGCTTGAGTCCTGGACGCACGAGCAGCTCGAGGAACCCGGCTTCAACATGGCTCTCATTTGTCTTGGTATGACGGAGGAGCAGCCACCCTGGCGCCATCACTGCGTTAATGTGTGGCATTTCGATACTGAATGTATCGAGGATGAAGGCTCTTACGTTCGCATCGCCGAACGAATGGCTGAGATGACTCAAGGGTCGCTCGTTCTTGAGAATGTCCGGGATCAGGTTGATATTGAATCAGCGCTCGCACGTCTGCATTTCGAGCTCGCAGGCAAATCTGTTCATCTCGATTTCAAGGTTAACGACGATTGGGTCGATCCTGCGGTCCTCTCCTATTTCGTTCAAGTGCTGGATGTATCGGACCCTTCGAAGGTCTTCCTGTACCACGACAACGGTGGTCAGGACTGCATCATCGCGTGCGTAACGCGGGAGCAATTCCACGCTCTGACCAAAGCGGGAGTCAACTTCGAACTTCTCAGATGAGATAGACATGATCCTTTCGGAAGAAGAACGTCATTATCTCAAGTCGGTTGAGATGCTTCGAAGAAGTCTTGAGTCGGTCAAAGCTGGCCGCACACGGCCAGCAACGGAATTCCTCGACGAACTTCGCGCCAAATTGACGGAACGCCTGCAATCACCCGCGCGTATGTAACATCAAGTCAATGGAACTCAAAGAGGCGCTTAAACTCGCGGTGCAGTCGCTGTGGGCGAACAAATTGCGGACCGTGCTTACGCTGCTTGGCGTGGTGATCGGCGTCACCAGCGTCATCGCCGTGGTGACGCTGGTCAACGGCGCCAACGACTTCGTCATCCAGAAGTTCTCGCGCTACGGCTCGGACGTCTTCACGGTCACGCGCATGCCGGCCATCGTTACCAACTCAGCCGACTATGTCAAATTTCAAAAGCGCAAGGTCATCATGTATGACGACCTGAAGTACATCGAGGCCAACTGCAGGCGGTGCGTCGGCATCGGCGGCCAGCAGGCGGCCACCGGCAAGCTGGTGCGCGGAACGCAGGCCATCACCGACGCGCAGATCCGCGGCTACACCTGGCAGATGCCCGCGCTGCAGAACCTCGACATCGCCGAAGGCCGCGACTTCACCGACTCCGACCAGGAGCACGCCTCGTACGTCGCCATCATCGGCACCGACGTGCAGGAGAACCTCTTTGCCGGCATCGACCCGATCGGCCAGGAGCTGCGCGTCGACGGCACACCCTACACCGTCATCGGCGTGGTCGAAAAGCAGGGCAGCACCTTCGGCCAGAGTCAGGACAACTTCGTCGGCGTCCCGCTCACCTCGTTCATGAAGGACTACGGGACGCAGAAGACCGTCACCATCTACATCAAGGCGGGCAGCGCCGGGCCTCCGCTCGAAGCCGCCGCCGACGAGGTGCGCGTGCTGATGCGGGCTCGCCGCCACGACCGCGCCGGCGAGGAAAACTCCTTTGAGCTCGACACCAACAACACGCTCGTCGGCTTCGCCACGCAGCTTACGCAATCCTTCGGCGCGGTCGCCGCCGCTATCGCGCTGATCTCGCTGGTGGTGGGCGGCATCGTCATCATGAACATCATGCTGGTGTCGGTGACGGAACGCACTCGCGAGATCGGCATCCGCAAGGCGCTCGGCGCGCGGCGGCAGGATATCCTGTTGCAGTTCCTGATTGAGTCGGCGCTGATGTCATTGATCGGCGGCATCATCGGCGTGCTGGGCGGCGTCCTGATCGCGGAACTCGTCACGGCGGTCGCCGGCTTCCCATCGTCGGTAGCTTTCTGGAGCGTCTTCGCCGGACTTGTGATGGCAACCGGCACCGGGCTTTTCTTCGGGGTTTACCCGGCGCGCAAGGCTGCGGAGCTGGATCCGATTGTCGCCTTGAGAGCCGACTAGACTCAACTTGAAGTCACAAATTGTGACTTCAAGCCCCGAGCGAGAAGAAACGAAACCAGTTAGCGACCACTTTGATGTAACAACTTGTGATATCAAAGCCGACGAAAACGAACAACGCATCACGAACGACGAGGCGCCACAATGGCATTAGGACAATACGGCGAAACAGTCACGATGGCGCTCGACACCCTGCGCACCAACAAGCTGCGCAGCGGCCTCACCATCCTCGGCATCGTCATCGGCGTCATGACTGTCATCGTCATCTCGTCGGTCGTCAACGGCCTCAATCAAAGCGTTTCGAACGTCATCGAATCCCTTGGCTCGAACGTCCTCTTCGTCTTCCGCTTCCCGGTCTTCACCGGCAAGCCCACCACGGAGATGCTCAGCCGCAAGCAGATGACCTACGAGGATTCCGTGGCGCTCGGCCAGTTGCCGCATGTGGTCGCCTCTTCGCCTACGCTGCAGTTTACGGACCACAACGCGCCGGGCGGCGGCGTGGGCTCGACCTCGATCAAGGGCAACAACCACACCATGGCCAACACCACGCTCGAGGGCGACGTGCCGGCGGTGCAGCAGGTGCACGACCTCAACCTGCTCACCGGCCGCTTCTTCACCGATAACGACCAGGAACGCGCCGCCAATGTCGTGGTGCTGGGCTATGACACCGCCGACGAGCTCTTCGGCGTGGACAACGCGCTCGGCCGCGAGGCCACCGTTGGCGGCATGCTCTTCACCGTCGTGGGTGTACTCGACAAACAGAAGCAGGCGTTCGGCGGCGGTAAAAATCCGGCCGACAACGTCGCCTACTTCCCTGTATCCACCTTCCATAAGCTGCACCCGGAGGTGCTCGACTACTGGATCTCGCTCAAATACGACGATCCCAAGAACCTCTCCGTCGTGCAGGACGAGGTCACCGACCTGATGCGCCGGCGCCGCAAGGTTCCCAACGAAAAGCCCGACAACTTCGCCGTCTTTGGCACCGACACGCTCACACGCCTGTGGAACCAGATCACCGGCGGGCTGTTCCTGCTGCTGTTCGCGCTGTCCAGCGTCGCGCTGATGGTCGGCGGCGTCGGCGTGATGAACATCATGCTGGTCTCGGTCACGGAGCGGACCCGCGAGATCGGCGTACGCAAGGCCATCGGCGCCACCCGCGGCACCATCATGGGCCAGTTCACGCTGGAGGCGGTGACGCTGTGCGCGGTCGGCGGCATCATCGGCGTCATCGTCGGCAGCGTCATCGGCTACGCGCTGCACTGGCTGCTGCCGGCGGTCGTCAACATCTGGTGGGTGCCGCTGGCGTTCGGATGGGCCTGCGCGATCGGGCTCGTCTTCGGCGTCTACCCCGCCTACAAGGCCGCCAGCCTCAATCCGATCGAAGCCC
>CAXTMK010000141.1:0-12617 GCA_964245315.1 uncultured Acidobacteriaceae bacterium | reverse complement strand
GACCGAGAGGGCGTTGTTGGTGGCGCGGCCGCCGGTCGTAAGCACGGTGCCGGCGGAGGTGTTCTGGACACCCGGCATCAGGGTGGCGAGACCCTGAAAATTGCGGCCGTTCATGGGCAGCGTCGAGACCTGCTCGGCATCGACGGAGTTTGAGTTTTCGATCGTCGCGGTCTCGACCTGCACGGCGTCGGCGTTGACCGTCGTGGTGGTTGACGACGCTCCGACTTTCAAAGTGCCGTTCACCGTAGCTGTGACCGCCGGATGCAAGGTGATGCCGGAAACGGCATAGGTTTGAAAACCTTCCTTCGCGATGCTGACGCTGTAATCGCCAACGCTGAGACCGGGCACGACGAAGCTGCCGCCGCTGTTCGACTGGGTGAGGGTGGGAACCTTCGTGCCGAGATCCGTGACCGTTACGGCCGCACCGGGAATGACGGCGCCGGTGGAGTCTGTGACGGTCCCCGTGATGGTGGCGGTGGTCGAGAGCTGGGCCGGCAGCGGAGCAGCCGCAGCGAGCGCGAGGATCGAGGAGAGCCAGGCATGGCGAAGACGGGACATCATAGGGGGTACTCCTTCGGACTGGCGTTTCAATACGGAAGCGATTTCCTGACGGACGAAGCCTAGACAGCATGTGCGAGTGTTGTCAATGCGAAAATCCAGGAGTGAACTTCTGCGGGATCGACGCAGAGGAAAGCCATCTGCAACAAACGCCGCCGCAACACGTCTATACAGGCAAGGTTGCAGTGGGATCAACAGCCCCCTACGCCGCATGCTGAAATCTGGTATTCTCGCGCCACAAGTCACGTTTTCGGAGGTCCGCCGATGAAGCTCCTCAAGGCCTTGACGTTAGCCGCTCTTGCGGGTGTGTGCTGCACGGGTTTATATGCGTTGCAGCGCGTTGCGAACTGGGGATACCAGCCGGCGACCAGCAATGTGAAGGCCGAGTTTGCGTGGTCGCGGCTCAGTTTCAACTCCAGCATGGGCAGCTACGGCGGCTATGGCGGATACGGGCGCGGCGGCGGCAACTGGTCGCGCGACTATCCTAAGGCCGACCGGCAGTTTTTGATCGCGCTGAATCGCCTGACGCGGGTGCAGGGCAGGCCGACCGAGCAGGTGGTGAACCTGGATTCGGACGAGATCTTCAACTATCCGTGGGTTTACGCCGTGATGGTCCATACCTGGACGTTCACCGACGACGAGGCAAAACGCCTGCGCGAGTATCTGGAAAAGGGCGGCTTCCTGATGGTCGACGACTTCCACGGCACGCAGGATTGGGAAGGCTTCATGTCCGGCATGCGCCAGGTCTTTCCCGATCGGCCAGTCGAAGACCTCACGGATAAGGACGAAATCTTCCATGTGCTGTACGACATGGACGATCGCTTCCAGGTGCCCGGCGAGCAGTACATTCGCAGCGGACGCACCTACGAAAAAGACGGTTATGTGGCCAAGTGGCGCGGCATTCGCGACGACCATGGACGCGTCGTGGTCGCCATCTGTCACAACATGCACCTGGGCGACGCGTGGGAGTGGGCGGACGATCCGGAGTATCCGGAGCAGTTCGCCAGCATGGCGTTTCGCGTGGGGTTGAACTACATCGTGTATGGGATGACGCATTAAAGGTAGTGGTCAGTTAACAGTTCTCAGTGGTCAGTGGGGTGCTTTAGCTGCATGTTTGAGTTTTTCTTCAAGTACCCCATGACGGTCTTCACCAAGGGCAAATTTGTCCTGCTTGGTGCGTGGCCGGGATGGCTGCTGGTGCTGTTGATCGTGGCGGTTGTGGTGGGGCTGGGTGCGCTGATCTGGTGGCGTGTGCAGCGCCTGCAGCCTGTGAAGGATGTGACGCCGGCCATGCAGCGGGCGCGCGCGGCGGCGATCTGGGCGCTGCAGGGGGCGCTGATCGCGCTGGTTCTGGTGCTGCTGTGGCAGCCGGCGATCGTGGTAGCGGAGTTGAAGTCGCAGCAGAACATCATTGCCGTGCTGGTGGACGATTCGCGCAGCATGGCGATCCCGGATAGCGGCGCGGATGCGAAGACGACGCGCGAGGCTGCCGCGGTCAAGGCCCTGAATGACGGCGTGCTCAAGGGATTGCAGCGACGATTTCAGACGCGGGTGTATAAGCTGGACGCCGCGCTGAATCGTGCGGACAAGCTGGATGCTGTGCAGCCTTCAGCCTCGGCGACGCACATCAACCAGGGGTTGCGGCAGCTGGCGGCGGATACCTCCGACCTGCCCGTGGGGGCGGTGGTGCTGCTGAGCGACGGCGCGGAGAACTCCGGCGGCATCGATCTGGACACCATCAGCGCGCTGCGCAATCGGCGGCTGCCGGTGCATACCATCGGCTTTGGACGCGAGCAGGCGGAGCACGATGTCGAGGTAGACGATGTAAGCGTGGCGCCGCGAGCGATGGCGGACTCCCGCGTGCGCGCGATGGTGAGCGTGCGCCAGCACGGGTATCCCGGCGCGAAAACGACGGTAACCGCGAAAGATGGCGACAAGGTGCTGGCGCAGAAGGAGGTCGCGCTGGCCGCCGATGGCGTGGTGCAGACGCAGACGATGTTCTTCAACGCGGGTGCGGCCGGCGTGCGGCATGTGGCGTTTTCCGTGGCGCCGCTGCCGGGCGAGCAGAACGTCGCCAACAACTCGCAGGTGCGGCTGGTGAGCGTGAGCGGCGCGCGGCGCAGGATTCTCTACGTCGAGGGCGAGCCGCGCTGGGAGTACAAGTTTATCCGGCGCGCGGCGGAGGACGACAAGGAGCTGCAGATCGCGTCGATGCTGCGCACGACAGAGAACAAGATCTATCGGCAGGGCATCAGCGATCCGGCGGAGCTGGCGGATGGCTTCCCGAACAAGGCTGAGGATTTATTTGCCTATGATGGAATCATCATCGGGTCGGTGGAAGCTGGATATTTTTCTCCGCGCCAGCAGGAGCTTCTGCGCGAGTATGTGGACCAGCGCGGAGGCGGACTGCTCTTCCTGGGCGGGCGGTCTTCGCTTGCGGATGGCGGCTGGGCTGCGTCGAGCGTGAATGAGTTGTTGCCGACGTTTCTGCCGAATGCGAAGGACACGTTCCATCGCGATGCGTCGCTTGCGTCGTTGACCCCGGCGGGCGCGGATAGTCCGGTGATGCGGCTGGTGGACGACCCGGCGCAGAATGTCGAGCGCTGGAAGAATCTGCCGTACATGATGGATTATCAGGATCCCGGCACTCCCAAGCCCGGCGCGACGGTGCTGGCGGAGATGACGACGCAGGGCCGCGCCAAGATGCCTTTGCTGGTGACGCAGAGCTACGGCCGCGGGCGCACCGCTATTCTGGCGACCAGCGGCACGTGGCGCTGGCAGATGAGCCAGGCGGTCGGCGATCCGACGCATGACCTGTTCTGGCAACAGCTGCTGCGCTGGGTGGTGGCGGATTCGCCGGGTCGCGTGGTTGCCAGCATGCCGGTAATACGGCTGATGGATGATGGCCACGCGAAGCTGACAGCGACGGTGCGGGACAAGGAATATGTGGTCGCGCCGGATGCAAAGGTGGCGGCGCATGTGATCGGGCCGGATGGCGCGTCGGAGTTCGTCGATATGTCGGCTGTGCCGCAGACGCCGGGTACGTTTGCGGTGGACTGGACAGCGACGAAGCCGGGATCCTATGTGGCGGAGATAACGGCAGTGCGGGGCAGCGACACGCTTGGAAGCGATGTGGTCACGTTCGATCGCGAGGATGGCGTCGCGGAGAACTTTCATACCGAGCAGAACAAGGAGCTGCTACAGAAGCTTTCGGCGGAGACCGGAGGGCGTTATTGGAGCGGCGATGAGTTGGGCAAGCTGCCGAGCGAAATATCGTATTCGGAGGCGGGCATCTCGGTCCGCAACACGAAGGAGCTTTGGAATATGCCGATCGTCTTCCTGGTGCTGCTGGCTCTGATGGCGAGCGAGTGGCTGCTGCGACGGAAGTGGGGAACGATATGAGGCTCAGGCTTAGTTGCATCCTGCTCGCGCTGCTTGCCGCGCCTCTGCACGCGAGTGTCTATTACGTCACGGTCGCCGGGCTGGGCGGCGAGCCGGACTATGAGCAGAGGTTTACCGAGACCGCGAAGGATCTCGACCGCACGTTTCGTGCGTCGACCGGCGCGCATGTCTATACGCTGACCGGCGCGCAGGCTACGCGGGCGAAGTTGACGGAGACCTTCAATGCGATTGCGCGCGAAGCGAAGACGGATGACGACCTGGTCGTTACGTTAATCGGGCACGGATCATATGACGGCGTGGAGTACAAGTTCAACCTGGTGGGGCCGGATGTATCGGCGGTGGAGCTGGCGGCGATGCTCGATCGCGTGCCGACGAAGAGGCAGTTGGTCGTCGATACGACCAGCGCCAGCGGAGGCGCAGTGGCGGCGCTCGAACGGCCGGGGCGCGCCGTGATTGCGGCCACCAAAAATGGCATGGAGAAGAACGCGACAGTCTTCGCGCGGTATTGGTCGGAGGCGCTCCAGGACCCTACGACGGACACGGATAAGAGCGACTCCATCTCCGCGATGGAGGCGCTGACCTATGCGGATCGCAAGACGGCGGCGTTCTATGAGACGCAGAAGCGGCTCGCCACCGAGCACGCGGTCTTTGAGGACACGGGCAAGGGCGAGGCCGTGAAGATTGGCGCGGCCGAGGGCAGGCAGGGCGCGCTGCTGGCCAGCATGACGGTGGTGCGGATTGGCGCGGCGCAGGCGGCGATGAACGATCCGGCAAAGCACGACCTGATGATGAAGAAAGAAGAGCTGGAGCAGAAGATCGATGCGCTGAAGTATCAGAAAGCCGCGATGGAGCCGGGCGACTACAAGCGGCAGTTGACCGCGGCGCTGCTGGAGTTGGCGAAGGTGCAGGGAGAGTTGGAGAAATGACAGGGTCGCGTAAATTCGGATTGGCGTTGTTGCTGGCTTCGGTGGGCGTGTGCTGGGCCGCGCCCGATCCGGAGAACTGCCGGGAACTGCGCAGGCATGGCAGGAAGGATGATGCCGCTGCCTGCTTTCAGGCGTTGACCACACGCGCGGAGCCGGCGGTGCGGGCGGAAGGTTTCTGGGGGTTAGAGCAGTACCAGCAGGCGAATGAGGCCTTCCGGCTGGCGGTCGCGCAGCCCAACAGCGGGGCTGCCGTGCGCGTGCGTTGGGGACTGCTCTTTCACGAGCGCTTCAACAATCAGGAGGCGGACAATCTGTTTGCCGAGGCGTTGAAGATCGACCCGCAGAACGCGCAGGCGTACCTGGGCTTGGCGCTCGTGAGCGCGGATGGCTTCGACTCGAAGGCCGAGGAATACGGCAACAAGGCAATTGCGCTCGACCCGAAGCTGGTTGAGGCGCATGAGTTCATGGCGAACCTCTACCTTGAGAATCAAAAGATCAAGCAGGCCGGCGATGAGGCGGACAAGGCGCTCGCACTGAGTAACGATGCGCTGGAGGCGATGGCGGTAGAGGCGGCAATCGACATGCTCGGCGACCGCTCGCCGGATACGTGGTTGGCGAAAATTCATGCGGTGAATCCGGTGTATGGCGAGGGCTTTGCGCTGGTTGGCTATCATCTGGTGCTGAATCGGCGGTATGAGGATGGAGTCGCTTACTATCGCAAGGCGATTGCGGCCGATCCAAGGCTATGGGCGGCGCATTCCCAGTTAGGCATCAACCTGATGCGGCTGGGCCAGCAGGACGAGCCGCAGAAGGAACTTGAGCTTGCGTTCAACAATGGGCAGACCGACGCAGCGACGGCCAATAGTTTGAAGCTACTCGACAGCTATAAGAATTTTGTGACTTTTCGGGATGACACGACAATTCTCCGGCTGAAGAAGAATGAAGCCGATTTATTGCGGCCTTATTTTGAGACTGAGTTACATAAGGCGATGGCGACTTATGCGAAGAAGTATAAGATGACGCTGCCGGCGCCGGTGCAGCTGGAGGTCTATCCCGACCACGAGGACTTCGCGGTGCGCACCATGGGGATGCCGGGACTGGGGGCGCTGGGTGTTACCTTCGGCGAGGTCGTCGCGATGGACAGCCCGTCGGGGCGCACACCCGGCGAGTTCAACTGGGGCGCCACACTGTGGCACGAGATGAGCCATGTGTACATCCTCTCCGCGACGAACCACCGCGTGCCGCGCTGGTTTACCGAGGGCCTGGCGGTGCATGAAGAGGGGCAGGCGAATCCGGAGTGGGGCAATCGCGTGACCCCGGAAGTGCTGGCGGCAATTCGCGATAAGAAGCTGCTGCCGGTTGCGGATATCGATCGTGGATTTATCTTTCCGGAGTATCCGGCGCAGGTAACCGTCTCCTACTTCGAGGCGGGCAGCATGTGCGACTTCATTCAACAGCGCTGGGGTGACGATGCGCTGCTGGGCATTGTCCATTCCTTCGCTACGTTGAAGACTACGCCGCAGGCGATTGAAGAGAATTTGAAGCTGTCGCCGGAAGAGTTCGACAAGGCTTACATGGCCTGGCTGAATAAACAGCTAGGCACAGAGCCTGCAGACTTCGATAAGTGGAGGAATGGGCTGAAGGAGTTAGCGGGACAGGCTAAAAACAAAGATTATGCGGTTGTGCTGAAGGATGGGCCGGGATTGTTGAAGATGTATCCCGAATATGTGGGAGATGCAAGTGTGTATGAGTTTTTATCGGCGGCGCAGTTAGCCACTGGCGACAAAACGGGCGCGGCTGCGACGTTGGTCGCATATGAGAAGATGGGCGGCGAGAGTCCGCAGGTCTTGAACAAGCTGGCCTCGCTGGAAGAAGAGCAGGGCGATAAGAAAGCTGCGGCTGCTACGCTGAATCGGATGAACTATATCTACCCGGAAAATGAAGCACTCCATCGCCAGCTTGGCGAGTTATGGCTCGCGCAGGGTAACAATGCGGGTGCGGTGCAGGAGTTTACGGCTGTGCTGGCGCTGAAGCCGCTGGATAAAGCCTCGGCGCAGTACAACCTGGCGCAGGCGTATTTTGCACAGGGCGATAAGGCGAAGGCTGAGGAGAGCGTGCTGGCGGCGCTGGAGACGGCTCCGGGATTCCGGCCGGCGCAGAAGTTGCTGGTGGAGATCGAGGCGCAAAAGTAAAGCCCTCCGCTTCGGTGCGGAATGACAAACAAAGATATAGAGAGGATGGGACGGATGGAGACTTCGGATACGGCGCAGTTGCAGGAGCGCATCGAACGGTTCAGGACGGTGCGCGACAACATCATTGCGCAGGTGCGGCAGGTGATCGTCGGGCAGGATGAGGTGCTGGACCAGGTGCTGATCGCGTTGTTCGTCGGCGGCCATTGCCTGCTCACCGGGATGCCGGGCACGGCCAAGACGCTGATGGTGCGCACGATCTCGGAGACCCTGGGGCTGGAGTTCCGGCGCATTCAGTTCACGCCCGACCTGATGCCCTCGGACATCACAGGCACCGACATCATTGAGGAAGACATCACCACCGGACATCGCAAGTGGACGTTCGTCAAGGGGCCGATCTTCGGCAACGTCGTGCTGGCCGATGAGATCAACCGCACCCCGCCCAAGACGCAGGCCGCGATGCTGGAGGCGATGCAGGAGCGATCCGTGACTGTGCGTGGCCACATCTACAAATTGCCTGCGCCGTTCTTTGTTCTGGCTACGCAGAATCCTATCGAGTTAGAAGGTACTTATCCGCTGCCCGAAGCGCAGCTGGATCGTTTTCTGTTCAATACGCTGATGGATTACCTGGCCGCGGCTGAGGAAGTGAAGGTCGTCGACATGACTACGGCGACGCGCGCCCCGAAGATCACGGCTGTTACCAGCGCGGAGGAGTTACTCGACTTTCAGCAGTTGGTGCGCATGGTTCCTATCGGCGAGACGCTGGCAAAGTATGTGGTCGACCTGGTACGCGCGACGCGGCATAAGAGCGAGAATGCTCCGGACTTTGTGAAAAAGTATGTGAACTATGGAGCCAGCGTGCGCGCCATGCAGAATATCGTGCTGGCGGCGAAGGCTCGGGCGCTCTCGCGCAAGCGCTACCACGTTACGTACGAAGACATCACGGCGCTGGCGACTCCGGTGCTGCGGCATCGTATTCTGCTCAACTTTCATGCAGAGTCGGAGAAGATCGATGCGGATGAGATTTTGCGCAGGTTGATTGCGCATGTGCCGCAGCCTAAGGAGAGCTAAAGGCAGAACAAAAGCAGATCCCTGCGGGATGACAAACCAACGAGGCTTAACGGGGAGTAGTAGATGCAGCGATTTCTCGATCCGAAGGTGCTGGCTGGAATTAACGGGCTCGACCTGATTGCGAAGACCGTCGTCGACGGCTTCGTGACCGGGCTGCATAAGTCGCCCGACTTCGGCTTCAGCCATGAGTTTGCGGAGTATCGAGCTTATGCGCCCGGCGACGACCTGCGCCACGTAGATTGGAATCTATTCGCACGCACCGACCGGACTTATCTGAAGCGATATCGCGGCGAGACGAATAGTCAACTTACTATTTTGCTGGATGCGAGTAACTCGATGCAGTATTCGTCGCATGAAGTATCGAAGATGAACTATGCGCGCTATGCAGCGGCGGCGCTGTTCTACCTGGCCATCAAAGGTCAACGCGACCCGGCTGGGCTGGTTGTCTTCGACGACGAGGTGCGCGAGTTCATTCGGCCTTCGACGCGCGTGGGTCAGATGCACCGCCTGCTGGGAGCGCTGGAAGCGGCGGAGCCGCGGGCGCGCACCAACTTTGCTCGACCCATGAAGTACTTTCAGGAGTTGCTGCGGCGGCGCGGGATGGTGATTATCATCTCGGATTTCTATGAGGATCCGGAGTCGATCGTCAAGACAATCGAGCCCTTGCGCTTCCATGGCAGCGAGGTGGTGCTGTTCCATGTGCTGGACCCGCAGGAGATCCATCCCAAATTGAATGGTCCGTCGATCCTAGTCGACCTGGAGACCGAGCAGCGCATGGAGGTGGTGCCGGACTACGTCAAAGGCGAGTATCGGCGCAAGATGGATGCGCACCTGGAGCAGATGAGCTCGAAGACGAAGTCGGCGGGCATGGACTACCACCTGCTGGTCACCGATAAGCCGCTCGACGCGGCGCTGAGCGAGTACCTTTCGCTGCGTCCGAGGAACAACTGATGGGATTCTTCTTTCCATGGTTTCTCGCGGGATTGGCGGCGGTCGCGCTGCCGGTGTACATCCACCTGCTGCGCCGGCATACGACGAACCCGCGCCTGGTGAGCTCCCTGATGTTCTTCGAGAAGGGCACGCAGAGTTCGATCCGGCATCGCAGGCTGCGCTACCTGCTGCTGTTCGCGTTGCGCGCGTTGTTGCTGTTGCTGTTGGCGCTGGCATTTGCGCATCCTTTCATCCGGCGGGCGAAGGCCGCGGCGAGCGAGCGTTTGCTGGTGGTGGTCGTCGACGATTCGTTCAGCATGCGCGCCGGAACGCGGCTGGCGGATGCGAAGAACGGTGCGCTACAGGTGCTCGCGACGCGGCACGGAGCCCAGCATGCGCAGGTGATGGTGCTGGCCGGCGAGCTCGAAGTTTTGACCCAGGCGATCGAGGACGACGGGCCGTTGAAGGCGGCCGTCGTGGGCATTCAGCCGGGCGACTCGCATGGCAACTTCGGCGAACTCGGGCGCGGCATGCGGGCGCTTGCGGAGACAGTGCATACGCCCATCGAGCTTCACCTCTTCAGCGATATGCAGGGCTCGAATATGCCGGCCAACTTTGCCGATACGGTGATGCCCGGCAACGTGACGCTGATGCTGCATCCGGTGACCAAACTCGCCGTGCCGAACTGGAATGTAGAAAGCGTGAACGCGCCCGGGCAGCTGGTCGATACCAAGAAGGCGCGTGTGCTGGCGGTGATCGCGGGGCATGGCACGCCTGCGGCGACGCGTACGGCTGAGCTGGTTGTGAACAACACGGTGGTCGCGACCAGGAAGGTGGAGGTGCCGGCGGATGGACGCGCGACGGTGGCGTTTGAAGGGCTGGACGTGCCCTATGGCGAGAGCCGCTGCCAGGTGCGGATCGATTCAGCCGATGGGTTTCCGGCGGACGATGCCAGCCGCTTTGCGGTGAAGCGCGCCGACCCCGAGCGCGTGCTGTTTGTGCATCAGGCAAGCGATGCGCGGTCGCCGCTTTACTTTGGCGCGGCGCTGGGTGCCGCGGCGCAGGCGTCGTTTATTCTGCAGCCGATCGTGGCCGAGCAGGCGGCCGATCTCGACCCGACCAAGTTTGCCTTCGTGGTCCTGTCGGACGTGCCCTCGATCCCGTCGATCCTGGAGCATACGCTGGTCAAATATGTGCAGGATGGCGGCAGCGTGATGGTCGCGGCGGGCACGGCGGACTCGCATCGCGAGCACATTCCGGTCTACGACGCGGATGTTGCGGATGGGCATTTCTATTCGCACTCGGGCGGCTTTGCCAACGTAGGCGCGATGGACCAGAGTTATCCGGCGGTGAAGGATGCGGCGGGCTGGACGGATGCGAAGTTCTTCTACGCGGCGTCGGTGGATGGCGCGGGCGCGCGCGTGGTGGCGAAGCTGGCTGATGGCACGCCGCTGCTGCTCGACAAGCAGATTGGGCAGGGGCATGTGCTGCTGTTTACCTCCGGGCTGGATAACATCACCAACGACCTGCCGCTGCATCCGGCGTTTGTGGCGTTTGTGGATCAGGTATCGCGCTACCTTGCCGGCATGGAGCGGATGGGCGGGGCGCGTGTCGTGGATTCGTTTGTGCAGTTGCGCAGCCCGGGCGTGCCGGCGAACGCGGGCGGCACGAGCGTTGAGGTCGTCGGCCCCGACGGCAAGCGTCCGCTTTCGCTGGCGGAAGAAGCGACAGCGCAGACGGTCCGGCTTACCAGCGCAGGCTACTACCAGATCCGTTTTGCGAGTGGGCGGGATGCGCTGATCGCGGTCAATGCAGATCCGAAGGAGTCGGGATTGCAGCTGATTTCGGACGATACCCTGAAGCTTTGGAGCGCGGCGGGAGAGCAGGAAAGCGGCTCCGCTGCAACAACGGCCACGGCCGAAGCAACAAAGAATGCCTATGGACTGTGGTGGTGGGTTATGCTCTTGATACTGGCAGCAGCGCTGGCGGAGTCCTTGGTCGCCAGCCGATACATCGGAACGCAGCGGGAGGAAGCATGAGCCGGCGCGAAGAGTTAAATGACTACATCGGTCAGGTGCAGCGGCGCCTGCGCCTGAATGCGACGGTGCGGGGCGCGGCGATCGTTGCCGCTGCGGCGCTGCTGGCTACGGTTGCGATTACGCTGGTCCTCAACCACTATGCGTTTGCCGAAGGCGGCATTGCGCCCGCGCGCCTGGTGCTGCTGGCGCTTGTTGTGGGCGCGGTTGCGTTCGGGCTGGCGTGGCCGTTTTTGCGTCTGAGCCGGCGACGGTCCATCGAGCGCGCGGAGCAGCGTTTTCCCGAGCTTGAGCAGCGGCTGGTCACGTTCTCGGAGGGCGAGCAGACCGGCGATCCGTTCATCGAGCTGCTGGCCGCCGATACGCTGCAGGTTACGAGCGAGGCTGCGCCTGCCCGGTTGGTTCCGCAACGGCGCATGCTTGCGCTGATGGCTGCCGGCGCGGCGTGCGTGGGTGTGCTGGTGTGGATGGTTGTGGCGGCGCCGGGCGTGTTGGGCTATGGCGCGTCGCTGCTGTGGACGGGGCCAAAGAAGACCGTGCAGCCCATCTACGAGATCAAGGTGACGCCGGGCGATGAGGCAGTGCGCCGCAACAGCGACCAGATGGTAACGGCGCAGGTGGTCGGGCTCGAGACGAGCGACGTGAAGCTGTATGCGCGCTATCAGAGCGCCTCCAAGTGGGAGCCGGTGCCGATGTCGGCGACTGAAGGCGGCGGTGGCTTTCAGTTCCTGTTTGCCGGTCTGCCGGAGAGCGTGGAGTACTACGTCGCCGCAGGGCCGGTGAAGTCGAAGCAGTACAAGTTCCGCGTGGTCGATCTGCCCGCGGTAAAGCAGATTGGAGTGACGTATCACTATCCGCACTGGACGGGCTTGCAGGAGGTGTCGGAGGAGCATGGCGGCGATCTGCGCGCGCTCGAAGGCACCGACGCCGAGCTGACCGTGGTGATGGACGCGCCGCTGAAGGATGGCGTGCTGGTGGGCGACGACGGCAAGCCGGTGAAGATGACGCCCATCCCAAACGCATCGCCCAATCAGCAGGGCAGCCGCTACAAGGCGACGCTGCACATGGCCAAGGATGGCTCGTACCATGTGGCGGCGATCGACGGCGGGCAGCAGGTGCGGCTGAGCGAAGACTATTTCATCTCGACCGAGAAGGCAAATGCTCCGTCGATTGCGATCGACCGGCCGGGCGCGGACTATCGTGCCAGTCCTATCGAAGAGGTGACGATCGGCGTCAAGGCCGGGGCGGACTTTGGGCTGACGCATGTGAGCATGCACTACTCGGTCAACGGCGGCCCGGAGAAGGTCGTCGATCTGTCCAAAGCGGCCGGCGCGAAGACCGTCAACGGCACGACGACGCTGCCGCTTGAGGACTACAAGCTGGTTCCGGGCGATGTGGTGAGCCTGTATGCGACCGCCAAGGATGCGCACGCGGAGTCGAAGACGGACATCAGTTTTATCCAGGTCGACCCGTTCGAGCGCGAGTTTTCGCAGTCGCAACAGAGC
>CAXTMK010000140.1:0-12688 GCA_964245315.1 uncultured Acidobacteriaceae bacterium | reverse complement strand
ACAGTACAAAGAAAGACGAAATCCGAAGCCCATCTATGACCGACAGACTCCTAGGCTAGCCGATAAGCAGTGATCGCGTCTTTTTGCCGAGCGACGCCAGACAGTGGCAATTACTGACGCCGACGCTGCTCAATCCTTTGCTTCCTCCGCCGTTCACCGCTGTACCAGCGGCATTCTTTCGAGTGATGTTGGTCCATCGCTGCAAGGAGATCGACGTGAGACTACGAGCGTTCCGGCTGGCATTCTTCTTCTTCCTTTTTGCGACCTTCCGCGCAGCGAAGGCGTGTTCCTGCATGAGTCCTCAGCCCATCTGCTCCATCTACTTCGGCACTCCCGCCATCTTTCGCGGAACAGTTCCTGAAAAGACCCTGGACCGTCCCCCTCTGCAGACGGTTCGCAATCTGGACGGGACCACATCGCAGATCATCGGCCCCGGAACGTACAAAGTGCGCCTGGCTGTGAGCGAGGGCTTCGGCGCCGCGCAGGGCAAACAGGAACTGACCGTGTATACCAATGAGCAAAGCTCAGCGTGCGGCTTCCCGTTCCGGGTAGGCGTCGAATACGTCGTCTTCACCTACGAGAACAAGCAAGGAGACCAGCTCTGGACGTCACATTGCTCCCGAACCCACGTCTTGGCGGACCCCGCTCATGATAGCGATCTGGAGTGGATGCGAGGGCTTCCTGCCGCGCCGCCGGGCGCGACGATCTCCGGCCACGTCATGCTCGCACAAGCCGGTCCCATGCCCGGCGCAAAGGTGTTACTCCGGAGTTCGGCAGACCATGGCGCCGCAAACCGCGAGATCACGCCGGACGAAAAGGGCGCCTACGAGTGGAAGGGCCTGCCCGCAGGCGAGTACAAGGTGAAGGCCGCATTACCCTCCGGCTTCACCAGCTTCAACCCGGAGCGGACCATCACCCTGCACGACAGAGCCTGCGCCCTGGTTGATTATTACGTCTCCTACGACGGCCACATACGAGGCCGTGCAGCCGACTTGGATGGAAAGCCAATGGCCCATCTCATCATGGAGCTCGAACGAAAGGACCCCAACTCCGCCGGCGGACGATCAATGGTGGATCTGAAAGAGGCCGATGAGGACGGCAGATACGATTTTGGGATGTTAGCGCCGGGAGACTACACGGTAGTCGCCAACAACCTCGGCGCCTCACCCGCCCGGCCCTATCCAAGGGTCTACTATCCCGCTTCGGAAACCCTCGAAGGCTCCACGCCGGTTCGAGTCAGCGCATCGGAAAGCGTCGACGGCATAGATGTAGTGATGCCCCGGCCATGGAAGAAGGTCGCCGTCACTACCGAGGTCGTCAGCGAGGACGGAACTCCGATGCCGGGCATCACCGTCTTCGCCCACCAGGTGAAAAATCAATCCTCCGTAGAACCCATGACCGCCATCACCGGCCCGGACGGTCGCGCAACCCTGCCCGTCTACGAAGGCCAGGAGTACTACCTCACGGCTCTGGTGCAGGGCGGAGTGCAACAGCGTTGCGGCGGTCCGCTTCGCTTCACAGCCCACGACGGCGTCGACGTGGGACGAGTAAAGATCGAGCACCCCTGGGGGAACTGCCTCGCGCAGCTGAATCCACGCTTCCACCCATAGCGGGAAGCAAGATGATCGTCCGCCTCAGTCCTCCGTTGACTCTCCCGGAATCTCCCCGTCGTCGTCCTCGTTTTGCTTTTCCTCTTGAATCTCCGCCGGCGCAAACGCATGTGGCGCACTCGGCTCCGCGCCGAGATTCTGCCCCATCTGCTCGCCTGCCTGCTCCGGTGTCTGGCCCTTCATCGCGCCGGTCACCGCGGAGTCCATCAGCAGCTCCGCAAACCGCCGCGTCGCCTTGTCCAGCCGCTCGATCGCGGTGCGAATCGACTGATAATTCCCCTCCTGCACCGACGCCTGCAGCCCCTCCTTCGCGACATCGATCGCCTGCAGTTCATCGTACGTAAGCTGCTGCCAGACGGAGCTCTGCTTGCCCTTCGCAACCGCGTCGAGGATGGTCTGCGCCTCGTTCTTGGCCTCGATTACCTGCCGCTCCGTGATGTCCTGCTCGGCGTTGTCGAACGAGTCCAGAATCATCGATTCCACCTGCTCATCGGTCAGCCCGTAGGTCGGCTTCACGTCGATCTGCGCCTCCTGCCCGCTGCGCTGCTCGCGCGCCGAGACCTTCAGAATGCCATTCGCATCGATCAGGAACTTCACCTCAATGCGCGGCAGTCCGGCGACCATCGGCGGAATGCCCTTCAGGTCAAAGCGCGCCAGGCTGCGGCAATCCCTGGCGAGTTCGCGCTCGCCCTGCAGCACGTGGATTGCAACGTTGGTCTGGCCGTCGACGCCGGTCGTGAAGTGCTCGGTAGCCGAAGCCGGAATGGTCGAGTTGCGCTGAATGATCTTCGCCACAACGCCGCCCAGGGCCTCGATTCCGAGAGAGAGCGGCGTCACATCCAGCAGCAGCAGGTCTTCCAGCGCGCCTGACGTTGCGCCGGAGAGGATCTGCGCCTGCACCGCCGCGCCCAGCGCCACCACCTCATCCGGATTCAGCTCCGTATGCAGCGCCTTGCCGCGCGCCTCCAGATCGAAGAGCTGTGTCACCAGCGCGCGCACCGCGGGAATGCGCGTCGAGCCGCCGACCATCACCACCTCGTCGATCTGCGCCGGGTCCAGCGCCGCATCGCGCAAGGCCTGCTTGACGGCTGGCGTCGTCCGCCCGATCACCGGCGCGATCAGTTGCTCGAACTGCGCGCGCGTAATCTCGCGCGTATAAGTCTTGCCCTCCGGCAGAGTCACGTTCAGCCGGGCCGTCTCGCTCTCCGACAACGTAATCTTGGCATCGATTACCGCCTTGCGAATCGCCTGAACCGCTTCTGGATTGTGTCTAACATCGAGTTCAAGATCGCCCTCGATGTCGTCGAGCGCAATCGCAATCAGCAGGTTGTCGATGTCGTCGCCGCCCAGGTGCGTATCGCCGCCGGTCGCGATCACCTCGAAGATGCCTTCGTGCAGCTTCAGAATGGAGATATCGAACGTTCCGCCGCCCAGGTCGTAGACCGCGATGGTGCCGTCCTTCTGCTTATCGAGCCCGTAAGCCAGCGCCGCGGCAGTGGGCTCATTCACCAGCCTCAACACTTCGAGTCCGGCGATACGCCCCGCATCCTTGGTCGCCTGGCGCTGCGCATCGTTGAAGTACGCAGGCACCGTAATGACAGCCTTTGTAACCGGCGCGCCGAAGAAGCGCTCAGCATTCTTCCTGAGCTGCTGCAGGATGTACGCCGAGATCTCCGGCGGCGTCAGCGTTAGTCCGCCGACGCTCAGGCGCAGCGTCTCACCGGCCTTCGCGCCTTCCGCCAGCCGAAACGGAAACAGCTTCAACTCCGCCTCCACATCGGCCAGGTCGCGGCCCATCAGGCGCTTGGCCGAGTAGACCGCCGAGGCCGAATCCGCCATCAGAGTCGCGCGAGCGGCATTGCCCACCGCGACGCCATCGTCGGTCCACGCCACTACTGACGGGACCAGCCGTTCGCCGTCTTCGCCTGGAATAACCGCCGGAGTGTCGCCCTGCATGTATGCGACGAGAGAGTTCGTAGTGCCGAGATCGATGCCAACGACGATGCTGCGTGCTTCAGCCATGAATGCGAGTTCCTTTTTGTCTGCCTGTAGTTCGATGCGCGGCGTCCTGCATGGGCGCAATCTCATTGTCCTACAATGCTGCGCAGGAGGGATGTTATGGCACAGAGTTACGCAAGGGATTGTAGATCCGCAGTCATTCCGAGCCGCCGCTATCGCGACTGTCTCAAGGCGATCGACTGGCTCGTCGACGTCTTCGGTTTCGAGAAGCAGGCCGTCTACGAAGGCCCCGACGGCACCGTGGGACATGCGCAACTCACCTTCGGCAACGGCATGATCATGCTGGGCAGCGCCTCCAACGGAGGCCCGTGGAAAGAGCTGGGCGCGCAGCCCGACGTGATCGGCGGCCGCAACACTGCTCTCATCAGCCTGCTGGTCACCGATGCCGCGCCGCTTTACGAACGCGCCAGGGCCGCCGGCGCGGAGATCGTGCAGGAACTCACGGAGATGGCTTACGGTGGAAAAGCCTTCGGATGCCGCGATTTGGAAGGCCACTTATGGTCGGTCGGGGAGTATGATGCATGGGCATAGCGGCCCCAACGTCGTCTGCTCCCCAAACCATTGAGAGAAAACAAGGAGATTCAACATGCCCGCAGCCCCGTCAAGATTTGCCTCACAGAAGCGCATTGCACTACCCGGCAGCGAAAAGGTCGCCGTTCCGGTATCGGAGGAACCCCGCAAATCCGCCGCCGGCGCCTTCATGGTCTCGGTCTTCGTCAAGCGCAAGCAGCCCATTGCCACGAAGACCCTGGGCAAACCCACCGGCCGCATGACCCGCGCCGAGTTCGCGAAGCAGCATGGACCGGACGGCAACTCCGTCAAGTTGGTGAAGGCCTTCGCCAAAGAGTTCGGGCTCAGCGTCGAGGTGCCGAAGCAGCCCGGTCGCCGCTCACTGCACCTGACCGGAAGCGCCGCGGCCATGCAGAAGGCCTTCGGCGTCGAGCTGAAGCAGCACACCATCGACGGCCAGAAGTATCGCGTGCGCGAAGGCTCGATCTGCCTGCCCGAAGAGCTCAGCGGGCATGTTGAAGCCGTGCTGGGTCTGGACAATCGTCCGCAGGCCACGCCCAAGAATCGTGTCGCAAGCCCGCACGCCACCAACGTCTCCTACACGCCGGTGCAGGTGGCGGAGTTGTACAGCTACCCGGCCAAACCCAGCGCCGCGGGCCAGACCATCGGCATCATCGAGCTTGGCGGAGGCTACAAGACCGCGGACCTGACCGCCTACTTCAAGACGCTGGGCATGGCCGCGCCCACCGTCACGGCGGTGCTGGTCGACAAGGCCAGGAACGCGCCCACCAACGCCAACAGCGCCGACGGCGAGGTGATGCTCGACATCGAGGTCTGCGCCGCCGTAGCGCCCGGCGCGAAGATCGCCGTCTACTTCACGCCCAATACCGATCAGGGCTTCGTCGACACCATATCGACCGCGGTGCACGACACCAAAAACAAGCCCACCGTTATCTCGATCAGCTGGGGCGGCCCCGAGTCCTCCTGGACCGCGCAATCCATGACCGCGCTCGACTCCGCCTGCCAGGCCGCGGCCGCGCTTGGCGTCACCATCACGGTCGCCGCCGGCGACAACGGCTCGACCGACGGGGTTAAGGGCACCGCCAACCACGTCGACTTCCCCGCATCCAGCCCGCATGTGCTGGCCTGCGGCGGCACCAAACTGGTCGGCACGGGAACGACAATCACCGGCGAAACGGTCTGGAACGAGACCGCCGCGAACGAAGGCGCGACCGGCGGCGGAGTCAGCACGTTCTTCCCGCTGCCCACCTGGCAGGCTAACTCCAAGGTACCCGCGCCAACAACCAGCGGCGGCGGACGCGGCGTACCGGACGTCGCCGGCGATGCCGACCCCGCCACCGGCTACACCATCCGCGTCGACGGACAGACTATGGTCATAGGGGGCACCAGCGCTGTCGCCCCGCTTTGGGCCGGGCTGATCGCGCTGGCGAACGCGGCCAATGGAACGCCGGCCGGCTTCATCAACCCCGTGCTGTATGCGGCGGGCTCAGCCAAAGCCTTCCACGACATCACGCAGGGCAATAATGGAGCATTCTCCGCCGGCCCAGGCTGGGACGCGTGCACCGGACTGGGCAGCCCGATCGGCACAGCGATCATCGCCGCCCTGAAGCCGAAGACCAGCGCGACCAAGGCGGCGAAAAAGGCTGTGGCGAAAAAGACGGCGAGGGCCTGATTCGACCTACTGCGGCATGACGGCGCCAGCCTTCACCCAGGCGGTGACGACTGCGATGTCCGCGTCGGAGATTTTGGGCTTGTTCGGGGGCATCGGCATGGGATCGTCGGCCGGGCCTTCATGGCGGATGAGCTTGACCAGCAGCGAGTTGGCGGGGTCGCCGGGCACGATGACGGCCCCGTCGTGTCCGCCCTTCAGCAGGCTGGCTTTGGTGTCGATGTTGAGGCCGCCTTTATGGTTCTCGCCCGAGTGGCACTTGGCGCAATTGGCGTCGAAAATTGGTTTGACTTTGGTGGTGTAGTACTCCGGCCTGCTGGCGTCATCCTGCGCGCCTACTGTGCCTAACTGGAACGAAATCAATCCGATAGCAACGATACCGAATCCCGCGACAAATCCCCGCATCATCCCTCCTATTAGTGAAAGCGTAAACAGAATCAGGCTCAATACTTACACAAGGACCGGGAAGACCGCTAGTGTAAGTTTTGCTCTGGCATTCTCCGCGACGTCACTACTATGCGCGGAAAAGCCCTAAAACTCGTATCCTGCGCGGCGCTCACCATGGCCGCGACGTGCGCCTGCGCGCTTTCCGCCAAAACGGCGGCCAAAAGTGCGGCCAGACCTCGGACGCCGGTGAAGGCAGTCGCTGCCCCGGTTCATGCGGGTCGAAAGCCGGTGATCGCGGTAGCGCATGCGTCCGCGAAGGCAGCTAGACAGCCGGTCGCAGTGGCAAAGGACAGGCATGGCAGGCCGGTTTCGGTCGCGCGCGTGCAGGATGTGCGCAGGCCTGCTCGACTGCGCGCGCCTGAACCTGCGCCCGCGCCGGAAGAGCGGCCGCTGGAGCCGATCACCGTGAACCACAATCGTAAGCGGCATTATTCGGTCGATCCGGGGCAGAATGACGGATCGCTCAGCCCTGTGCTCTATAAGAAACGTGGACGGCTGATCATGCCTGCCGCGCTGAAGGGGTCGCGTGAGATCCTGCTGCGGCAGAATGAGATAGCCGACTCCGACGGGCTCGACCGGGTGCAGGATGACGAAGGCCTGGATGACATGCGCGAGTCGAAGCTGCTCGTCCCTGTGCCAGCGGTTCAGGGGCTGGCTACGGACGAGCGGCTGCCGGCGAATCGGCGGTATTGCAGGCCGTGGACGGCGCAGTTTTTGACCGCGCTTGCGCGGGCTCACGACGCGAAGTTCCACACCGCGCTACAGGTGAACTCGGCGGTCAGGACGGTGGAGTTTCAGCGCGACCTGATTACAAGGAACGGGAATGCTGCGCCGGCGGAGGGCGAAACGGCGTCACCGCACCTGACCGGACAGGCTATCGACCTGGGCAAGAAGGGGCTTTCACTTACTGAGATTGCGTGGCTGCGCGGGTATCTGCTGCCGCTGGTGCAGGCGGGCAAGGTGGATGTGGAAGAGGAGTTTCAGCAGGCCTGCTTCCACATCTCGGTGTATCGAAAATATATTCCGGAGTCTGCGCCGAAACGCGAGTTTGCCCAGGCTCACCATGGCGTGGTGGACGTTTTGGCGACTGCGATTCGGTAAAAAAGGGGCGACCCCTACCCCCGATGTTTATTGCGCAAAATATTCATTCCGCGCGGGTTAGGTCCGGACCTCGGTTGGTTTTGCGCGCGGCATTGTGCGATGCAGCCCAACCGGACCCCCGTTGCGTAGGGTTACGTTTGTCAAGTAGTGGGCGGTGAAGCGCCTAGGTGAGGTTGACCTCGTGTTTGGCGAGTGCGGCGCGCAGGGTGGGGATGTGGACTCCATGGGTCCGAATGGCCTCGTGCAGCAGGTCGCCGGAGACGTGGAACTCCTTGGCCCAGTAGGCGATGTCGGAGGCGATCTTGGGCTTGATCTCGTTGGGGTCCATGGGGACTTTATGGCCGTGCTTGGTCTCGGGGTGGTCGATGGGGGCGGTGGCGATGATGTCGGACATGCTGTAGTTCCTCTTTTCGGTCTTCAGTCGTTGGATGCATGCTTCTGTCTCATTTGCATGTTCACCATGAACGGTGCAACCGAAATTTTCCTGCCCAAGTTTGGTGCGTGGCTCGCTGTAACCTCCTAGAATGAAAGGCGAAGATAGAGATTCCGCGATTGCGACCGGGGTTCCGGTTTGAATAAGAAGAAGGCAAAAGTTGTAGAAATAGGTAAAGGAAAAACTTCCCAGACTTTGCGAAGTGCGTCTAGTATTGATGTAAACGCAAGTTCAGGTCCAGCCTTTCCGGCGCTGGGCCGGGACGAGCTTAGGTTGCAAGTCGAGAGGATCGTGATGTACGGGACGATTCGAGAGACCAGCCACTCGGCGATAGACCGGGCGTATCGCAACGTGTCGCAGGACGACATTCTGGCGATGCTCGAAGGGGATTGGGTTCTGAAGGGTGCGCCGGACTGGGATTCGGAGCACCGCAACTGGGAGTACAAGCTTGAGGGCGCAGATATCGAAGGCGACCCGCTGATGCTGAAGATAGCCGTGAATGTGGAGATGCAGTACATCGCCATCATCACGAAGTATTGAGGGGAAATCATGGAGAGTCTTCCGTCCAAAGACACTCACCGCGCGGGGTCGACAGCGAAAGTGTCGACTGAAGCGCATCCGTATCATTTTGTTGGATCAGGGCTGCTGAATGTGTACCTGGTCGGCGTGAACTATGAACACGACGCGAGCACAGGGATGCAGGCGGCGGAGATTCCGTGCGTGCCGAACCTGATGGAGGCGATAGGGAAGGTGCTCGTCGAGAAAAAAACTGCGCTTAGCTCGGATGAGATCCGTTTCCTCCGCAAGCGGCTTCGTTTTTCTTCGAAGAACTTTGCCGAACTGGTGGGTTTGAGCAGCGAGCAGTATTCGCGAATCGAGAATGGCGCGGTGAAGGTCACTCAGACCGTAGAGCGCGTGGTGCGTCTGCTGTACGCCGCGCTGGCGAAGCCTTCGCCTACGACCGCAGAGCAGGTGGCTGTGACGAAGTGGACGGCGGAGATAAATCGCGAGGAGCGGATTGTGGCTTGCCGGGATGAGGATAATCACTGGATCGTTCTGACGGAAGCGGCTTAGGATGCCGTTCCGCCTGGGGGTAATTTGTATCGTGTCCCGTGATTCTCCGTGGGGTAACAACTTGAGCAATCTTGACATCATTAGTGTGCATGCATACGCTTGATACAGGATGTACCTGTGGAATACGGGGCCCCGCGTGAATCCAATCGGTGAAACGCCAGGAGAGAACCTGAGATACTGACGGCCTGAGTGCCCTTCAACCCCGGCTTGATGCACGGGTTGTTGGGTTTGCGCTAAGAATTTAGCCGCAAACCACCAGCTGGGAACCAAACGTAACGCCCGGGACACCTTGAACTCAAAGGCCGCACTTATGTGCGGCCTTTCTCATGCCGACGGTCTTACAAAGTCATTGGGATAGACACTCGCATAGTCTGAGTACAAATTGATTTGCCCTTGTTCGGTGCATTCGAACTGAGTGCCTCCTAAAGCCCGTTTTGAAAACTGGGCATCATGATGAAAACCGGATGGAAGGGGAACTCCGAATCTGTAAGATGACCGGAGCGAGTGGATTCGCTGCTGTACTGTGGCGCTATCTTCAAAACCTCGAGCGGGTGCGTGATTGCTCGAATCACGCGGAAAGAAGAGGCCACGGTCATCCTGAAATACGTCGGCATGCGGGCCCCGTACGTGAAATGGAAGCTCCTCTTTCGTAGCCCTCGCGGTTTCCGCTTCCGCGAACCGGTCTGTCCACAAACGCATTCCACTTCGGACTTCAACGAAGGCGTCGGCAAGCCTCTTGGCCTTCGATAAATGGAAATTCAGCGGGGGCAGAAAAATGGGATCGCGCGAGGAATAAGACGATATTCGCCTCATCAGCTCTCCTAAGGCCGGCCTAGATCTGTCAAGCGTGCTCGCGACTATCTGCCGGCATGTTTTTATGTCGTGCCGCATTTGGCGACCCGCGTTGTATTCCTGTAATCCAAGCAGGGCGACCGAAAATACCCCGAAGTCGACAGCGCGCAAGAGCTGCTCTTGGGAATCATCTGGAACGTAGGCGACCGTTATAAATGCTGGTGCTGGCTCGGCACCTGCTAGGTTCGATTGCCGTTCTGCGTACTCAGTCATACCTCTGAGGCAAGCCTGGACAAACGCTGGGGAATAGAGAAAGCCGTCCCCGTCAGACGCCGGGGGAGCGATCAATTTCGGTTGCCGCTTAGGTTTCCCTGAAGAGCCCTAACGACCGCATTGGCCGCAGAGCGCGGGAGGCCTGCGAGCAACACAAGGCCTCGCTGGGCCGGCGGACGTATGATTTGGCGTCGTTGGCCGCGCAATCGCTTTACTCGTGATCTAGCAGTAGAAGTGCGATGTCCGCAGGAATCAACAGCCCACGTTGAACGTCGGCTGTTTGCGCCTGAATGAATCTTTGAAGGGCGGTCGTCGCCCTCTGGGAGCTGCGGCTGGTTTGCAGGTCTTCCAATGGAATCTTAAGGTCCGCACACCAAGACAGGATGCTGCGTTCAAGCCTTGCCCGGTCGCCTGCGGAAAGCTTCCGGGGATCGGAGAGGCGCAAGTTGCTTACTCGAAATTGTGGCTTAATTTCCCAAAAGGATTGGGCCTCGTCTTCGGACGGCTTTTGAGTTCGGAATGAATGAGGTGCTTCCTTTCCTAGATATATCGATTGGGTTGAATCTCCACTGACACAGAAAGCTAAGAGAACTGTCCGCGGAAAACTCGAAAGATTTAGCGTTGGAAGTGGGTTAGGTTTAGAGCTAAGTGCAATTAGAACCTGTTCAAAGTGTTCTGGATCTGCGACGGCAATTCTTTCCCTCGATTGTGGGTCTCTAACAATCTGTAGGCTGTCTCTGCACTCGCGCTCAATATAGTCACGAAGAGTACACGTCGGATCGTCTTTAGGAGGCCACAGAGTCTTCCTCCTCAGCAGGTGACCTAGGACGGCCAGCATAAGTGGTGAGGACGATGAGGCGTAATGATCTTTTACTAAGGAGATCACGGTAGGTCCGAGTTGCTCTTCCATGTCAAGAACGCTCCTCTCTTGAGGCATCACCTACTGTAGCAGCGTACCGCCTTCGGTCGGTGGTTTGGGGTCCTCGGGGGGGATGGTCATGGCGGCGGCTACCTTGTCGTCCTGGTCGAGGTCAAGGAGTTTGACGCCGCTGGTGCTGCGGCCGGCGGCGCGGACGCCCTTGGTGTCGATGCGGATGATCTTGCCGAACTGGCTGATGACCATCATCTCGGTGGTGTCGTCGACGAGCTGGATGCTGGTGACCTTGCCGATCTTGGGCGTGGTGCGCATGTTGATGACGCCCTTGCCGCCGCGGGACTGCAGGCGGTAGGCGTCCACGTCTGTGCGCTTGCCGAAGCCGTTTTCGCTGACCGTGAGGATCAGGCAGGGCGTGATGCCGAGCTGCTTGTCCAGCGCGTCCAGGCGGTCGGAGTGGTTGAGGGGCGTGGCCGCTTCGACGACGACTTCGTTCGGGTCGCCTTCGAGCTCGAGCGGTGTGTTGGACTTGGCTTTCTGCAGGTCCAGGATGGCTTGTGCCGTCTGGACCAGGAGCGAAGGCTTTTTGGCGGATACTCCCTCAGGGGCTAAAGCCCCGATCTTCTGGAGAATCTCAGCGGACGGGCTGAAGCCCGTCCCTTTCAAAGCGTCCAGAAGTTCTGCCGGATGCGTGATGCCGTTAGCGGCGTCGAGTTTGGCGGCGTATTCCAGGCGCTTGCGGTTGCGGCTGGCTTCGCTGGGCGTGACGGCGGCGCCGATGACGTAGTCGGATTTGCGGAGCGTGATGCCCTTGTTGCCGCCGGCGTTGCGGCCCATGGGACGCAGGCCGCCGGACTTTTCGGAGTCGTACTTCTCCTCGAAGCGTATGGCCATGCCTTCGCGCGTGGCGAGGAAGACGACGTCGTCGCCGCTGGTGACGCGGACGGCGATGAGCTCATCGTCCTTGTCAATGTTGATGGCGATGATGCCGCGGGCCATGACGTTCGAGAAGTCGACGAGCGGCGTCTTCTTCACAACGCCTTCGCGCGTGGCGAAGAAGACGAACTTGCCCTCTTCCTTGAGGTCGCGGACGGCGAGGTAGCTGACGATCTTTTCGCCGGGCTGGAGCGCAAGCATGCTGGCCATGTGCTTGCCCTTGCCGGCGGAGGCGACGTCCGGGATCTCGTAGATCTTCATCCAGAAGACGCGGCCGGTGTTGGTGAAGAAGAGCAGGAAGCTGTGGGTGCTATCCACGATGAGCGAGGCGACGAAGTCTTCTTCGCGCGTCTTCATGCCCAGGCGGCCCGTGCCGCCGCGGCGCTGCTGCCTATAGGTGGATATGGGCGTGCGCTTGAGGTAGCCGGAGTGCGAGACGGTGACGGCGACCTGCTCGTCGGCGATGAGATCTTCCAGTTGCAGCTCGGCCGTCTCGTCGACGATCTGCGTGCGGCGGACGTCGCCGTACTTGTCGCGGATCTCCTCGAGCTCCTTGACGATGACGCGGCGCAGCTTCTTTTCGCTGGCCAGGATGGATTCGTACTCCGCGATGTTGTCGCGCACCTTGCCGAGCTCGTTGAGGATCTCGTCGATGGAGAGCTGGGTAAGGCGGTAGAGCTGCAGTTCCAGGATGGCGTCGATCTGGCGGTAGCTGAGGATGAGCGTGCCGACCTCGCCGGGCGCGAGCGCGACGGGCAGCAGCGTGGTGTCAACGCCGTACTTGCCGGCGTCCAGCGTTACGCCGGCGAGTTCAGTCCCGCGCAGGTTGATGCGGCGGCCGCTGAAGAACGCGAAGAGGTTCTCGCGTGCGTCCGCGCGGTTGTTGCTGTTGCGGATGATGCGGATGACCTGGTCGAGGTGGTCGAGCG
>CAXTMK010000139.1:0-12704 GCA_964245315.1 uncultured Acidobacteriaceae bacterium | reverse complement strand
TTGTAAGCCGTTTGAGACGGGCACTTAAACGCGCGAATGGTATGACCGAGGTCATCCCATTCGCCAAACTTGTGGGCAAATCGAGTGAATTGCTTTGAAGTTATTTGCTTCTTGCCCCAACCGCGCCGTACCAACCTAACCAGAGTCAGGCCGAGCCGTCCAACTGCCAAGAGCAAAACACAACCCTGTGTTACCCGAGACCGGAAATGCCAAAATGGAGAATCCGAACCCGTCAAGCCCAGAGATTAGAGAGGCTGAACGTCAGACGCCTGCCAGCCCTTCGGTCCCTTGACCACGTTGAACTGCACTGCCTGACCTTCTTGAAGGCTCTTGAAGCCGTTTGAATTGATCGCCGAGTAGTGAACAAACACATCCTCGCCGTTCTGACGGCTGATGAAGCCAAACCCCTTGGCGTCGTTAAACCACTTCACTGTTCCCTGTTCCATTTTAGCTATTTCCTTAAAACCTTCTTGAATTTGCCGCTAGAACAAATCGGGGTTCGACAATACAACTTTGCAGAAAACCAATCTGGTCCAAACGATGAGCCAAGATTACCACAGTTGACAAATTATGTGACGAAAAGTTTTATTTTTCTTGATTTGACCTGAAACCGGTGCAACCCGCGCCCGTCTCAGGATGCTGCAGACTTCTCCAAATGCCCCCGCACAATCTCCTCGCTCTTCGCCAAGACCTCATCCAGCGACAGCGCCGTGGAATCCAGCACGATCGCATCCGGCGCGGCTTTCAGCGGGCTTTGCGCGCGATTGCGGTCACGCTCATCGCGCGCCTTCATCTCCTCGATCACCGCCGCCTCGGTCTCCCGCGGCGCCTCATGCTCGCTCGACGCCACCTGCCGGTAACGCCGGTTACCTCGCACCTCCGGAGCCGCGTCCAGGAAGATCTTCACCTCGGCGTCCGGGAACACCGCCGTGCCGATATCGCGCCCTTCCATCACCACGCCGCCGGACGCGCCCAGGGCGCGTTGCTGAGCAACCATCCACTCCCGGACCTGCGGATGCACCGAAGCCCTTGAAGCCGCCGCGGTTACATCGGCGTCGCGCACGCGGCGCGAGACGTCAAACCCGTCCAGCAGCACGCGGTTACCGTCGCGCGTCGGCTCCAGTGCAATCTTCGTGACATCGCACAGCGCCAGCAGCTCCGGCTCGCTGTCCAGATCAAGATCGCGCTCGATCGCCTTCAGCGCCAGCGCCCGGTACATCGCGCCCGTCTCCAGGTTCAGGAACCCGAACTTGCGCGCCAGATGCGCCGCCAGCGTGCTCTTGCCCGCGCCGGCCGGCCCGTCGATCGCCACTACCGGCTTCTCGCGTCCGTTCGCCATGGGTTACTCCGCCCTGCGCTTGGTCGGACGATAGCCGCCGCCAGCAGGCTTGTCGAACTTCTTACCCGCGGGTTTGGAGCCCGGGCCCGGCTTGCGAAACGGCTTCTTGCCATCTGCGAACTTCGCGAACGGGCCGCCCGCCTTGGCGAATCCGCCGGCCCTCTTGAACGGACGTTTGCCCTCGCCCGACTCCTGATTCTTCACCCCAAACGTATCGCTCTTGCCGCGAAACGGAGGCTTCGACCCGAAGCTCGGACGCCCTTCGGGGCGCGGCCCGTCAAAGCTCCGAGCCGGACGATCGCCTGCAGGCCTTGCCGTAAACGGCTTCTTATCCCGAGGCGCGTCGAACTTGCGGAAGGTCTTGCGTGGCGCGGCGCCATCGCCCTCCGCCGCGCGCTTGTATGGAGGCTTGGCCCCGAACGCAGGCTTGTCGCCAAACGCCGACTTCCGCCCGAACGAAGGCTTGCGCTCACCGCCGCGATCCGCGCCAAACGCGGGCTTGGGACGCGGCGGATACGATCCAGCCGATGCGCCAGTACGCTTGAATCCCGTACCTGCCGGACGTTCCGGACGTTCGCCGGCATCGCGCCGCGGAGGACGGCTGTCAGAGCTGAACTCGCGCCGCGGAGGACGTGCATCGCCACCGAAATCCCTTCTGGGCGGACGACTATCGCTCCCGGCATCGCGCCGAGGCGGAGGGCCTTCACTACGCTCGAAGCTCGGTTTGCCGCCTACTCCCTCGCGCTTGCGGGTAAACGTTCCCGGCTTCGAGAAGGTCTTGCGCGGAGCATACTCCCGCCGCGGCGCAACGCTCTCGCTGGCGCCTTCCCGCGGCACAAACCCCTCGGTGGCAGCCGGACGCGCAGGCTTTTCCGTCCAGGGCTTGTCGAAACGCGGCTTGTCGTCCTTCTTGAACGGCCTACGCTCGCGATCGCCGGCTCCGGCGCGGGCTCCAAACGCAGGCTTCTTGCCGAAGCCCGGTTTCGCGCCAAACGCAGGCTTGCTGCGAAGACCCGTCCCGATCTTGCTGCCCGGCTTTGCTGCAAACTTCGAGATCCGCGAGCCCGGCTCTACACCGTCGCCTGAAGCCTGCTCTTTGGTGGTTTCGAGCACCGAAGCCGCCGCGAAGACCGGCAACTCGCCCGCCACATGGAGCAGCGTCTTGCCGTCGATCACCAGAGTCTCCAGCTGCCGCGCCGCCAGCAGCGCGTGGATCACGTCACGCACCCGCGAGCGGGGCGCCAGGGGCGACAGAAATGTCTCGATCTCGTCCTCCGTCGCGGCCACGGACTGGCCCAGGTAGAGCGAGATCAGCGCGCTCAGCGCGCTCGGCTGACCCGCATTTGCGCCCGCCTTGATCTGCCTGGTGAAGCGGGCCGTCGTCAGCTCCCACAGCGTGGCCGTACTATCGGTCTGCGCCACTGGAATCACCCGCAGCTGCGACCACAGTTCGGTCAGCGACCGCAGCACCGCGCCCTCGGTCACCTCCTTGCCCAGCTGCGTCGCCAGGTCGTAGGACGACAGCATCACCTTGGCCGACAGCATCTCGTACGTCGCCAGCGCCAGCGGCGAAACTTTTACCGCGCCAGCCGTCGCCGGCGCCTGCTTCCAGGCCTTGTTGCCGCGCAGCGTAAAGATGTACGAGAACACCGACGCCGAAGCCACGTAATCCGGCACGTCCGTACCCACGCCGCCGGTCACGCCCAGCAGGTTCAGCGGAACCGCGCTCCCCTCAGCCACCAGCCGCGCCAGCAGGCTGCGCACCGCATCGCTCTCGCTCAACTCGGCAGCCGAGTCCAGCTTCTTGCCCAGCGTCGCCTCCAGCAGCGAAGGCGCCGGCGCGCCCATTTGCGCCACGCGCGGCCCATACGCCACCAGCCCACAGCTGTTGATCCAGTTGCGCAGACCCTCCAGCGTCAGCAGCGGCTTCTCATCCTGATGCCAGTGGGCGGCGCGCGTCTTAGCCAGTTGCTCGGACGATGGAATCGCCGCAGCGCCGGTGTGTTTTGTTGCTGTCTCGTTCAAATTTTCGGGGGAGTTCAAGGGTGGTGCCTTCCTGCCCGGGCGCTGGTGCCTGCCCGGCACTCATCACGCGTGGGCTTCCTTCGCTGACGAAGGAGCGTTGCTCAAAATTGTCAAAGTGACACCGGGGCCGTTGGGGCTGTCACACATGCTTCTGAAACCGGAGTAGCGGCTTCTAAAAATATCAGATGCGTTGAAACGCACGTTCTATCTCTCTATGAGAATACCTGAGTGCGATCGGCCTGCCATGCGGACAGCTGGTCGGATACTCGGTTTTGCCCAACTCCCGCAGCAGCCACTCGATCTTGGCGCCGTCGAGCGGCATGTTGATCTTCACCGCCGCATGGCAGGCAATCGACGCCGCAATCCGCCGCCGGCGCGTCTCCGCGTTCTCCGATTGCTCCATGCGTGCTGTCTCATCCTCGCCCGCCAGCACATCTTCGAGCATCTGCTCCAGTTCCCGCCCTTCCAGACCAACAGGCGCCGCCTTCACCGCCAGCGTGCGCGGCCCGAACGGCTCAGCCTCGAATCCGTTGCGATCCAACTCCTCCGCGATGCGGGCGAAGGTGACCATCTGGGCCGGCAGCAGGTCGATCAGCAGCGGCATCAGCAGCCGCTGCCGCTGCACCTGCTCGGTATCGCGCTCGCGCATGATCTTCTCGAACAGCACGCGCTCATGCGCCACATGCTGGTCGACGATCCACAGCCCTTCGTCGTTCACCGCCAAAATAAACGAGTCCCGCAACTGCCCCAGCGGCTTCAGCGTGGAGAGCGAATAGAGCGAAGGCTCCTCAACGACACGCCCGCCCTTTTCTGTATTACCCGCATGGGCGTGAGTCCCGACAAACATAGGCGGATCGTCGAACGCCAGCCTGCCCGGCGACTCCGGCACGGCAATCGGCTGCAGCGAGAAAGCCGCGCTGTCCGCCACTCCCGGCGCATCGGCTGACTCATGCACCAGCGTCCTCGGCTCGAAGACCGGCTGCTCCAAACCGCCCGGCAACGGACTCACATCGAGCAGCAGGCTCGCACTCGCGCTCGCATAGGGCGCCCCCGATAACGCCGCCGCAAAGCTTGCCGCCGGCCTCGCCTGCATCAGCGTGGTGCGCGCGGTGTCGCGAATAAAGTCGTGCACAAACGTCGGCTGGCGAAAGCGCACCTCGGTCTTCGCCGGATGCACATTCACATCCACCTCAGCGGGCGGCAGCTGCAGAAACAGCAGGACCACCGGGAAGCTGGTGGGCGGAATCACGTTGCGATAGGCTTCGGTGAGCGCGTGAATCACCAGCTTGTCGCGGATCAGGCGGTGATTTACAAACACATACATCGCATTGCGATTCAGCCGCTGCAATTCCGGCTTCGATACGAAGCCCGTAATGCGCAGATAGCCCGGATCGGCCGGCTCGTAGTCCTCCTCGCGCTTCCACGGCGGAGGCTCCGGCAGCCCGGCGCGCGCGAAATCCATCTCCGCCGCCGTCTGCAGCATCAGCCCCGCGGTTTCAGCGCCGAAGATCTGGTACAGCCGCTCGCCCGCGTTCGCCACCGCCGGCGCCACCAGCAGGGCCTGCGTCGCCGTATGCAGCTCGAAGTGCCGCGTCGGATGCGCCAGCGCATAGTGCGTCACCAGCGCGGCGATGTGCGACAGCTCGGTCGACTCCGACTTCAAGAACTTGCGTCGCGCCGGCGTATTGAAGAATAAATCTTTTACGGCGATCGTCGTCCCATGCGGCAGCCCCGCCTCTTCGACGCGCAATATCTTGCCGCCCGCAATCTCGATCGCCGTGCCCGCGTCGTCCTCCGACGCCCGGGTCTCCAGGTGCACCCGCGCCACGCTGGCGATGCTGGGCAGCGCCTCGCCGCGAAAGCCCAGCGTCGCGATCGACAGCAGGTCGTCGCTGCTTCTCAGCTTCGAAGTCGCATGCCGTTCAAATGCCAGCAGCGCATCGTCGCGCACCATGCCGCAGCCGTTGTCGACGATGCGGATCAGCTTGCGCCCGCCGCCCTCGACCTCGATCCGGATGCGTGTCGCGCCCGCATCGAGCGAGTTCTCGAGCAGCTCCTTCACCACCGACGCAGGCCGCTCCACCACCTCGCCCGCGGCGATCTGGTTGGCAACCTGGTCGGACAAGATGTGAATGCGGCCCACACCTTGATTGTACCGGCGCGTTTCGCCGCCCCAAGGTAACCGTACTTTGGTGCGGACACCTGTAGCCGCTCTCGACCGGAACTGCATGCGGACGCCGAAGTAGACCTCAATGCCACCACGAGGTCTCGTATGAACTTCAACTTTCCCAGGTCCATCCTGCTATGCGCGGCGATCCTCTCAGCCAGCTACGGCGCAGTCGCCCAGACACAAGACCGGAACGTCGCAATCGAGCCGCTCCTGAGTAACGTGGTCTTCCCAGTTCCAGATCTCCTCCGGCCTACGACTGCGACCACTACCGCGGCCACCAAAGCGACTCCGGCTATCCCCGGAACCGCCGCGATCGTGCTCGAATCCGGCATCGATGTCTTCGCTTCCATCCGCCAGCGCGACAGCACCGAGGGCTTCGAGCGCCGCATCGCGCCCGGCGAGGTCGAAAGCTCCGCCGGCACCTTCGGCGATCCCTCGCGCTACCTGCAGACGCTCGCCGGCGTCGTCTCCGACAACGACCAGCGCAACGATTTCCTGGTCCGCGGCGGCAATCCGTCCGAGAACGCCTTCGTCATCGACAACATCGAGATCCCATCCATCAACCAGCTCGCCATGTCCGACACCACCGGCGGCTTCGTCTCCATGCTCGACGCCGCGGCGATCCGGCAGATCACGCTCCACACCGACTCCTACGACAGCCGCTACGACCAGCGCCTGTCATCCATCGTAGAGATTTCTACCCGGCCCACCGGCCTCGTCGAACGGCACTCCGTGGAAGAAGTCGGCCTCGCCGGAGCCGGCGGTTCGACCACGCGGCCGTGGGGTCCAAACGGTTCGCTGTTCTTCTCCGCGCGCCAAGGCGTGCTGTAGTTCGTGACCAACGACATCGGCATGAATGGCGTGCCGCACTATCAAAACGCCTTTGTCCGCGCGGAGAATCGCCTCGGCGACAAGGACAGTTGGTGGGGAATGTCGCTGCTCGGCATCGACTCCATGAAGATTCATCCCAGCTCCGGCGATCCTGAAGAAACCAACCCCTTCGACATCGCCTACAGCGGCTGGCGCGACACCTCGGGCATCAACTTCCAGCACCTCTTCTCCGATCATTCCTTCGCGATCGCCAGCGCGGCGTACTCGCACCAATCGCAGTCCATCCAGGAAGATGGCCAGATGCAGCAGGGCGCGCTGGTCTACGACGAGCACAGCGCGGACGACATCTCCACGCTCAAATACGACTACACGCTACAGTCCTCGAAACGGCTTACTGTGACCGCCGGCGCGCGGGCCTCGCTGGACCAGCTCGACTACTCCGTAGCCCAGCCCATCGGACTGCAGAATCCTTACAGCGCCGACCCCGCGCCGCTCGACGCCACGGCGATGGCGCGGCGCTTCGCTCCGTTCTCCTCCGCCGGGTATGTGCAGCTGGACATTCATCTGCCGCACGACGCCGAACTCGTTCTGGGCGAGCGGGCGGTGCAATGGGCGCTCGGCGGCCACGCCGGCCAGACCTCCAAGGCGCTGCTCTCCGCGCCTGTCTTCCATCGCCTCGCGCACATCGGCTACTCCGAGTACGAGCAGCTTGCGCCCACGCTCTACCTGCTCAGCTTCGACAATCTCAGCACGCTCAAACCCATCCGCTCGCACCAACTGACCGGCGGCATTACGCTGGCCGACAACGCCCACGCCCGCGTCACGCTGGAGGCCTACCAGAAGCAATACCTCGACTACCCCGTAGCCCAGGACTATCCGCAGCTTTCGATGGCCAACATCGCCGACACCTTCGGCCAGGCCTTCCTCATGTTCCCGATGGTCAGCGCCGGCAAGGGCATCGCGCGCGGAGCGGAGTTGACCGCCGAGACCCGGCTCAACACGCGGCTCTCCGTCACCTTCGCCGCGGCCTACGCACAGGACTGGTACTCCGGCCTGGACGGCGTGCTGCGCAAGGGAAACTTCGATCTGCCGCTCACCGGCAACGTCACCGGCCTGTGGAAGCTCGGCCGCGCCTGCGTGCTGTCGTGGCGCTACTCCACGGCCTCGGGCAAGCCGTATACGCCGGATAACATGCCGCTCAGCATCGCGCAGAATCGCGATGTCTACGACCTCACCCGGATCAACGGCGTACGCGCCAATATCTACAGCCGGCTGGATTTCCGCTTCGAGCAGTCGCGGCCCATCCGCAACGGCGTGATGACATGGCACATGGGTCTCGAGAACGCCCTCGGGAGCAAGAACTTCTGCGCGCAGGAGTGGATGCCGCTCGCCAATCCTGCTGGAACCTCGGAGCAGGACCAGATGCCGCGCTTTCCGGACGGAGGCGTCAAGTACAGCTTCTAACTCCGGCGTTCGGTACAGTCCGTGCCCCATTCATCGCGCCGTTGTTCTTAGCGATGAGTGGGTGCCACCTCAACTGTCCGGGTGCCCCATCTCAAACGGCTCCATCGTTTGAGGTGGGGATGCGATTATGCTCCGGTAAAGCAGCCGAGAGGGAGTAAACTACGATCCATGGCCACCGCGACCCAGATCGTCGAGCTGTCCGAATACCTGGACACCATCTACCATCCAGACTGCGATTACATCGACGGAGAGCTGAGGGAGCGAAATGTGGGCAAACGGGAACACGCAAGGATCCAATACTTGTTAGCTTCCTGGCTCGGGAATCACGAAGTCGAATGGAATATCAACGGCTATACCGAGCAAAGAATGTTGGTCTCTGCCAAAAGGATTCGAATAGCCGATCTTGCTGTGACGAGGCCCATACCCCTACCCGACACCTTCACTGAACCACCACTCCTCGTCATCGAAATCCTATCCCCCGACGACACCTACTCCGACCTGCAGGAGCGCTGCCAGGACTACCGCGCCATGGGCGTCGAAACCGTCTGGATCATCGACCCCAAAACCCGCAGTGGCCGCATGTGCGTCGGCCCCGACTGGATCGCAGCGGAACGCCTTGAAGTAGCCGGTACGCCGATCCATCTCGTACTCGAAGACCTCTTCCGCCAGCTCTAACCGCCGTGCAGGCTATTCCAAACCAATACCAGCGAAAGCCCGATCACGATCACCGCGGTCGCCCACGCCACCACATCCAGCCACAGCGTATTCGTATACGTCCCCATTAAGTCCGTCTTGTTGATCAGACGCAGCATGAAGATCAGGATCAGCGGCAGCAGAATGCCGTTCAGCACCTGTGAGAGGATCGCTACCCTCAGCATCGGGAAATGCGGGATCAACACCACCGCCGCGCCCAGCCCAATCAGCAAGGTGTAGAACCAGTAAAAGAACGGCGCCTCCGCGAACGTCTTGTCCAGCCCGCTCTCAAACCCCAACCCCTCGCACACAGTGTACGCAGTCGAGAGCGGCAGAATCGACGCAGCGAACAGCGACGCATTAAACAGCCCCGCCGCAAACAAAAGGAACGCATATTGGCCGGCCAGCGGCTTCATCGCCTGCGCCGCGGTCGAGGCATCATCGATGTTGCGGATGCCGTGCACATACAACGTCGCCGCGCAGGCCACGATGATGAACCACGCCACCACATCGGTGAAGACGGACCCAACGATCACATCCAGCCGCGAGGCCTTGTACTGCTTCACCGTGATGCCCTTGTCCACGATCGACGACTGCAGGTAGAACTGCATCCACGGCGTGATGGTCGTGCCGATGACGCCCACCGTCATGTACACATAGGCCTTGTTGCCCCACACCCCACGCGGCGGCAGCTTGATGGTCTCGACCAGCGCGGTATGCCAGTCCGGGCCGCTGATGACGCCCGTCACGATATAAGCGATATAGAAGACACTCGCAATCAGAAATATCTTTTCGACCTTCTTGTAGTCGCCCTTCACCACCAGCGCCCACACGAAGACCGCGGCGACCGGCACGCTGATCCAGGCCGGTACATGGAACAAGCCCATGCTGCCCGCGATGCCCGTGAACTCCGTAATGACGTTGGTGAAGTTGACGATCACCAGCAGGATCATCATGATGAACGTGATGCGCAGCCCGAACTCTTCGCGAATCAGGTCGCTCAGGCCTTTGCCGGTGACCACGCCCATACGCGCGCACATCTCCTGCACGACGATCAGCGCCAGCGTGATCGGAATCATTGTCCACAGCAGCGTGTAGCCATAGGCCGCGCCTGCCTGCGAGTAGGTGTAGATGCCGCCCGCATCGTTATCCACGTTGGCCGTGATGAAGCCGGGACCAAGGACCGCAAAGATCATCACGATCCGCAGCCGCCAGACCTTCCATCCCCAGCGCGAGTTCGGTGCGGCGCTCAACCCGTCACTCCACCGGGAGGTGCCGTCATTCTGGCGCAGCCAGAAACTCCGTAGTTGTCGTTCGCTCGGACCCGCATGACGCTCTCCCTGATGTCGTGAAGGCGTCTACCGCCCAGCTTTCAGACTAACCCACCCCGCCCGGCGCGAATCGCCTCGACTCGCTCCACGATCAATCGCACCTGATGATCGTTATGATACCCATCCCGCCTTGCCCGCTCGCAGCCGGCCTGCGCGATGCGCGTCCGCGCCGCCTCATCCGGCAGGTACCGCCGGATCTTCGCGATCAGCTCCTCCAGCCCCTCGAAGAAGACCGCTTCCTCATCTTCCTTGAACCTCAGCAGATGTCCTTCGCTGCGCTCCGCCAGCAGAAAGCCGCCGCAGCCCGCGATCTCGAAGCTCTTGTGCGTGTACTCGTCGTGATTCGACCGGGTCAGAAAGCTCAGGTTGATCTTCGACTTCCAGACCGTCTCGCGGTAGTCCTTCTCGTACAGCTCGCCGATGCGAAACATCCGCGCATAAGCCTGGGGCGTAAGCGCCCGCGCCCACTGCCGTGGATTGCCCGAGATCGTCATCGAGATGCCCGCCTCGCTCACCTTCGTCATCGTCTGCGCGCGATCGTCATATGGAGTTCCGATAAACGACACCTCGCGCGTCCGTTCGGCATCCCTAATCGGCGTCGGCGACGGAAAATGAATCGTCTGCTCATACGCGGTCTGCACCTTCATCACATTGGGTGCGCCGCGCTGTTTGTAGTCGGCGAAGTTGACGCTGCGCTGCGTCACATGCAGATCGAAGAACGGAATGTCTTTCATGTAAAGCCGCCAGCCGGGATCCTTGCGCGGACCGAAGGCATTATCGATCATGTAGCTGACCGACACGATCCCCATGGCGCCGAACTTCTTCAGCGTGCCCGGCTGCAGCAGCAGCACCTTATCCGCCCAGAAGACATCCGGCCTGAACTCCCGCGCCAGCCGCAGCAGATCGCCATTCAGCCGCGCGGCATGCGGTCCCGCCGACAGACGAAACGCCACCTTCTGCAACAGCGGCTGCTTCAGCACATACTCATTGGGGTCGAGCGTGACGACCGTGTGACCCATGCGCTCCAGCGCCTGCCGGCGATACAAGCTCGAGGTCCCGGCCGCCTGCTCCCCCGCAAACAAAATCCTCATCGAGACCTAACTCCCCCGCAACCAGGCGATCACATTCTCCGCATGCACCACGCCCACCAGCTTCTTCCGCTCATCCACCACCGGCAGACAGCGCAGATTGTACTTATCGAACAACTCCGCCACGCGGCGTCCGTTCATCTCCAGCCCGGAGCTGATCATGTGGCCTTCGAACAGCGTTCCCAGAGCCTTCTCGCGCGGCTGCAGCATCATCCGCGACAGCGCCACGATGCCGGTCACCTGCCCCTGCGCGTCGAGCAGGAAGATATCCGTCACCGAATCCAGATCGCCCTCGTACACAGCCAACGCCTGCAGCGCATCCGCGATCGACGCATCCGCCGGCACCGCGACGAACTCCGAAGTCATCAGCCCCGCCGCCGAATCCGGCTCATACTCCAGCAGCTCTTCGACATCGTGCCGCTCTTTCTCGTTCATCTCCTCCAGAATCGCGTCCGACCGCTCCTCCGTCAGCTCGCTCAGCAGGTCGGCCGCCGCGCCGGGGTCCATCTCCTCGATAATTCCGGCCAGCCTTTCGGAGTCGATCGACTCGATCAGCCGCTTTTGGGTCTTCAGCTCGACTTCCTCAAGCGCCTCCGCAGCGACCTCTTCGTCGAGGCTCGAAAACAGCGCCTGCCGCTCCGGCGGCGCCAGATCTTCCAGGATGTCCGCCAGGTCGGACGGATGCATCTTCGCCAGCTTGTCCTGCTCGATCTTCAGCCGGACGCGACGCGCCGGATCGCGATCGATCAGGTCGACGAAGTCCCACGGAATGACCGCCGCCCGCAGCCGGCACGAGATGGAATTCACCGCCGCCACCGGCAGGCCCTTCAGCAGACGCCGCGCCGCCCCGCGCAGCCCAACCTCAACCTCCGCGATGCGCAGCACCAGCCCATGCTCGTCGTCCCGCTCCCACACCAGATCGACGTCGTTGACGCGCACCACCTTGTGCCCGTTCACGTCGATAATCTGCTGATCGAGCAGGTCGCGCTCCAGCAGCAGATAGTCGTCGGTCGAATGCATCTCCCACACCTGCGGGTCGGCCACCAGCTTCAACTCTCCCGTAGAGCCCAGCTCCAGCGACGAGATCGCCACCAAGGTCGGCATCTCGCCGCGCGGCGACTTCGCCCGCCGCATCACCAGCGCCTCCCCCCGGGTAGCGTCGGTGAGCGGAGCGACCGCGAACGCCCGCCCCCGGCCGCACGCCTTGCCGTCCGCCGCCAGCACGGACACGCCCATCAGGGCCGAGACGCTCGTTCTCTGGTTGCCAAGTACGCTCACACCATCGCCCTCACGAAGCGCGCCGTCATTCTGGCAAAGCCAGAATCTCAGTAGTTGTCCTTGCTGTTGCTTCTGAGCCAGGCCCGGACTTTAGTCCGGGCACTCAGGATCAGCAAAAAATCGGGCTTTAGCCCGCGGGATATACTCTCTTACCTTCAGCCGCTACTTCCCAAAATCCACCTTGGGAGCCGTCTTCGCCGCCGGATCGGCAGCGTAATATTCCGTCTTCGGCGTATAGCCCTTCATCCCCGCATAGATGCTGTTCGGGAACTGCTCGATATACACGTTGTAGTCGTGAATCGCGATGTTGTAGCGCCGCCGGGCCACCGCGATACGGTTCTCTGTTCCCGCCAGTTCATCGCGCAGAGCCGTGAACTGCTCGTTGCTCTTCAACTGCGGATAGTTCTCCTGCATGCGCATCAGCGGCAGCAGCGCGACGTTCAGCCGGTCGTTCGCGGCCAGCTTCTCATCCGGGGATTTGGCGG
>CAXTMK010000138.1:1660-12765 GCA_964245315.1 uncultured Acidobacteriaceae bacterium | reverse complement strand
GCACGGCGCCCGCGGCCGCGGGCTCTCCGTCCAACGCCCCGGTGCTGAACTGCGTCGGCCAGTCCTATGTCGGCTACCCCGGCAAAGAGCTCAGGCTCACCAACAACTGCGCTTCCGCCCTGTACGTGGAGTGGTGGGTCGGCGAGCACGTCGGCAGCCGGACCATCCAGGGAAACGACTACGCGGGGACAGGCGAGGCCATCGATGATATTGCGAAGGCTGGCGGCGCGGCCATCTACGTCTGCCCGCAGAATTACATGCCCGTGGATAGCTCCGGGCAACACGTCAAGGGCGCAGTGGCGAACTATCAATGCGTTTTGCAGAAGTGAGGCTGTCTTCGGCTCACCCTAGCTTTCGGGCTTCTTCAGGAAACGGATGAAAGGATGGGCGCGGGTTTGAAGTTTACTTTCGGCGAGGAAAATGGTCTAGCGTGGCTTAGCCATTTTGGCCTTCACAGGTCCAGGTGACCCTGGCAGCCCCGATAATCGCCAGGATCGCTGGTGAGGTTCGTGCCACCATCACCAGCGATCCTCCTGGGCGTGCTGTTTGTGCTTAGCTGCCGGCCGCGATCACCGGCAGAAGCTCCTCGCGTCCGCTGGATGCGCGTTCGATGACACCCCCAATGGTCTGCTCGACGAAGTCCAGCATCTCCGCCGTAAGTCCAGGGAAGACGCCGAGCCAGAAGACCTGATTCATGACAAAGTCGGTATTGGTCATCTCGCCGACGACACGATAGGTCAGCCCTTCGTAGGCGGGTTGACGCAGCAGGTTGCCGGCGAAGAGCAGACGTGTCCCGATCTTCGCCGCGTCGAGTGCGCGGGTCATCTGGTCGCGGGTGAAGGGGGCGTCAGGCTTGACGGCGACAGGATAGCCGAACCAGCTCGGGTCCGCTCCGGCGGTCGCGACAGGAAGGGCGAGGTACTGTTCGAACTTGCGCAGGCGCTCGGTCAGCCCGGCGAAGTTGGCCTTGCGCCGCTCGATAAAGTGGGGCAGCTTCTTCAACTGGCTGACCCCGAGAGCGGCTTGCATGTCCGTCGCCTTGAGGTTGTACCCGATGTGCGAGTAGGTGTATTTGTGATCGTAGCCGCAGGGCAGTGTGCCTAACTGCCAATCGAACCGTTTGCCGCAGGTGTTGTCGACGCCGGGTTCGCACCAGCAGTCGCGCCCCCAATCCCTGAAGCTCTCGATCAGAACCTTCAACGCCGGTTTATCGGTCAGAACCGCACCGCCTTCACCCATGGTGATGTGGTGAGCCGGTTAGTAGCTGAGCGTCGCAATATCGCCGAAAGTCCCGACCAGCTTGCCGTTGAACGTTGTCCCCAGGGCATCGCAGCAGTCCTCAACCAGCCACAGGTTGTACTTCTTGCAGAACTGGCTTACGGCTTCCACGGCAAAGGCGTTTCCCAGCGTATGCGCAACCATGACTGCCCTGGTCTTCTCCGAACGCGCGGCCTCGAGCAGCGTTATGTCGATCTCGTAGGTAGGCAGGGTTACGTCGATGAAGACCGGCACCAGCTGGTTCTGAAAGATCGGGTTTACCGTGGTCGGGAAGCCGGCCGCGACCGTGATTACCTCGTCGCCCGGTTTGAGGGCGCGCTCACCCCGCTTGGGCGAAGTCAGCGCAGTCAGGGCGACCAGATTTGCGGAGGAACCCGAGTTAACCAGCGACGCGGAGCGCAGGCCCATGAAGCGCGCAAGCTCGCGCTCGAAGACCCGCGCCCAGCGTCCGGTCGTAAACCAACCGTCCAGTGCCGACTCCACGACCGCGCCGATATCTTGCGCATCGATAACCTTGCCCGACACCGGCACTACGGACTCCCCGGGCGTGAAAGCGCGCTGAGGGAAGGCCTCGGCGTGGTATTCGGCCGTAAGCGCGAGAATCTGTTGGCGCAACTGTTCGGAACGTTCACTCATTGTATAAATGTATCAGGCAAATTGCGGAAGGGCGATCGCCGGCCTTGCCGGAGACTTGCAAATCTCACGGACATGGAAGGGGACACCACTTGAAAGCAGTTATTCTGGCCGGTGGTCTAGGTACGCGTATCTCCGAAGAAACATCTCTTCGCCCAAAGCCAATGGTGTAGATATCTGTCCTCCCCATATAATTACACATACTTAAGATTTATTCACAGCATGGCATTAATGACTTTGTTATTTGCTGCGGTTACAAGGGATACGTCATCAAGGAGTTCTTCGCGAACTACTTCCTTCACACCTCCGATGTGACGTTCGACATGCAGCAGAACAAGATGATCGTGCATAACTCCGATGCCGAACCGTGGCGCGTCACGCTGATCGACACGGGCGACGGGACCGGAACTGGCGGACGCCTGCGGCGCGTCGCCAACTACGTTAAAGACGAAGAAGCGTTCTGCATGACGTATGGCGATGGAGTAGCCGATGTCGACCTGAAGGCGCTGATCGCGTTTCATCGAACGCATGGCCGGTTGGCGACTCTAACCAGCATCCAGCCGCCATCGCGCTTCGGCGCATTGGGTCTAAGAGATTCGCACTTGTATTCTTTCCAGGAGAAACCGAAGGATGATGGCGGCTGGATCAACGGCGGATTCTTTGTCCTGTCGCCGAAGGTGATCGACTACATCACCGACGACTCCCAGATGTTCGAACGGGAGCCAATCGAAAAGCTGGTTTCGGGCGGCGAGGTGCATGCCTACTTTCATCATGGTTTCTGGCAGGCAATGGACACGTTGCGGGATAAGCAGCATCTCGAGAGTTTATGGAATGAAGGAAAGGCGCCCTGGAAGACATGGTAAGTCCCGACAATGCGTTCGATAAGAACTTCTGGTCCGGGCGGCGAGTCTTCCTGACAGGACATACCGGATTCAAGGGTGGATGGCTTTCTTTGTGGCTTGCCTCGATGGGTGCAGTTACAAGAGGCTACTCGCTCGATCCCGCGACCAATAAGAACTTCTTCAATATTTGTGGAGTGAAGGATGTATTGGACGACATTCGCGGAGATATTCGCGATTATTCCAAACTGAAAGAATCTTTATCCGACTTCGCTCCCGAGATCGTCTTCCATCTTGCCGCGCAGCCGCTGGTTCGCCTGAGTTATGAAGATCCGCTTGGTACTTTCCAGACCAATGTGATTGGTACGGCAAACGTCCTTCAGGCGATTCGCGATGTGCCGAGCGTGCGCGCGGTCGTCTCCGTTACCACCGACAAGTGTTATGAAAACAAGGAATGGCTCTGGGGCTATCGCGAGACCGATCCGCTGGGCGGCTACGACCCTTACTCGAGTTCCAAGGCCTGCGCCGAGATCGTCTCCGCGGCATTTCGTCAGAGCTACTTCCAATCCTCCGGATCCGCCGGCCTGCATTGCGGAATTGCAACCGCGCGGGCAGGCAACGTAATCGGCGGTGGCGACTGGTCTATGGATCGATTGGTCCCGGATATGGTGCGCGCATTCGTGGCAGGCGAGCCGGTATCGATCCGGCGGCCCAACGCAATTCGTCCGTGGCAACATGTGATGGAACCGATTGCAGGCTATCTCACAATCGCACAGCGGCTTTTCACGGGCGATGCGAGATTTGCCACGGCTTACAACTTCGGGCCTTCGGATGACGATGCCCGGCCGGTCTCCTGGATAGTCGAGCGCCTGGTTCAGAGCTGGCAGGGCGGCGCCAGTTGGCGCCTCGATCCCGATCCCGGAGTGCATGAGGCCGGCTACCTGAAACTCGACTCCAGCCGTGCGCGTGCGGAGTTGGGCTGGAAGCCGCGGATGACGCTCGACGTTGCACTGAACCGCGTGGTGAGCTGGTACAAGGCTGAACTCGAGGGCGAGGACATGCACCGCTTTACACTGGAGCAGATTCGCCAGTATGAGCAGTTGACGCCAAATTATTGAGGCGAGCCTAGGCACCCTTGTCAGCCTGCAAAGGCAACGGAACCACCCTTCCGCAATCGGCGAATGGATAACGCGAAACGCTTTGAAGATGTGGCGAAGGTTAGCTTTCGCTTGCTTTGAAATCCTAACCTCGTATGCCATACTCCTCACGCAACTCGGCGAAGACTTCACGGCTGACTGAGTGCGACCCTGGGCTACGTCTTCGAGACTCTGGCGCAGGTCTTCTTCGACATCGGCCATGGCGGCGAGGTCAAGCAGGCGCTGATACTCCTCTGGATCCTGCAGGATGGCGGCGGGTTCCCCATCGACTGTGAGGGTTATCGGGCGATGCGTGGCCTTGAGCTGCTGCAGGATCTTTGCGGGATCGTCGCCGAAGACTGCGAGTGAGTGCGTATCGGGTATGGTTTCGATCATCCATGGCCTCCGCTGGTTGGATTCTACGCTACGGAACGGAGGGAATTAGGTATCGTGTCCCGCGATTGCCCCAGTTGCAGGAGACGTTTGGCAAGATGAAGCAGGCGAGCGTGTGGGCCGTGGATGGGCCGCTGCCTTTGGGGGTATTTCTTCATGAACTCGGCGCCTGAGCCGTTTCAGAAGACGGCTGAATTTCTGGAGACTTCGGAGTATCGGGTGCTGGGGATCAACGAGAATAAGTCCGGACTCTTCGTGCTGTATGTAGAGCGCGTCGAGACGCGGTCGGCCGATACGCTGTTTGAGTGGAATGCGGGCCTTTACGAAGTGGCGGACCGGTTCGGGCTGGATTCGTCCGATGGGATGGATGTTGGTCAGATGGGGAAGGTGAATTGAGGGACGGCAAGAGCGTTGCGTTCCTCAGTAGCCTAAGGATTAGCAAGGAACACTCGAATCCCGACGAACGGATTCTGAATAGCCAACAAACCCGCCGTAAGACCCAGGACTCGATTTGCAACGGTGGCTAGGTGAGAGTTCGACCGAACGGTTTCATAGGCGGGCGCGGGTAGGTTAGACGCCATGAGCGGAAGCAAAAAGTGGAGAGCCGCAGTCCATCCCTCAACTGCTGGCTTCTGGTCTGAGAGGATTTTATCGTTACGGAAGCGAAGGGCTGACGGAGACGAAACTTGACGTCCCGCTATCTCTTCCCTGAGCTGGCTGATCACACACAACACGAATTGCTTTGAGGCGGGAAAATCTATGAGCTTGAACTGTGCCGTTTCGATCTGCGTCGCAATGTTGCTGTTTATCTTCGTACGCAGCCCCGCCTTGACCGCGTCATATGCCCAGCCGAGAGCTTGAACTGCATACATGTGCTGGATGCTGATCGAGTTTGGGAAGACTTTAGCGTAAGTGGCGTCCGATTCGAATATTTCAGCCTTGGCTCTAATTGCTGTTTGTAAATCGCCGCCGAATGCACATAGCATCTGTCCAATCTGCTCTGCGAAGATTGAGTTACTACTATGCTTCTTAGAATCTCTGCGACGCACATAAGAGATCCCTTGCGCAGCAAATTCGCTACCTATCCTGATCTGCAAGGGATCGTTACTGCGCCGGTCCCATGCAACGATTGAGTTCTGCGTATTGTTTCCTGCTACGATCTTCGGGATGAGCGAGTCGTTCGAGACCTTAATGACTTTTGCCAAGACCGAAACGTTAGAAGCATGAAGAGCACCTGCAGCGAAGAGGGAACCAGTCGTTTGGGCGCCATTGACGACGGAAACGCCCGACACCTTGAGCCTTCGGGGTTTGTCAAGCACGACGGCGTCATTCGTTATCAGGGTCACTCCATTGTTTAAAATGAAGAATTCATTTGGCCGTTGCTGTATGGTATCTCGGATCGTGCTGTTGACGTTCCGCGCATTGTTCCGAAGTCCCAGAAAGTCCCGAAGGTTCGCACTGAAGAGCGCGCTCTTGTGGGTGTCGTAAAGCTGTCGCAGAACTTCGCCTTTGACAGTTAGGACAAACGAATTCCACCCGCTGCCTGGAATAGTAAGGATCTCGTCTGCAGGAATTTCAATATCGTCCGTGACCTGGATGATTCCAGTAGAGTTGAGATAGATCTCTTGGATTCGCTGCAAACCTAGCTCTATAGTCTCGACCGTTATGCCTTGGCAGATCGCCAGGCCGCTAACCATGTTTTGCAATGTTTCTAGTTCTGAGTCGACAGGCGGCGAGATGCAGCAATTGTGCGCATACGCGAAGATTATCCTATTGATTGTTTGATCCTGAAGACATTTGCGAAGCATCTCAGCCTGCGGCTTCAATGCGTTCGGAACAGCCGCGATGTCCGCCTGCAAGAGCCAAGCTGCTGCGGCATTGAGATCAGATGCTTTATTCGTGGGAGCTGTGGGTTTGCCCCACTGCTGTGCTGTGTAGCCTTGTGCCACAAAAGCGAAGCCGTCGGCTTCGCTTATATAGATGATGTCAGCTTCTTATCGAGAGGATCATCTGTGAGGGAATCAGAGGCGAACGACGCAAAATCGTCCACGTCGAGATAGAGCGCCGCCGCATAGATGGGCAGCGCGTTGTCACCCAACGTTGCAAGCTCCGTATGTAACTTCAAGTCGCTAATGAAGGAGAAGCTTGATGCAGCCTGATCGATCGTCATATTCACCTTATATACCGCCAAGGCACCGTAACAGCTTTATTACCGCCCAAACTTCTGTTTTCCCTGCATCTGGCTCATCATTCTCTGCTGCGCCTTGATTCCGCCGCCCATACCTCCGCCCATCGTCTTGAACATCTTCGACATCTGGCTGTACTGCCTCAGCAGGTTGTTGACCTCTTGCACGCTGGTGCCGCTGCCGTTTGCGATACGCTTGCGGCGGCTGCCATTGATGAGGTCGGCGTTCTGGCGCTCTTTATTGGTCATCGAGTTGATGATGGATTCGATGCGCGTGAACTGGCTCTCATCCACGTTCTCCGCCGCCTGAGCCATGCCGGCAAACGGGCCCACCGACGGCAGCATCTTCAGGATCGACTTCATCGAGCCCATCTTTTTGATCTGCCTGAGCTGTTCGCGGAAGTCTTCGAGCGAGAAGCCCTGGCCGGTGAGCGCCTTCTTGGCGAAGGCCTCGGCCTTGCCGCGGTCGAGCTTGTCTTCGGCGCGCTCGAGCAGCGTGGCGATGTCGCCCATGCCCATGATGCGGCTGACGATGCGGTCCGGGTGGAAGGGCTCGAAGGCGTCGGGCTTCTCGCCCGTGCCGAGGAACTTGATGGGCGCGCCCGTAATCTGGCGGATCGAGAGGGCAGCGCCGCCGCGGGCGTCGCCATCCATCTTGGTCAGGATGGCGCCGGTGATGGTGAGCCGGTCGTTGAAGGCCCTGGCGGAGTTGACCGCGTCCTGGCCGGTCATGGCGTCGGCGACGAAGAGGATTTCGCTGGGGTTGAGCAGCTTCTTCAACTCCGCCATCTCGTCCATCAGCACGGTGTCGATGCCGAGACGGCCGGCGGTGTCGACGATGAGGATGTCGCAGCCGAAGTTGGCGGCTTCTCGCCTGGCTTCCTTCGCGAGCCTCAGAACCTCCGGGGTACCGTTCTGGACCGAGGCATCGAGCTTGCCCTCATAGAGGCTCACGCCGGTCGACTTCGCGATCACCGCAAGCTGTTCGCGCGCGGCGGGACGATAGACGTCGACCGACACCAGCATCGGCCGGTGTCCGCCCTTCTTCAGCCACTGCGCCAGCTTGGCGGAGGTGGTCGTCTTGCCCGAGCCCTGCAGGCCGGCCATCAGCACGACCGAGGGCGGCTGCGAGGCGGTCTTGAACTTCGAGATGTCCTTGCCCAGGATGGCGACGAGTTCGTCATGCACAATCTTGACGATCTGCTCGGAAGGGCTGAGAGCGGTGGTAACCTGCGAGCCCATGGCCTTGGCGCGGATGTGTTCGACGAGCGTGTCGACGACGGACAGGTTGACGTCGGATTCGATGAGGGCGAGGCGGATCTCGCGCATGGCGTCGGAGATGTTCTCACCGGTGATGGTGCCCTGGCCGCGGAGGTGCTTGAACGAGCGCTGCAGTTTGTCGGAGAGTGTTTCGAACATAAAACAAGTATAGAAGCAGGTAACAGGGAATAGGGAGTGGGGAGTAGAAAGGCCGGATAGTGGCGGGGATGGTTCGGGGCGTTTACGAGAGGCGCGGCGGCGGGATAATGGAGCCATGGTCGTCGGCGCGAGCAACGTACGTCTGGTCCGCGAATTCGAGGTCTACCTCCGCGTCGAAAAGGGGCTGCGACCGAACTCGGTCGAGTCCTATACGCGCGATCTCGACCAGTTCGCGGAGCATATCGAGAAGCGCAATGGCGTGCTGCTCTCCGCTACGCAGGCCGATGTGAGCGGCTTTATGGAGGAGCGGCGCGCGAATCATAACGAGACGCGGACCATCGCGCGGCAGCTGAGTGCGCTGCGCGGCTTCTATCGCTGGCTGCTGATGGATAAGCGCATAGCGCACGACCCCACCGTGAATATAGACTCGCCCGCGAGCTGGAAGGTGCTGCCGAAGTCGCTCGCTGAGAGCGAAGTGACAGCCATGCTCGAAAGCAAGGGTTCTGCTGCCGCGCTCGACGATGCGAAGAATACCGCCCTGCGCGATCATGCGATTCTGGAACTGCTGTATGCCGGAGGCCTGCGCGTGGGCGAGATCTGCGCGTTGCGCGTCTCCGATGTGCGGATCGATGTGCAACGCGCGCAGGTGCGGGGCAAGGGCGATAAAGAGCGCATCGTGCCGCTGGGACGCAAGGCGTGCGAGGCGATCGAAAAGTATCTGAAGCAGGCGCGGCCTGGGCTGGCGAGAAACGCTACGAGGATGCAGAGCGCGATGTTCCTGAGCGTGCGCGGCAATGCGTTGTCGCGGCAGTGGGTGTGGAAGATGGTGCAGGATTCGTCCGACGGGAAGACCGCGAGCCCGCATAAGCTGCGGCATAGCTGCGCGACGCACATGGTCGAGCATGGTGCTGATCTGCGCAGTGTGCAAACCTTTCTGGGGCATGCGGATATCGCGACCACTCAGGTCTATACGCATGTCGCGCTGGGGCGGCTCCAGGCCGTGCATCGTAGGCATCATCCTCGGGCGAAGAGCAGGGAAGAGGGAGGAGGGAGGAGGGAAGAGCGTGCCTGAGACGAGCGAATTCGCGGCAATGGCTGATGGATTTTTGCGTGTCCTTGGAGCCGAGCGCGGTGCCAGTGAGCATACCGTTCGCGCTTACTCACGCGAGATCCGCGGCTTTGCCGGCTACCTAGCCATGGACGTAAGCAGCGGGAAAATTGCCGATGTGGAGCACCTGCACATTCGCCGCTATCTCGCCGTGCTCTACGACAAAGGCCTGGGCAAAGCCAGCGCGGCGCGTGCGCTGGCGAGCATTCGCAGCTGGTTCAAGTGGCTTGCGAAAGAGGGCAAGGTGGCGCAGAATCCGGCGCTGCTGGTGAGCACGCCTAAGCGTCCGCTGCATCTGCCGCGCGTGCCCAGCGCCGAGGAAGTCAATCGCGTTCTCGATGCGAAAGACGATGTGGGCGCATGGCCGGAGCGCGACCGCGTCATCTTTGAGCTGCTCTACGGCTGCGGCATCCGCAACTCGGAGCTGGTCGGGCTGGACATGCGCTCTATCCGCTGGGCCGACGATGCTATTCTCGTCCGCGGCAAGGGCAAGAAGGAGCGGCTCGTTCCGCTGGGCGATCAGGCAGCGATCGCCCTGCGCGCTTACCTTCCGCAGCGTGCACGGAGGCTGCAGGCCGCGGGCAAGACCGGTGACATCATGGACAAGGGCGCGGTGCTGATGAACCTGCGCCTGCGCGGCACGTGCCGCCTGACCACACGCAGCGTAGGCCGCATCGTGAAGAACATTGCGCTTACCCGAGGGCTGGCCGCGGATGTGCATCCGCATACGCTGCGCCACGCCTTCGGCACGCATATGCTGGAGGAAGGCGCGGACCTGCGCGCCATCCAGGAGATGCTCGGGCATGAGCGTCTCTCCACCACGCAGCGCTACACGCAGTTGAGCGCGCAGCAGGTGCAGCGGGTGTATGAGGAGACGCATCCGAGGGCGCTGTAGCGCATCGCGCGCAGCCTCAATTCGCGAAAGCTTCACGCTGCATGACAAGTCTGTAATGTTATCCTGCCTTTACTACTAATCTTTCCTCGGGCGACTCCGGGTTCAACGGGAGCGTCCGGATCGGTGCGAAGAAATCTTCGCGGTCCGTGAGCTGAAGCGCACTCATTCCAGGAGCTTTGCCCGTGTTCAAGCTACTCCCTCGATTGGTTTCCGCATCGCGCAGTTTTGTCTCTCAGTTAAGCCTCATTACGCTTCTTGCGAGCTGCGGACTGGCCCAGGCGCAGACGCCGCCCTCACTCGTTCCCTATACGGTCAAGCTGATCGCGGGCGGGGGTACGGCGGCGATCGCCTCTGGCGCCACATGTCCGGTTTCTGGCTTTACCTCCACCGATGCCTATGGCGACGGCTGCCTGGCGACTGAGATTCAACTCGTCGGGCCGCGCTATGCGACCGTGGATTCCGCCGGGAACGTCTTCTTCAGCGACTACACGAATGGCCTGATTCGCCGCGTCGATGCGAGCACCGGAGTTGTGACGGCGGTGGCTGGCGGTGCGGCGGCGTCTCCCGCGGCTGGGGCTGCATGCGGGGCGCTGGTCGCCGCCGATGCGCGGGGCGACGGTTGCCTGGGAACGGCGGTCAAGCTCGTAAAGCCCGCGGGACTGGCGTTTTCGCCGGCCGGAAATCTTTACTTTACCGAGATCTATTCGTCGGGATCGGGAGACGGCGATGTCCGTATGGTTGCCGCGACCAACGGCCTGATTTCCGCCACCGCCAGCGGCGTTATCAGCAACGTGGCCGGCAGCGTCGGAGGAACGCCTGGCTATGCCGCCAACAACGCCTCCGGAAACATCGTTGCGGCCACCGGCAGCTACCTCTACTCTCCCTACGATATCGCCTTCGACATGGCCGGCAACTTGTACATCGCGGAGGAGTACAAGGAAGCGATCTTGGTGGTGAATACGAATGCGACGACCACCACGACGGTTGCGGGCGTAAGTATCCCGCCGGGCACGATCGGCAAGATTCTGGGCTCGATCTCGGGTAGCAGCACATGCCCAAACTCTCCCGCAACTACCAACGGCTGCTCGTATGCCCTTTCGACCTTTGGCGGGCCCGCGAATGCCGCTGAGATCGACGGGCCTTATGCGCTCGCGCTCGATCCCGCGGGCAACGTCTATGTGGCGGACGAATACTATAATTTCGTCGGCAAAATAGCGAC
>CAXTMK010000138.1:0-1650 GCA_964245315.1 uncultured Acidobacteriaceae bacterium | reverse complement strand
CGATGTCTTTACGCAGTTTGCCGGCATCCAGAATGCCCCCGCCAAAGTTCTGATGCGTGGCGTGCCGGGCACATTCGGCATCGGCAGCACCTTCGGTGTCGCCTCCGACACGGGCGGTAACGTCTACTTCACGGATGCCAGCAGCGGCGTCATCTGGCGCGTCGACTCCAACGGCGCGACCCAGTATGTGGTCGGCGGCGGAGGAACGGCATGCAGTACCGTGATCGATACCTCCGGCGACGGATGTCCGGCGACGCAGGCGACCTTCGGATCAAGCGGGTCCGGCAATTTCGCGTCCACCACCAACCCCGGCATCTTCGGCATCAACGCCGATGCGTACTTCAATCTTTACGTCGGCGACACGATTACGAATCTGATTCGCGAGGTGTCGTCGGGCACTAAGTTTGGCAATGTGGGTGAGACGTCGACTGCGACGCAGACGGTCGACATTCATTTCGTAGCGGGCGATATGCCGGCGGCATCGACGCCCTATGCGATTACGACGGGATCTAAAAACTTCTCCATCGGCACACCGGCCTGCAAGGTCAATACGGCGGACAACACGACCGACTGCCTGCTGCCAATTACGGCGGCACCGAGTGCGCTGGGCGCTTTTACCGGCACGCTGCAGGTTACATCCGCGCACTCTTCCGCGACCTTTCCGCTGACTGCGGTGGGCATCATGACGCCCATCACCCGCACGTCGGTCGCGCTGACCAAAAGCGGAAATTGCACCGGCACGACCACCTTCTCGACCAACACGGCGCTTACCTTTACGGCGACCATCGCCAGCAGCGGAAGCCCCACCGGCACGGTCACCTTCTTCGCCAACGGCGCGCAGATCGGCACGCCGCAGACTGTCGCGAGCAACGCAGCCAGCCTGACCTACACCTTCGCCACCGCCGGCTCCTACAGCGTCACCGCGATGTACAACGGCGACAGCTATTACAACAGATCGGCCAGCGCTGTGGGCGTCGCTGTCTCGAGCGCCGCGCCCAGCTTTACCGCCGCCGCGACGACCAATCGATACTCGACGGTCGTTGCGGGTGAGACGGCGCTCTATAGCTTTACCCTGGCGCAGACGGTCTACGCCGGGACCATCTCGATGTCGTGCTCGGGACTGCCCGCCAACTCGTCGTGCTCCTTCAGCCCATCGACGATTACGGCGACGGGCTGCTCCGCAAGCAGCACGGTCGCGCTTAGCATCCTGACCCAACAGGGGCCGATTACGACAAGCTCCATCGGCGGTACGGGCAGTGGCCCAGGGTCGCTGGCCGGCATGGTCGCGGGCTTTGGACTGGCGCTCGCGATCGGTCTCAACCGCAGGCGCACAATGCACCGATTCGCTCGACTCGGCATGGTACTGGCGCTGCTGGTCGTCGCATCCGGCATGATGGCATGCAGCGATCCGATCACGTCCGGCAGCACGCCGCGTACACCGGCCGGACCCTACACCGTCACGGTTACCGCGACCGGATCGACCGGCGCGACTTCCTCCTTCACCGTGCCTCTCACGGTGCAATAAGCCGGTTCGTCAAGTCGGTAAACTCATAGCTGGAAACTTTCAGGAGATCAACCGGATGCAGCTTTTTTCGCATAACTCCCTTAGGCCCGTTCGTTGGTTTGTCTTGTGCGCGATGCTGGTGTTGG
>CAXTMK010000137.1:0-13050 GCA_964245315.1 uncultured Acidobacteriaceae bacterium | reverse complement strand
GGTACAGCCTATGTTCAGACTCAAAGTAGAACCCGTTTAGAATCGCTTGGAGCGTCACGGCTTGCGCAATGCCGCTAGCAAGTCAAACGATCTTGACCTTTTAGCCCCGGAGCGAATCACCGGGGCGTGGTGACGTTGAAATGCTTTCTATAGAAAGTGAAACAACCTGATAACGGCGGAGCAAATTCATGAGGAAGACCGTTCCTGATTTGGTCGAGACAAGTCCGGGAAGCAATGTTTTTATGGGTTCGGGCTATGTCTTCATCGACCTCGGACTGCCGGATGCCGATCTGCTCCACAACAAGATGCGGATGGTTGTGACAATCAGCCGCACCCTTGAGGCTCGCAAACTTAGCACGAAGCGGGCGGCGAAGCTTCTGTCGACGACGCAGAAGAATATCAGGCTGATCCACCGACTCGCCATCGATGAGTTTTCGTTCGGATGTCTTATGCGGTTCGCCAACTCTCTGGACTACGAGGTAATTGTTGCGCTGCGACCCCGAGCATCGGCCCGTGAATTGGATGTTGACGCCGCGTAAAGCAGGTATGGAGAAAACAAATGCAATTGGAAATCAACGGACTCGACTTGGCAGCCAATCCCTTTAGCTCGATTTGGGGGCGCTATGTTTCAGGTTTCCACGCCGAGCACCACTGTCAAAAATGCCTGAAGAAGGTCGGTGACGACCTGACACAATTCGTCACCGATGTACCTATGCCCCTGCGAACCAATTCAGAGTATTTCTATCTCTGCGCACTTGGCCGTCCACGCAGTGCAGCCTCAAATGTTCATCTTGCCGTCAAGTCAAAAGAGGGTTCCGTTGCAAGCGTTGGCTCGCTGTACGGAGTTACCTTCACAATTCGTGATGCTTTGGCTGTGCGAATCAAGACTCTTCCGATAGGCTGGCGAGGTTTGAATAAGGCCTACACCCAGTGCCCCAATTTTCAATTTGCGGTTCAGTCTTTTGGTTATCCGAATCCAGACGGCAGCCTTGATTTTGGGCAACACTGGTTGATCTCAAACCCTGTTCAACAAGCTAAGGAATAGCCATGGGAATTCTGATTCAACACGGAAAAATCATCCACGCGGACCGCGAGGAGTGGGCCGACGTCCTGATCGAAGGCGAGAAGATCGCCGCTGTCGAGAAGACCATCGCGCCCGACGGTCACACACTGGTCGATGCCACGGGCCTGTTCGTCATGCCCGGCGGCATCGATGTGCATACGCACCTCGACATGCCCTTCGGCGGGACCACCTCGGCGGACGATTACCTGACCGGCACCCGCGCGGCGGCAATCGGCGGCACGACCACCGTCATCGACTTTGCGCTGCAGTCGCGCGGGCATACGCTGGCCGAGGCGCTCGCCGTCTGGGATGCGAAGGCCGCGGGCAAGGCTTGCGTCGACTACTCGCTGCATATGGCGATCACGGACCTCGGCCCCAACCACGAGGCCCTCGACGAGATGGACGACATGGTCGCGCGCGGCATCACCAGCTTCAAGCTGTTTATGGCGTATCCGAATGTGCTGATGATCGACGACGGCCTGATGTTCCAGGTGATGCAGAAGGCCGCGAAGCTGAACGCGCTGTGCATGATCCATGCCGAGAACGGCGCTGTGATCGACGTGGTGGTAGCGCAGGCGCTGGCCGCAGGCAAGACCGAGCCGGTCTTCCACGCGCTCACCCGCAGCACGCAGGCCGAGGCCGAGGCAACGCATCGCGCCATCGCCATCGCGCACATGGCGCGGGCTGTCGTGTATATCGTGCATCTGTCGAACGAGGATTCACTGCGCGAACTGGTGGCGGCGCAGGAGCGCGGCATCCGGGCCATCGCCGAGACCTGTCCGCAGTATCTGGTGCTGTCGCTCGAAGAGCAAATGCCGGGCGAGAGCTTCGAGGAGGCGAAGTTCGTCTTCACGCCGCCGCTGCGCGAGAAGCGCCATCAGCATGCGCTGTGGAAGGCGCTGAGCGAGGGCGCGCTTTTGGTGGTTTCGACCGACCACTGCCCGTTCCGTTTCGCCGACCAGAAATCGCTGGGCAAGGACGACTTTACGAAGATTCCGAACGGCGGCCCGCTCATCGAAAATCGCATGCAGGTGCTGTGGGATCGCGGCGTGAATACGCACTGGCTGACGCCGCAGAAGTTCGTCTCGCTGACCGCGACGCAGCCGGCGCACATCTTCGGCATGCCGGATAAAGGCTCCATCCGCGTGGGCAAAGACGCGGACATCCTGCTGTGGGATCCGGCCGCCGAACACACCATCTCCGCGGCCACGCAGGCGATGAACACGGACTACAACATGTTCGAAGGCTGGCGCTGCAAGGGCAATGTGGCGAAGGTGTTTTCGCGCGGCGAGCTGATCGTCGAAGGCGGCAGGTTCCTGGGCACACCCGGCCGCGGCCGCTTTCTCTATCGCGAAGCCAACGCCGGGGGCTACGCTTGATGCCCGTCGCGGCGCACGACTCTCGGCTCTACAACGAAGACCTGGCGCCGACCGAGCCCGCGCGCCGCACCTGGGGCACGTACAACTACATCGCGCTGTGGTTCTCGATGTCGATGGAGGTGACGACGTATATGCTGGCGTCGTCGCTGATCGCGGGCGGCATGAACTGGTGGGAGGCGGTGCTGACCATCCTGCTCGGGAATCTGATCGTGCTCATCCCGATGCTGCTGAATGCGCATGCTGGCGCAAAGTACGGCATTCCATTTCCGGTCTTTGTACGGGCGAGCTTCGGTGTGCGGGGAGCGAATATTCCCGCAGTGTTGCGGGCCATTGTAGCTTGTGGGTGGTTCGGGATTCAGTCATGGATTGGCGGGCAGTCGATCGCGGCGATGGTGAATGTGGTGTGGCCTTCGACGCTGGCGATACCGTCGGTGATCTGGATTTGCTTCCTCGGCTTCTGGCTGCTGAACATGTATGTGGTGTGGCGCGGCGTGGAGTCGATTCGCTTTCTGCAGAGCTTCTCCGCGCCATTTCTGCTGGTGATGTCGCTCGCGCTGCTGGCGTATATGACCTATAAGGCCGGAGGCTTTGGGCCGATGCTGGCCGCGCCGAGTAAGTTCGCGACGACCGGCGCGTTCTTCCACTTCTTCTTCCCCATGCTGACCGCGATGGTGGGATACTGGGCGACGCTGTCGTTGAATATTCCCGACTTTACCCGCTATGCCAGGAGCCAGGACTCACAGATCTTCGGCCAGGCCTTCGGGCTTCCCGTGGCGATGACGCTGTACAGCTTTATCGGCATCGCCTGCACGTCGGCGAGCACGTTGGTCTTCGGCGAGCCAATCTGGAGCCCGATCACGCTGCTGGGAAGGTTTCATCAGCCGCTGATTGCGTTTGTGGCGCTGGTGAGCATTCTGACGGCGACGCTGAACGTGAATATCGGAGCGAATGTAGTGTCGCCTTCGAACGATTTTTCGAACCTGGCGCCGAAGTACATCAGCTTCAGGACGGGCGGTTTAATTACGGGATTTCTTGGCCTTGCAATGATGCCTTGGAAGCTGATGGCCACATTCGGTAACTACATTTTTGGGTGGCTCGTTGGATATTCGGGTCTGCTGGGGCCGGTTGCGGGAATTATGGTGGCAGATTATTTTTTATTGCGGCACAAGCATCTGGAAGTGGCCGAACTCTACAAGCGCAATGGACTGTATGAGTACAGCGAAGGGTTCAATGCGAAGGCTATCCTGGCGCTGGTTGTGGGGGTGTTTTTCTCGCTGATTGGGCTGGCTGTGCCGAGGCTTAGGTTTTTGTACGACTATGCCTGGTTTGTTGGGTTCTTTTTGTCGGGTGGGGTTTATATTTTGTTGATGCGGGGCTCGGAGACTCGCGTCGGTGTGGGGATAGAAGCGCGATGAGCAACCCGGTAATAGTTTTACTGATAACTCTGGCAGCTTTTCTTTCTTGCTTGTTCATGTGCTTCGGTGCGAGGAGAATTACGAAGCTTCGGGGATCGTCACCGAGAAACCCAAACAGTCATGCACCCGATGACCAGGACGTGTGGACGGTTCGCATTTGCGGCCTCGTGGGAGGAGTGCTCACCTTGTTTCTGCTGGTGATGGAGGTGATCTAGCTCTTGCAAGAATGTGCCTGATTAGATCGGGCTTTCAGCCCTCGGTTTCTGGAGTACACGGAACTGAATGTGACGTTGGCCTATTCGAAATCAGCGGACGAAGACGCGGATTCCCTTCGGGAATGACAAATCAAGAGGTACAGCCGGCTGCAGTAAGCTGAGGGCAGAACAACAGATTGACCATTACGGACTTCACGCATCAGGCGCGGCTTAGGTGGGCGCTGGGAACCGCGTTGAAGCCCAGCCGCTGCTGTTCCTGGTCGCGCAGGATCGCGGGATCGGCAAGGCCCCATTGTTTCAGGCGGTACTGCATGCCCACGCCCAGCACGCCAAGCCCGTAGATGGCGCTGCGCCGGAAGTTGATGGATGAGGCTTCCGGAAAGTAGAGCGCGGGGCACGAGACCTCGCCGATACGAAAGCCGAAGTGCATGCACTGCGCCAGCATCTGGTTGTCGAAGACGAAGTCGTCGGAGCAGGCGAGCAGCGGCAGCCGCTCCAGCACCTGGCGGCTCCACGCGCGGTAGCCGGTGTGATACTCGGAGAGCTTCTGGTTGACGAGGATGTTTTCGACGCCGGTGAGAAAGCGGTTGGAGATGTATTTGTAGAGCGGCATGCCGCCCGCGAGCGCGCCCTTGCCCAGGATGCGCGAGCCGAGCGATACATCGAACTGGTCGTAGGCGATCATGCTGGCCATGGCGCAGATCAGCTTGGGCGAATACTGATAGTCGGGGTGCAGCATCACGACAATGTCCGCGCCGCGGTTGAGCGCGGCCGTGTAGCAGGTCTTCTGGTTGCCGCCGTAGCCGCGATTCGTATCGTGGCGGATGGTGTGCAGGCCGAGCCGGAGGCCGAGTTCGGCGGTCTCGTCCTTGCTGCAGTCGTCGGTCAGGATGATGTCGTCGACGATCTCGCGGGGAATCTCGGCGACGGTCCGTTCGAGCGTTTTCTGCGCGTTATAGGCAGGCAGAACGACGGTGACCTTGCGTTGGTTGAGCATCGCGCATATTCCTTCTGCGGCTGGAATATCAATCATACGGAGTCGCTAGAAGCGGCGCAACCTGCGTATCCACTTGCTTTGGCTTTGACGGGTGAGCGGCGGGCCGGCGTTACAGGGAGGGTAAAATCGTATCTTCGCTATAGCAGCGTTTTTTCGAAAGGAACTATGAGCAACCTGACATCGCAGGAAGTCGTTGAAATTACCAGACGCACGAACTACGGAACGTGGCGTTTCCAGAAGAGCTGGAACCCGATGCACATCGTCGATGCGAAGGACTGCACGATCGTCGACGGCGCGGGCAAGGAGTATCTCGACTTCTCGTCGCAGTTGATGTGCTCGAACCTGGGGCACAAAAATGCGGCGGTGATTGCGTCGATCGCGAAGCAGGCCGAGGAGCTTGCCTACGCGATGCCGGGCTACGCGACGACCTGCCGGGCGGAGCTTTCGGAGCTGTTGCTGACGGTGCTGCCGAAGGGCTTGAGCAAATTCTTCTTCACGACCAGCGGTACCGATGCCAACGAAGCCGCGTTCAAAATCGCGCGCATGTATACGGGCAAGACGAAGATCATGGCGCGCTATCGCAGCTACCATGGCAGCACGTCGGGCTCGATCGCGGCGACGGGCGATCCGCGGCGCTGGGCGATGGAGCCGGTCGGCGGCAAGCAACAGGGGACGATCTTCGCGCCGGAGGTGAACTGCTACCGCTGCCCCATCCGGCATACCTATCCGGGCTGCGGGATCGCGTGCGTGGACTACATCGAGCACATGATTCGCAACGAAAGCGATGTGGCGGCGATCATTCTGGAGCCGATCGTGGGTACGAATGGCGTGATCGTGCCGCCGGACGAGTACATGCCGAAGCTGCGCAAGGTGTGCGACGAGACCGGCGTGCTGATGATCGCGGACGAGGTGATGAGCGGCTGGGGACGCAGCGGCAAGTGGTTCGCGATGGAGCACTGGGGTGTGACGCCGGATATTCTGACCACCGCGAAGGGCATCACCAGCGCGTATGTTCCGCTGGGGCTGTGCGCGACGAATGAGAAGATTGGCGCGTACTTTCAGGACCACTACTTCTCGCACGGGCACACCTATGAGGCGCATCCGATGACGCTGGCGCCGGCGGTGGCGACCATCCACGAGATGCAGCGGCTGGGTCTGGTCGAGCGCGCGGCGGAACTTGCGCCGTATGTCGAGCAAAAGCTGCAGGCGCTGAAGGCGAAGCATCCCAGCGTGGGCGATGTGCGCGGCAAGGGGCTGTTCTGGGCGGTCGAGATCGTGAAAAACTGCGCGACGAAGCAGCCGTTCAATACGTATGCGGATAAGGTCTCGGGTGTGCCGCTGCTGGTGGATCAGATCGCCGGCAAGTGCATGGCGGATGGCGTGATTATTCAGGCCTGGGTATCGCATTTCGTGGTGGCGCCGCCGCTGATCGTGACGACGGCGGAGATCGATCGCGGGATCGATACGCTGGATAAGCATTTGAGCATCGCGGATGCGCTGGTGGAGGCGGATTCCGCGCCGCTGGTGGAGCTGGCGGGGGTTACGAGCGACAGCTAAAGAACGGCGTAACGAGGAAAGAACGGAAAGAGCGGGATAAGAGAGGAGCTTGAAGTTCCGCTCTTATCCCGTTTTTATTTTTTATCCCCGTTACGCATTGCTTTGCGGGTGGATGCGCTACATTGGAGGCACACCTTCTGAAAGGCAATCCATGAACCGCACGCTGCTCGCTACCGCCTTCGCCGCACTCGCCCTTCCTGCTTGTTCGTTCTGCCAGATGGCCAACATGCCCGGCATGACCCCGCCTCCGTCATCGACCGGCCCGGCCAGCGAGGTGCTGCGCAGCTACACCACGCTGAAGCCCAACGTCATCAAGGCGGCGGAAAAGATGCCGGAGGCTGACTTTCAGTTCAAGCCGACGCCGGATATCCGCACGTTCGCGCGCATCGTGAACCATATTAAGGAGGCGCAGGCGCATACCTGCACGTCGCTGAACGGCACGGCGTTCGACGCGAAGATGGTGCCGTCGGATACAGCGGATAAGGCGACGATCGTGGCCGCGCTGAGGGCTTCGTTCGACGAATGCGACAAGGCCTACGCGAGCCTGACTGAAACGAATGCGGTCGAGATGATTCCGGCGGGCAAGAATAAGCGCTCGCGCATAGGTTTCGCGTGGGGGAATGTGTCGCACGACAACGAACAGTATGCGGAGCTGTCGACGTATCTGCGGTTGAAGGGGATTGTGCCGCCTACGGCGGAGAAGTAGCTCCGTGGGTAAGCTGATTGGGAGAGGTACTGACTATGCCGACAGAGCTGCACTGGGTTGACGGTCCTTGGCCGGGGCGTCTGGCGTTGGCGGCGCGTCCTCGCGGTGGCGATTGGCTGGAAGACGAGATGGCGGCGTGGCACCGGGACGGAATCGACATCGTTGTCTCGCTGTTGGAATCGGAAGAGGAACGCGATCTGGGGCTGGCTTGTGAGGGAGATGTGGCGCGGCAGCAAGGGCTGCAGTTTCGCTCCATTCCGATTGCTGATCGACAAGTGCCGGTCTCCAGAACCGCGTTTATAGCGAAGCTTGATGCTCTGGAACGCGAACTCGCCAGCGGAAGAAGCCTGGTGGTGCATTGCCGGCAAGGGATAGGACGGACCGGCGTTGTGGCGGCTTGTCTGTTGGTGGGGCACGGGATGGCGCCCGAGAGTGCGCTGCGGTCATTGGGCGATGCTCGCGGAGTCACCATGCCGGAGACGGCGGAACAGCGACGCTGGATCGAAGACTTTGCGGAGGCTGCGGTCCCGGTCAGATGAACGATCATCCTCCGTTGAAACCATTGCACAGCGATGTAACGCTGAGCCGAGCCAAGCTGGCTATCTTCGAACGACAGACGGCCGAGGAGCTGAGGCTTTCGCTTCAGTTGGGACAGGAGCATTGCCTGAAGACCAGGCCCGATGGCACCATGCTCGACGGACACCATCGGGTGTATGTGCTGCGGGCGCGTGGGGAGGACGTGGACTGCATGCCTCGCGAGGTCATCGCGCCAAACGCTCCCTAGCCGAGCGTGGGCATGGACGTATCCACGCCGGTACGAATGCCCTTCGGCCAGCGCGATGTGACGGTCTTGATGCGGGTGTAGAAGCGCACACCCTCCGGACCATGCACCGCGTGGTCGCCAAACAAGCTGCGCTTCCAACCGCCGAAGCTGTGGAAGGCCATCGGGACCGGAATGGGCACGTTGATCCCGACCATGCCGGCCTGCACGCGATGGGTGAAGTCACGCGCGGTGTCGCCGTCGCGGGTGAAGATGCTGGTGCCGTTGCCGTATTCGTGATCGTTGATGAGCTGCAGCGCGGTCTCGAAGTTGTTGACGCGGACGACGCCGAGAACGGGGCCAAAAATCTCTTCCTTGTAGATGCGCATCTCCGGCCTGACGTGGTCGAAGAGGCAGGCGCCGAGGAAGAAGCCTTCGCCGGCCGGGAGTGCGCCTTCACGTCCGTCGATGGCGAGCTCCGCGCCCTCCGCCGTGCCGGTGGAAAGGTAGCTGGTGACCTTGTCCAGGTGCGTCCTGGTGATGAGCGGACCGAGATCGACGGGGCTGCTGGGCAGGTCGTTTGCGCCGTCTCCAACGTTGAGTTTGGCGATGCGGCTGGCGAGCTTCTCCTTGAGCGCATCGGCGGTCTGGTTGCCAACCGCGACAGCGACCGAGATGGCCATGCAGCGCTCGCCGGCCGAGCCGTAGGCGGCTCCGACGAGGGCATCGGCAGCCTGGTCGAGGTCGGCGTCGGGCATGACGATCATGTGGTTCTTCGCGCCGCCGAGCGCCTGCACACGCTTGCCCGCTTTGGTGCCTTCGCGATAGACGTACTCGGCAATGGGCGTCGAGCCGACGAAGCTGACGGCCTGGATGGTCTTGTGCTGGAGGATGGCGTCGACTGCGGACTTATCGCCATGCACGACGTTGAAGACGCCGTTGGGCAGGCCGGCTTCCTTCAGCATTTCGGCGAGCAGCAACGATGCGCTGGGATCGCGCTCCGAGGGCTTCAGGACAAAGGTGTTGCCGCAGGCGATAGCGACGGGGAACATCCACATGGGCACCATGGCGGGGAAGTTGAACGGCGTGATGCCGGCGACCACGCCGAGCGGCTGGCGCATGCTCCAGCTATCGATTCCGGCGCCGACCTGCTCGGTGTATTCGCCCTTTAACAGCTGTGGGATTCCGGTGGCAAACTCCACGACTTCGAGGCCGCGCGTAGCTTCGCCGCGAGCGTCGGAGTTGACCTTACCGTGCTCGCTGGTGATGAGGGCGGCGACCTCGTCGAGGCGCTGCTCGAAGATCTCGCGAAAGCGGAAGAGCACGCGGGCGCGGCGAAGCGGAGGCTGTGCGCACCACGCCGGAAATGCGGCGGCGGCGGCCTGAACGGCGGCGTCCACTTCGGCGTCGGTCGCGAGAGGGACGTGCGATTGAACGCGGCCCGAAGCCGGATGAAATACCTCGCCGAAGCGGCCGGATGATCCGGCGACGGCCTTGCCGGCAATCCAGTGGTGAAGTTCGCGGACCGGGGTTGACTCAGCGGCAGCGGAGAGCGGCGAGACGAGTGTGGCCATGGGGAAGTACCTCCGAAACACCCGATTCTAACAGGGTGCCGGGGCGCTGTATTCCAGCTCATGCGGCGCGGGTTCGTCGAGCGTGCCGTCGCTCTTCTGGTACCACATGAAGAGCTTCTTGCAGCCGTTGACGCGCACGGCGACGATGATGCCGGTGCCGAAGGTGCCGGAGCCGTCGGTCTTGGAGATGTCGACGTGGTGGGAGGTGATGGGGGCGCCGGCTGGGCTGGCGGTGGTCCAATCCTCGGTGAAGCGCTGCAGGGTGTAGTCCTTGTGCTTGTCCGGGTGCTGGGCGAAGTCGGGGTCGTTGGTCCAGAGCGCGTAGGCCTTGTTGTAGTCTTTCGCTTCGAGCGCGAGGAAGAAGTTGTTGACCTTGTGTTCGGCGGGCAGGTCGGTAAAGAGCCAGCCGTGGCCGAGCAGGAAACCGGCCAGCGTCAGCAGCACCAGCGCGGCGATGGTGATGGCGGTGCCGATCAGCAGCATCTTGATGCGTTTTTCTTTGCGTTCGTTGAATTCGGGTGCGTCGAGCAAAGCCATGGCTGTTTCCCTCAATCCGTTGGACGCGAATCGTCAGCGCCGGTCGGGATTATTTTAGCTCCGCGCTGCTATGTACGCTCGAAGGCATCGCGCAGGAGTTCGCATTCGACGCGCCCGCCGAGCAGGTAGACGGAGACGATGTCGAAGCGGACGAGCACGCCGTCGCGCTGCTGGTGGGGCAGCGTGCGCAGGTAGGAGGCGGCCATCTTCCGCAGCATGCTGCGCTTGGCAAAGTCGATCGCAAGCGCGGCGGGCGTCATGTCGCGGGCGGTGCGGGTTTTTACCTCGATGAAGCAGAGCGTGCCGGCATCCCAGGCAATAAGGTCGAGGTCGCCGTTGAGTTCCGGGCTGCGCCAGCGCCGCTCGACTATGGTGTAGCCGTGGCGGCGGAGGTGGAAGAGCGCTTCGAACTCGCCGCGGATGCCGGTTTGGAGGTGCGGCGGGAGTTGCTTGCCGCGGTTGAAGCGCCGAGTGAGGGATTGGAGGCCGAGGAGGGCGCGGCGCTGGGTTCGGAGGAGCAGGATCATTTCGACCACCGGCCAGCGAAGAGGAGGGCAGCGAGGAAGACGTTGGCTTCGTCGCGGACTCGGACCAACCTCCAGTTCGCGAAGGCATTCTGCACTCGATCGAGGTACTCGAGCGTATCTGTTCGCGTGTACCTCTGCAGCAGGTTGTAATCTGCATCGTGCCGCAGTTCCTGTAGAAGAACGAACGTCTCGGCTAATTTGCGCAATTCCGCCGAGAACCCACGCGGTTGAAGTTCCTGAAGGATATCTGAAGGATTCCCGGCAGAGAGGGACTTGCATACTTGTTTCATTTCCGTGTGTATGAAGGCGCGAGCGATACGGGCCTTCAAACGAGCAGGCATCTTCGGGCTCACTCGTGCAGACCCTTCCGCGACGAGAAGGTGAAACAGTGCGTAGTAGCCTGTTGAGATAGCGCGTCGCAGGTTGGCCTGCCTGGGTTTGCCGCGGTCGACACTTGCCAGATGGTACGCCTGCTGTAACAGGTCGTCCGCGAGCATTCCGACCTCTACCTTCCGTCGGTAAAACCGGTGAAGACCCACCGGCTCAGTCGTAGCGCAAAGATACGCTCATTGAGTGCATCGCGTACTTTGCCGAGGTCCGCAAGACGCTTCTTCGTCAACGGAATCTTCGTGGAGGCTGAAAAGGTGACTCTCCACGCAGGCTCGCCCGTTGACTCGGTCATCGGTTTGATGTCCTTCAGCCGCACGCCTTCCGGCAGTTCGATCTGGGCGATCTGCTCCCTGATCAGCGCAGCTTCGTCGAGTTGAACCGGTGCGCTCGCCATGACAGTACTATACCGCAGCCCCCTTTCGCACATTGCCTCGTATCGCGCGGTCTGCGATACTTAACCGTGCCCCATCTGGACGGCCAAACAAGACAAATAAATAGTCGGAGGCGGAAATGTCTGCAAAGTACATCTTTGTAACGGGCGGCGTCGTGTCTTCGCTGGGTAAAGGTTTGGCCGCTGCTTCCATCGGCTGCCTGCTGGAGGCCCGCGGGATCAAGGTCAATCTGATGAAGTTCGACCCGTACCTGAACGTCGACCCCGGCACCATGAGCCCGTTCCAGCACGGCGAGGTCTTCGTCACCGACGACGGCGCCGAAACCGACCTCGACCTCGGCCACTACGAGCGCTTCACCCACGCCAGGCTCACGCGCGACTCCAACCTCACCACCGGCCGCATCTACGAGCAGATCATCACCAAGGAGCGCCGCGGCGACTACCTCGGCAAGACCGTCCAGGTCATCCCCCACGTCACCAACGAAATCAAAAACGCCATGCGCAAGGTCGCCGCCGCCGCCACTGACGTCATCATCGTCGAAATCGGCGGCACCGTAGGCGACATAGAGTCTTTGCCTTTCCTCGAAGCCATTCGCCAGATGCGCCAGGAGCTCGGCCGCGAAAACACCGTCTTCGTCCACGTAACGCTCGTACCTTGGATCTCCGCCGCACAGGAACTAAAAACCAAGCCCACCCAGCACTCCGTCAAAGAAATGCTCTCCATCGGCATCCAGCCCGACATCCTGCTCTGCCGCTCCGACCGCCCCCTCTCCCACGACATAAAGTCCAAAATTGCCCTCTTCTGCAACTTGGAAGAAAAGGCAGTCATCACCGCCCGCGAAGTCGAATCCATCTACGAAGTCCCACTGGCTTTCTCCAATGAAAACGTCGACGCACTTATCTTGAAGTATCTGCACTTAGAAGCAAAACCATCCGACATGTCGAAGTGGCACGACTTACTCGACCGCGCCTACCACCCGGTCGACGAAGTCCACATCGCCATCGTAGGCAAATACGTAGAGTACGAAGACAGTTACAAATCCCTCAAGGAAGCCCTCACCCACGGCGCCCTGAAAAATCGCTTGAAATTGAAAGTAACCTGGATTGAAGCCGAAGGCCTAGAAACGCCCACTTACCCCGAACAGTTACAAGGCTTCGACGGCATCCTGGTCCCCGGTGGCTTCGGCAAGCGCGGCATTGAAGGCATGCTCCACGCCATCCGCTACGCCCGCGAACAAAAAATCCCCTACTTCGGCATCTGCCTCGGCATGCAAACCGCCTGCATCGAATACGCCCGCAACGTCGCCGGCCTGCACCACGCGAACTCCAGCGAATTCGACCCCGCCACACCCCACCGCATCATCTACAAACTCCGCGAATTAACCGGCGTCGAAGAGATGGGCGGGACGATGCGCTTAGGAGCATGGGACTGCATCCTCCAACCCGACTCGGTAGCCGCCCAATCCTACGCGACAACAGAAATCTCAACGCCACCGCCACCGTTACGAATTCAACCGCGAGTACGAGGCCCTTCTCACC
>CAXTMK010000136.1:0-13113 GCA_964245315.1 uncultured Acidobacteriaceae bacterium | reverse complement strand
CTGCAGATTGTCGAATACCTTCGTTCGCATGGAGCTTCGTTTTTTCAAAATCTGCATGACGGTCTCGGCGGCGGGTACCCGGGCGAGACGCTGGAGGCGTTGTGGTCGCTGGTGTGGCGCGGCCTGCTGACCAACGATGCGCTGCACGCTCTCCGCGCCTATTGCGAGCGCCCGGCGACGGCTAAAAAGCAGGCGCGCAAAGTCCACCAGCAGACCGGCTTTCGCTCGCGCCGCACCACTCCGCCGACCGCGCAGGGGCGCTGGTCGCTGATGCAGCACGAGGAGACGAAAGACACCGAGTGGAGTCACGCCATCGCGCTGCAACTGCTCGCCCGTTATGGCGTGGTCTTTCGCGAGACGGCGCATGCGGAAGGCTTGCCGGGCGGCTTCTCCGCCGTCTATGACGTGCTGAAGGCGATGGAAGAGAGCGGCCGCGTGCGGCGCGGGTACTTTGCCGCCGACCTTGGCGCAACCCAGTTCGCGATGCCGGCCGCAGTCGATCTGCTGCGCTCGCTGCGTATGCGCCGCGACGGCGACAGGAGCGAGATGCTGATGCTCGCCGCGACCGACCCCGCCAACCCTTATGGCGCGTTGATGAAGTGGCCCAGCGGCGGCGATGCGGCATCCTCGTTGACCCGCAGCGTAGGCGCCAGAGTCATCCTCTGCGACGGTGCGTTGATCGCCTATCTGCGGCGCGGCAATGCGAATCTACAGGCCTTCCTGCCTGAGGAAGAACCCGCTCGTGGCCAAGCTGCGAAGTCTCTAGCCGAGTTCCTCGTCGCCCGCGCGCATACTGAGGGCGGCATGCTCATCACGTCTGTCAACGGGCTCGCAATCGCCGAGCACTGGACGGCGAAGACGTGGCTTGAAGCCGGCTTCGTCGCGGGAGCCATGGGCTTCAACGTGCGGCGTCTGCCTGCGCCGATCGCTTAGTTGAGGTACAGCTCGAAGAACGCGATATTGCCTTGCCGCATGCCATATTCGCGAAAGCCGAACGAGCCGTAGAGCGCAAGCGCGCCGGGCATATTGACGATGTCGGTGTCGAGGATGACGCGGCTCACGCCATGCGCGGGCGCCTGCTCCATGATGCGGGTGACCAACTTGCGCGCCAGGCCCTGGCCGCGAAACTCCGGCAGCACGTACAGACGCTTGATCTCCCACGTCTTCGGCTTGTCGGGCGTTCTTTTGTACGCAATGCAGGCGGCAGGGGTGTCGTTTACCGTGGCCAGCAAGACCTCGCCTTCGAGGTCGGTGTAGAACGCGGGCAGGGTGCGAATCTCTTCCTCCAGACGCGCAAAGTTGAAGGTGCCGCACGCCTGCGTGATGCGCAGAAAATCGCCGTAGTGGCGGAAGAGAGCGCGTGCTTGTTCCTGCATGGGGTTTATAGAGGACGGAGGCACAGAGTGGATGGCGAGCATGCCGAGAATCATACCCGAGCATCTGACGGTTGAGGAGATGCGATGCCGGAAGGCGACACAATTTATCGCAGCGCTCGCGCCATGCAGCGAGCCATCGGCGGCAAGGTCTGCACCGGCTTCGAGACCGGTCTTGCGCCTCTCGCGCGGGTGAACGACGACACTCCCATCGCCGGCCGCACCATCGAAAAGGTGGAAGCGCGCGGCAAGTGGCTGCTTGTCCATTTTTCGGGCGATCTAATCCTGCTGACTCACATGCTGATGAGCGGAAGCTGGCACCTCTACCGGACCGGCGAAACGTGGTGGATGGGTAAGGATCGCATGCGCGCCGTCATCCGCACCACCGACTGGCAGGCTGTCGCGTTCAACGTTCCGGTGGCCGAGTTTCACACTGCGCGCTCGCTCGAACGAAACACCCAGGTGCCGAAGCTGGGTGTCGATGTCCTCGGCGCGGGGTACACCGTCGAAGCCGGTATTGCGAAGCTCAAGGCCTACGGCGCGGCTCATCCCGAGGCTGACATTGCTGTCGTGCTGCTGAATCAGCGCGTGCTTGCCGGCCTGGGCAACGTGTACAAGAGCGAGGTCGCGTTCGCGGCGGGCGTCAATCCATTCCGCGCGATGGCGACCATCATCGATCGCGAGTACGAGATCATGGCCGAGGTTGCGCAGCGCTGGATGAAGCAGAACGTCGTCGATGGCGCCGGCGACGGCATCGTGACCTACTCCGGCAATCGCCGCACCACCGGCAACTCGAACCGCGACGACCGCCTGTGGGTCTACGGGCGGAAAGGGCAGGAGTGCCGCCGGTGCGGAGCCGCCATCGAGATGCGAAAGCAGGGACTGCAGGCGCGCTCGACCTACTGGTGTCCGCACTGCCAGCCCTGGGTCGCACCCGACTCCGCGAAATAGAGCAAATTTGCACACAAAATTTCCCGCCACCGTGCGATAGTGCTGTAGCGTACAACTATTGTGTTCCACGCGACATACGGAAGTGGGGTTTCGTGGTCTATATACCCGCAGCGTTCGATCCGGCTATCTTCCTTGCCCATCCCGGGCTGGGGCGGAAGGTTGTGCGGCTGAAGGCTAAGAAGACCTTCTTTGCGCAGGGTGATGCCGCCGACGCCGTCTTTTACATCCAGAGCGGGCGCGCCAAGCTGACGGTGGTCTCCAGCCGCGGCAAAGAGGCGACCATCCTGTTGCTCGCGGAAGGCGACTTTGTCGGCGAGGAGGCAATCGCCGCTGTCGCCGGTCTGCGCATGGCGACTGTAACTGCCCTCACCAGTTGCGCCGCCCTGAAGATCGATAAGGAGGAGATGATCCGCGTCATACGCGAGGAGCATGCGTTCTCGGATATGTTTCTCTCGTTTCTGCTGGCGCGCAGCATGCGCACGCAGGCCGACCTTGTCGATCAGCTCTTCAACTCCAGCGAGAAGCGCCTGGCGCGCATCCTGCTGCTGATGGCGGAGTTCGGCAAACCCGGTGAGCCTGAGACGCTGATCCCGAAGATCACCCAGGAGACGCTTGCCGAGATGATCGGCACGACTCGGTCGCGCGTCAGCTTCTTCATGAATCGATTCCGCAAGCTCGGCTTCGTGGAGTACAACGGGCGCATTCGCGTGAATAAATCGCTGTTGAACGTCATTCTGCACGACTGACGGTGCACAAGTGCAGAACGTGTGCCGAATTGACCTGACAGCCCGCCACGCACCTGCCATTGTGATGCTATCCATGTTTGAGTTCATGTAGAGGAGGACTGGATGATGACGACGCTGGAAGAGGAGATTTCACTTACGGAAGTTGCCGCGCCCAAGCCGCGGCTGCTGCTGGTGGACGATAACGATTCGCTGCGATTCAGCCTGCCGCTGGTGCTGCAGAAGAACGGCTTCGACGTGTCTGTTGCGGCGAATGTGAATGAGGCGCTGAAGCTGATCGGCTCGCAGACCTTCGACGCACTGCTGACGGACCTGCACATGCCCGCTGCCGGGGACGGTTTGACCGTTGTGAGCGCGATGCGCCATGCGAACCCGAAGGCCGTGACGCTCATCTTCAGCGGCTATCCGGCGATGAAGGAGGCGGCAGCGGCGATCCTGAGCCAGACCGACGGCATCCTGGTGAAGCCGCTTTCGGTCGAGACGCTGGTTGAAACGATTCACGGCTGGATCAAACGCGGTCCCACGGCGATGACTCCGCTGCGCCAGCTCTCCGACATTGTGGAGTTCGAGACGGTGGCGACGATATCCGCCTGGCTGCAACGCGTCGACTCGGAGCCGCAGGTGATTACCGTGAAGATGAGCGCCTCCGAGCGCTGCGAACACCTGCCGCAGCTCTTCCACGACCTGGTGTTTCGTCTCCGCTTTCCGTTGCCGCTGGGGACGCGCGCGCTCGTATCGGCCGCCGCCGCCCTGCACGGGACGCGCCGCCGTCAGCAAGGCTATACGGCCGCGATGATGGTGGAAGAATCGCGCATGCTGCAGGTCAGCATCTTCCAGATGCTGCAGGATAACCTGCCGCGCGTCGACTTCAGCCTGCTGCTGATGGGCGTCATGGCCATCGCCGATGAGGTCGATTCGCAGCTCGCGCAGGCGATGTCGAGCTACGTCACGCAATCGCAGGTCGACCATCTGCCCGTAGTCGCGTAGGAGCCGCGTAGCTTGCCGCAACGCGGTACCCTTGTAGATGAGGCCAACCGCGTGGCAACGAATGCGACACATCCCGCCGGCGTACCCAAAGTTGAAGCCGGCGAGTACACCTGCCCCATGCATCCGCAGATCGTGCAGGCCGGCCCGGGCGCGTGCCCGCTCTGCGGCATGGCGCTCGAAGCGATGGAGATCACGCTTGAAGAGGTGACCGCGCCCGATCCCGAGATGGTGAGCATGACGCGGCGGCTGTGGATTGCTGCCGGGCTAACCTTGCCGTTGCTCGCGATGATGTTCGTGCGTACAGGCAAAGCTGAGGGATGGCTGGAGTTCGCGCTGGCAACGCCGGTGGTTCTGTGGGCTGGCCTGCCGTTCTTCGAGCGCGGCTGGGCGTCGGTCGTGAACCGCTCGCCGAACATGTTTACGCTCATCGCGATCGGCACCGGCGTGTCGTATCTCTACAGCGTGGCCGCGGTGCTCGCGCCGGGAATCTTTCCGGCGGATGTACATGGCATGTCGGGTGGGCTCGATCTTTACTTCGAGGCTGCATCGGTCATCATCGTGCTCGTTCTGGTGGGTCAGGTGCTGGAGTTGAAGGCGCGCAGCCGCACCAGCGGAGCGTTGAAGGCGTTGCTCGGGCTGGCACCCAGGACCGCTCGCCGCGTGTCCGATTGCGGCCATGACAGCGATGTGGCGCTCGAAAAGATCAGGGTCGGCGACCGTCTGCGCGTGCGCCCAGGCGAGAAGGTGCCGGTCGACGGCGTTGTTGCGGAAGGCCGGAGCGAAATCGACGAGGCGATGGTGACGGGCGAGCCGATGCCGGTCGAAAAGGCGGTGGGCGACAAGGTCGTGGGCGGAACGATCAACGGCACCGGCAGCTTCCTGATGCGAGCGGAGCGTGTCGGCGGCGATACGCTGCTCGCTCAGATCGTGAAGATGGTCTCGGCCGCGCAGCGCACCCGCGCGCCCATCCAGCGGCTGGCGGATAAGGTCGCGGTCTATTTTGTTCCCGCGGTGCTCGCGATCGCCGCGATCACCTTTGTGGCATGGCTGCTGGCCGGGCCGCAGCCGCGTTTTGGGCATGCGCTGGTCGCGGCGGTCGCGGTTCTGATGATCGCCTGCCCCTGCGCGTTGGGTCTGGCGACGCCGATGTCGATTATGGTTGGCACCGGACGCGGCGCGGGCGAGGGCATCCTCATCCGCAACGCGGAGGCGCTGGAGACAATGGAAAAGGTGACCGTGCTGGTGGTCGACAAGACGGGCACGCTGACCGAGGGAAAGCCAAAGCTGCAGGCGGTCGTCGTCGCGATGGGATTCGAAGAGAACGAAGTTCTGCGCATCGCGGCCAGCCTCGAAGTCGCGAGCGAACATCCGCTCGCGGCGGCAATTCTCACGGGTGCGAAGGAGAGAGACATCGCGTCCGCGCCGGTCGACGGCTTTGCATCCGTGACCGGCAAAGGCGTGCGGGGAAATGTCGAAGGCAAGCTGGTCGCGGTGGGGAACCAGGCTCTGCTGGGCGAGATGAAGATTCCCGGCAGCGAACTCTCGCCGCAGGCGGAAACGCTTCGCGCCAAAGGCAGCACAGTCATGTTCGTTGCCTGCGCCGGGAAGCTGGCGGGCCTGATTGCTGTAGCGGACCCCGTCAAGGCCACCACGGCGGAAGCGATCGGTGGGCTAAAGGAAGCCGGCCTGCGCATTGTTATGGTCACCGGTGACAATCGCACCACCGCCGAGGCTCTAGCCCGCGAACTGTCGATCGAGTTCGAGGCCGACGTGCTGCCCGCTCAAAAAGCCGACGCGGTCAAGCGCCTGCAGGCCTCCGGCGCCATCGTCGCCATGGCCGGCGACGGCGTGAACGACGCGCCCGCGCTCGCGCAGGCGAACGTCGGGATCGCCATGGGAACCGGCACCGATGTCGCCATGGAGACCGCCGGCATCACGCTGGTAAAAGGGGATTTGCGCGGCATCCTGCGGGCGCGTCGCCTGAGCCAGGCGACCATGCGCAACATTCGCCAGAACCTCTTCTTTGCTTTCTTCTACAATGCGCTTGGCGTGCCCGTTGCGGCAGGCGTGCTGTACCCTGCGTTCCATCTTCTGCTGAACCCGATGCTCGCCGCCGCGGCCATGAGTCTCAGTTCTGTTACCGTCATCGGCAACGCGCTGCGCCTGCGAAGTGCGCGGATGTAACGGGCTTTTGCGCGAGCGAGATTTTTTGCTTCCTGTAATCCGCTCGCGATGGCATTCTGAAAGCTCCACACTATTCTGCATTGGCCGCGGCGAGAACTTTGGCCGAGCCGGAACTCACCCAAATTCCCAACGACGGAGACCTGATGCCAGAAGCGACCGAAGGCCAACTGAAGCCCACGCTGGGCTTGACCGGACTGACCAGCAACGCCATGGCCCTGATCGCACCCGGCGCGTTCCTCTGGCTCACCTTCTATCTACAGGCGACCGAGGGTACGACCGCGCCGGCCATGTGGATGGGGATCGCCGGAGCGGTGGTGCTGTGCCTGCTGACGGCCATCTGTTATGCGGAGATGGCGAAGCTCTATCCGGGCACCGGCAGCTCGTACTACTTCGCCGAGCAGGCGTTCCTCAACCGCGAACGCGCATGGAAGTACGCGCGCATCTCAAAGTTCATCGTCGGCTGGGCGTCGCATCTGTACTACTGGATCTATCCCGGCGTGATGGTCGGCGTAATGGGGGTTCTGTGCGGCTACCTGGTGGGAACGCTGCGGCCCGATTTCATGAGCGCGTCCAATCCCGGCATGCTGTTCATGATGCTGGTGGCTGTCGTCTTCGCGTTCTCGATCGCCTACATCGCCTATCGCGGCATCAACAGCTCGACGACGATCAACCTGGCCATCAACATCATCCAGATTACGGCGCTGCTCATCTTCTCCGTGATGGCGCTGAATTACCGACACAGCCATCCGGCGGGATCAGTCGCCTACCAGTTCGACCCGGTCTCGGGCGAGGCCTACACTTACGAGTTCAAGGTGTCGACCGTCTTGGATAAGGGCGTATCGACAGATACCGTCCTGCGCGATCCCAATGGAATCCCGCTGCCGAAGCTAGACGCCGCGGGCCAGCCAATGCCTTTCCACATCAGCTACGAGGAGCACGACGCCGCGGGCAACTTCCTCGCGCATCCGAACGCTGCGTCGGTGGTAAGCCCGCACAAATTCATGTGGGTGTTCACCCAGATGACGGTCGCAATTCTGATCCTGGTCGGCTTCGAATCCGTCACCGCCATGGGCGGAGAAGCCAGAAACGCGAGGCGCGACGTCCCTATCGCGGTGCTGGTCTCGCTGCTGGTGCAGGGCGTTATCTTCTACTTCTTCGAATACTTCGCGGCAAACTACTTCCTGAACAGCGGCTACTCCATGCAGACCGCATCGGGTTCCGCCGCGCCCATCGGCGACATGATGGTGATCGTGGGCGATGCCGTCTTCGGTCCCGGTCACGGACGCACGTTCATGCTCTTCGAGGCGTTCACCGTCTTCCTGGCGCTCATCGGCACGACGCTCTCGTGCATGAACACCGGCGCCCGCGTAACCTACGCGATGGGCAAGGACCGCGAGCTGCGCGGCGGCTTCGGCGCGTTGCATGCCCGGAACCAGAGCCCGCACCGCGCCATCTGGACTTTGGCTGTCATCTCGGCCGTCATCGGCTGCGTGGCGGTCTCGATCGCGTTCGGCGACGGCGGCGCGCCCACCGACGCGGCGATCGCATCCATCCCGCGCGGCGTCTTTTCGAGCTTCGGTTATACGACTCACGACAAGATGGCGGCGCTGCCCAACTCGCTGCTGTTCGTAACGCTGGCCTCGAATTTCGGGACGTTCATCCTGTACGGGCTCAGCTGCATCCTGTGCATGGTCGCGTATTACAAGCATCCGAAGTACAGCTTCGTGAAGCACAGCCTGATCCCGGTGCTGGGGATTCTGGCCAACCTGGGCTGCATGTGCGCGTACATCTGGTTTCCGTTTATCGGCATCGGGACGAAGAAGGAGCCGCTGATCGCGCTCGGAATCGCGGCGGTCTGGGCAATCTTCGGCGGATACTACTTCATCGCGGCAGGCAAGGCGGAGGGCAGGACTCCGTTGATGCAGACGAAGGTTCCGGCGGCATAGGGCCTCATCTTCGTGACGGCGACAAAGAACGTATCCCGGAGGCTGAAGCCCGCATCTTTGTTGCTCCGAAATGTCCAGGCTGAAGCCTGGACCTGTCTCAGAGACAAAGGCAAAAGCAGGAAACCTTCGCACGAGGACTCCCCTATGCTCGAACTCGAGTTCGCCGAGCTTTCCGATCCCGGCCTGAAGCGCGACCACAACGAAGACGCGCTTGGCCACGTTCTGCCCGACACCCCGGCGCAGGTGCAGGGCCGCGGCTTCCTCTTCGCGCTTGCCGATGGCGTGGGCGGCCACGAAGAGGGCGAAGAAGCCTCCCGGCTAGCTATCGAGACCGTTCTCGATGGCTTTCAGAAGATTCCAAAGGGTGTCATGCACGTCTCGCTGCTGCCGAAGCTGGTGCAGGAGGCCAACGTTGCCGTCTACGACAAGTCGCAGGCCTCGAAACGCCGTGGCGCCGGCATGGCGACGACGCTGGTCGTCTGCGCGCTGCGCTTCGACTCCGCCGTGGTGTCGCATGTGGGCGATTCGCGCTGCTATCTCTTCCGCAGAGGCTCCGCCGCTGCTTTGACGCGCGACCACACCATGGCCAGCGAGCAGCAGCGCCTCGGCATCCTTTCCAAGGCCGACGCAGCCTCCGGCGAGGGCCGCCACGTGCTGACCCGCAGCCTGGGGACCGAGCTCTTCGTGGCCGCAGATACGGTTACGGTGAACGTCATACCGGGCGACATCCTGTTGCTCTGCACCGACGGCCTGCACGGCTACGTCAGCGACAACCGCATGGAGCGCATACTCGACAATCCCACCGACCTGCATGCCGCCGCGAAGGCTCTTGTCGCCGCGGCGAACGAAGCCGGCGGCCATGACAACGTCAGCGTGCAGTTGATCCGGGTGCGTGCGGTGGAGCGCATGGGGCTGTATCGTGGAAGACCGTACCGGTTGCTCTGAATGCTGTCTCCCAACCTGAACTTCCATCCCGGCGATCGCCTCGACAACTACGATCTGGAGAGCGTCGTCGCGACCAGCGGCATGGCGACCGTCTTCCGGGCGCGGGATGTGCGTAGCGGCAAGCAGGTCGCCATCAAGATTCCGCATCCCGAGATCGAAAGCGATCCCACGCTCTTCGACCGCTTCCGCCGCGAAGAAGAGATCGGCACGCGCATCGATCATCCGGGCGTGATGAAGGTGCTGCCGAATCCCGACCGCACCCAGGTCTACATGGTGATGGAGTGGCTCGATGGCCGGCTGCTGCGCCAGATCATGAACGAGCAGAAGCAGCTTCTGCCGCAGCGCGCGGCAAAGCTGGCCGTCGCGATCTGCCATGCGCTCGAGTTCATTCACGCCGAGGGCATTGTGCATCGCGACCTTAAACCTGAAAACATCATGGTGGACAGCGACGACGCCGTGCACCTGATCGACTTCGGCATCGCGGCCAGCGCCGGCGCGCGCCGCCTCACCTTCGCGCACTTCTCGCAGAGCATGGGCACGCCCGACTACATCTCGCCGGAGCAGGTACGCGGCAAACGCGGCGACGCCCGCAGCGATATCTACGCGCTCGGCGTCATTCTCTACGAGCTGCTCACCGGCGTCGTGCCCTTTACCGGCGCGAACCCCTTCGCGGTCATGAACGACCGTCTGCTCAATCAGCCGCGGCCTCCGCGCGAGCTGAATCCGGCCATCACGCCGCAGATGCAGGAGATCATCTATCGCGCGCTCGAACGCGAACCCAAAAACCGCTACGCCAGCGCCCGCGAGATGGCGCACGACCTGGAACATCAGGATGAAGTAGGAGTCGCCGAGCGGCCGGAGGCGGCGGAGTGGCAGAAACGCCAGTCGCCCGAACGCCGCCGGTGGATGCTCTACGGCGCGCTGGCGCTGATCCCGATAGCCATCTTTGTCGTGATGTTTCTGGTTGCGCGGAGCCGGTAGGCCGGATACCGCCTCAGGCGACGAGTTGCGGTTGCGACGCGGCGTGATTGCCGCCGACGCTCTTGGCCGTGTAGAGGGCTCTGTCGCACTGCATGACGAGGTTGTTCCAGGTAGGGGCCAGCGGGTCGGATGTCGCGAGGCCGAAGCTGGCGGTTACGCGGGTGTTGTCGCCGGCATCCAGGTTTTCGATGCGGGCGCGAAGCTGCTCGGCGAGCCGTGCGGCCTCGTCAAGAGAGGTATGCGGCAGGATGACGGCGAACTCGTCGCCGCCCATCCGCGCCAGCAGGTCGCCGGAGCGAATGCCTTGCCTCAGAGCGGTGGCGACCGTGAGCAGCATCCTGTCGCCGGCGAGGTGGCCGAGCGAGTCGTTGATGGACTTAAAGCGGTCGAGATCGATGATGATGGCCGAGACCGGTGCGGCAATTGCGCTGCAGGCGGCGATGTGACGTTCGGCTTCACGTTCCATTGCCCGGCGGTTCAGAATGCCGGTCAAGGGATCGGTGGAGGCCTGGAGTTCGAGGTCGTTGCGCAGCAGCGCGGCGGTCATCCAGACGTAGGCGACCATGGCTCCGCACTGCAGGCAGGAGTTGATCATGACGATCCAGCTGAGGAATGCGCCGGCCTGCAGGTAGTTCGAGGGTGCGCCGTTTACGGAGACGCCGAAGATGCGGACCATGTTGGTCAGGGCCAGCGCAGCCAGCATAATCGCGATCGGACCGCCGGGGCGGCGCAGGGTTCCATCCTGCCTGTGCAGGATGAACCAGGCGATGTGGGCCTGCTGCACGCCCAGTACGATGCTGTACGCGATCAGGCGCAGCGCGGTGTTGGGCTGGAACAGACCCCACTGCAGCATGGTGACGACGGCGACGAAGGCCAGCGCACCCTGCAGCCAGAAGTTGGAGCGGCGCGCTCCGAAGAGCGCGGCCAACGACAGGAAGAGCAGGAGGTAGGCGGCGACGACGAAGAGATTGCCGACGACGATGGAGACGAAGTCCGGAATACTGCCGCGGGCAGCGACCGCGATGCTTCCCAGCAGCGCGAAGAAGGTGTAGGCAGAGAAGTAGTGGATGCCCTTCATGCTCTTGTAGAGCAGGGAGTTGCCCACGGTGAGCAGGGTGTACAGCGAGAGCAGCATCACATGCTCGATATGTAAGGTGTGGATGCTCAGGGAGATGTCCTTCATGGATATCTTAGCCGCTGAGGGTGAATTGTTGTGGAAGATGCGAGGGGAGGACTATGATGCGGGGTATTGCCGGTGCATCGAAGCCTGTACGGAGGCTGCCATGAAAGTCACTCTCTGGGTATGTTTCCTCGCACTCGGACTGGGCGCGTCGGTTGGGTACGGTCAACTTTACGCGCCTGCGTTCGCGAGCCCGCAGCAGGGCGTGACGATCGATGGTTCGGACGCGCAGATTCTGACCAGTAAGATCTATCCCCAGATTGTGCGGGTAAGCTTTGTCCAGGGCGATGTGCGGATCGCGCGCGGGGCGGCGGGCAAAAAGCTGGATGGCTCGGAGTGGACGGTGGCGGAGGCGGACCTGCCGGTCGAGGCGGGGTTCAGTCTGGTAACGGGCGGCGATGGCCGGGCCGAGGTGGAGTTTGAAGACGCGTCGATCGTATACCTGGCGGAGAACTCGGTGCTGGTGTTCAATGAGTTGAGCTCGATGAACGGCGTGCCCACCACGGAACTCGGACTGCTGAGCGGGATGCTGACCATGGCCGTGCGCCCGATGGCAGCGGGCGAGCGGTTCGCGGTCAGGACGCCGACGGACCGGGTTACGGTGCGCTATCCGGATAAGGCGTTTGTCCGCGTGAACAGTTATCTGGACGCGATATCGCTGACGGCTGAAGGAGATACGCTGTTCCGGCTGGATCGGACGATGGCGACACAGACCGACCGCGGGGAAACCAAGATGTTTCGCAGCGGTGTGCGGATGTTTCCCGACAAACCGGTGGACCAGCAACAGTTTGCGGCCTGGGATGGCTGGGTGGCCGAGCGGCAGACCGCGCGCGACGCGGCCCTGGCGGCGACCATGAAGCAGGCCGGACTGACGGAAGCGCTTCCCGGCCTGGCGGAGATGAAGGATGTGGGCAGCTTCTATCCCTGCGCGCCGTACGGCACATGCTGGGAGCCGAAGGATGGATGGGCGACTCAGGCCCATGAAGCGCAGGTTTCCGCTCAGGCTGCGACTCCGGTTCAGGCAGGTCAAACGACAGCTGCAACAGGCGGGCAGAACAATGTGTCGTCCCTCAATCCGTACGACTATATCGATTTCTTCCCCTGTTCTCCGTTCCGGCTGCGCAGCCAGTTCCTTTGGGATCCGTCTCGGCAGATGTATGTGCCGCGTCCGCGCCTGTTGAACGCGGGCTATCCCTATGAGTGGACGGTATGCCATACCGGCAGCTGGATCAGGCGCGAACACCGGTATGTGTGGGTGGTTGGGCGCAAGCGGCATCATCATCCTCCGGTTAGGTGGGTGAAGGCGAATGGCAAGGTCGGGTTTGTGCCGCTGCATCCGCGTGACGTAACGGGCAAGCCGCCGCTGAACCTGAAGGATGGGATCTTTCACCCGATCGACAGGAAGGCCGGAGCATTCGACCACCTGGCTTTTGCGGAAGGTAAACCAGTCAAGGTGCTGGACGAACCGCCGAAAGAATTCCACATCGACACTCTGCCCAGGCTGGGGCGAGCGGAGGCGCCGCGGGTTGAGGCTCGCATGGTGAAGGCGGGCGCGCCGCCTGCTCCGGTGACCTTCGACCACAAAACGCAGAGCTTTATGGTGGCGCACACGGCAATGCAGGGCAGCGGGGCGAAGACGGGCATGGAGCCGATCGGCGGGCGCGGAGGCGCGCTCCAGGGACAGGCTCGCGGCGGCTCCGTAGAGACGGCTCGGGGCGGTGGCGGATCGTACGGCGCCAGAGGTTCGGCCGGCGGGGGTGGAGTTGGCGCAAGTGGTACGCGGGGCTCGTCTGGTGGGGCGTCGCCTGCCTATAGTGGCGGCG
>CAXTMK010000135.1:0-13198 GCA_964245315.1 uncultured Acidobacteriaceae bacterium | reverse complement strand
GTGGGTGGGGTTGCGTTGATGGTGGAGGTGCGGGCTGGGAGCGCGGGTGCGTTGCGGCTGTACGGCGGGCTGGGATTTGTGGCGATCGGCCGGCGCCCGGGATACTATCACGAGCCCGTGGAGGACGCGATTGTGATGCGCTGCATGCTGGCGAGTTCCGGTGTTCATCACGCCAGCCGTAACGAGGAACGGCAGCCTGCGTTGTTCCAGCGTGCCGCGAAGAAAGGCACGATTCATAAGCTTTAAGCTTGAGAGCTTTAAGCTGAAAGCTGAGGCGGAACGGCGCCTTCCTCAAGTTCGGTGCCGCTGGAAGACAAATGCCGTCGTTCTGGCTGCGCCAGAATGACGGCAACAGTGGGGAAGCGCGAAGTATAATCGAAGGCTATGGTGAAAGACGGGATATGGTATGGGTTGGGCCTGGGGGCGGTGGCGGCGGTCATCTTCTATACCACCGGCGACTGGAAGCTGGTGATTCCCCCGCTGGTGCTGGCGGCGTTTTTTCTGTGGTTCTTTCGCGATCCCAACCGCAAAATTCCAGCTACGCCGGGCGCGATCGTATCCCCGGCCGACGGCGTGGTTACCGAGGCTGAGTGGGTGGAGACGACCGTTGGCAGCAAGCTGCGCGTAAGCATCTTCCTGAACGTATTCGACGTGCATGTGAATCGCTCGCCCGTGGCCGGCACTGTGAAGCTGGTGGAGTATCGCGAGGGCGGATTTATGAACGCGATGAATCCCGAATCCGGCATCTCGAACGAACAGACCATGATCCAGATTGCAGGCGACGGGTACGAGGTTTCGCTGAAGCAGATCGCGGGGCTGCTGGCGCGGCGCATCGTCTGCAACATCAAGGCAGGCGACAAGGTGCAGCGCGGCGAGCGCATCGGGATGATCAAATTCGGCTCGCGCTGCGACCTGCTGATGCCGCCGGACGCGAACCTGAAGGTCAAGACGGGTTCGCGGGTTAAGGGCGGAGCGACAGTGATCGCGGTGCTGCCGACGGGCGTGGAGGCCTGATGGACGACCGGGGCTCGTCGCTGGCGGGGGCGTCCGATTCAGGCTTGCAACGCCGGCGCCCCAGCCGCGGGATGTATGTGCTGCCGTCGGTCTTTACGGCGGGCAATATAGCCGCAGGCTTTTACGCCATTACGGAGACGGTTCGCGGCACGATCGGCGATCCGGTCGCCTTCAACCATGCCGCGCTGGCGATCGGGTTTGCCGTGGTCTTCGACAGCGTCGACGGGCGGGTGGCGCGTATGACGCGGACCACCAGCGACTTCGGCAAGGAGCTCGATTCGCTGGCCGATGTGGTCACCTTCGGCGTGGCGCCGGCGTTGCTGGCGTATGTGTGGGGCTTCCGCATGCTGCCGCCGGACGTTCATCCCATGCTGCGCGAGAAGATGCTGCCGCTGGGCGTGGTGGTGTGTTTCCTCTTCCTGATCTGCGGCGCGTGCCGGTTGGCGCGCTTCAACATCAGCGTGAATCCGCAGCCGTTGAACCCGGGCCGGCCGGGCCGCAAATATTTTGTCGGCATGCCCATTCCCGCCGGCGCGGGCGTTATCGTCTCGGTCGTGCATTGTTATGAAGGCCATTGGATCGTCGATCCGTTCATCGCGCTGGTCTGGATGCTGCTGATTATGGGCGTTGGACTTCTGATGGTCAGCAGCTGGCGATTCTGGAGCGGCAAGGAACTCGAAGCCAGCGGACGGCATCCATTTCAGGTGTTCGTGCTGCTTGGGTTCGTGGTCGCTGTGCTGTGGATGTGGTCGGAGGTCGCGCTGATTACGATCGCGCTCAGCTACATGGTTTCGGGGCTGATTGCGCGCCTGGCGTATGGTTGGGGCAGGCGGCGAAGACTTGGCGTGGGGACGCATTGAGCATGGATGGGATGTACAGGATCGGGATCGTGGGCGCGGCGTCGCTGAAGGGCAAGGAACTGGCCGGCGAGCTTGAAGATTCGCTGCTGGCGACGTCGGAATTCGTGCTCTTCGACGACGAAGAGGCGGCGGGCCAGGTAACCGCCGTTGGCGATGAGGCGGCGGTGATTCGCCAGGTGGAAAAGGGTTCGTTCGAGCGCATGGACTTCGTGTTTTTCGCGGGCGAGCGCGACGACACCAGGAAGCATTGGATGGCGGCCCGCAAGGCCGGGGCAAGCATCGTCGATATGAGCTATGCGCTGGAGCAGGAGCGCGGCGTGCTGGTCAGGGCTCCGCTGGCCGTTCCCATGTCTCAAAATCGAGACATGGGGCACCCAAACCTTGAAACAACGGCGGTGGTTGCGGCGCATCCGGCGGCGGTGATGCTGGCGCTGGTGGCGGCGCGGGTGCAGGCGGCGATGCAAGTCCGCAGCCTCGCGGCGACCGTGGTCGAGCCGGCCAGCGAGCACGGGCGCGAGGCGATGGACGAACTGCATCAGCAGACGGTGAATCTGCTGTCGTTCCAGAACCTGCCGCGCGAGCAGTACGATGCGCAGGTGGCGTTCAATCTGGTGCCGTCGCTGGGTGCCGCGTCAAAGGTGAAGCTGGCGGAGGCGGAAGAGCGCATCGGCCGGCACTATGCGCTGGTGGGCGGAGGCAAGCTGCCCGCGCTCGACATCGAGCTGGTGCAGGCGCCTGTTTTTCACGGTTATGTCGCTTCGGTGCTGCTGGAGTTGGTCGAAGAAACGACCGCGGAGCAGATTGAGGCCGCGCTGGTGGGCGAGTCGATCGACGTGGTGAGCGAGGAGTCCGATCCGCCCAGCAACCTGAGCGCGGCCGGGCAGGAAGACATCATGGTGCGGGTGCGGGGAACGGGTGAGGCCGGCGCGCGTTCGCGCAGGTTCTGGCTGTGGCTGGCGGCGGACAATCTGAAGCTGGGCGCGCTGAATGCGATCGCCTGCGCGAATGAGTTGAAGAAGCTTAGGCCTCGCGGCAAAGTGCAGTAGCGTCCTGTATAAAAGCTGAATCGAGAGCTGTCAGCTTGAGAGCTTTAAGCTGAAAGCTCAAGAAATGTGCTACTTTGCGAAGATCTGGCTCATGTCGGCAAAGGCTTTGAATTCGAGTGCGTTGCCGGCGGGATCGTAGAAGAACATCGTCGCCTGCTCGCCGACCTGACCCCTGAAGCGGATGTAAGGCTCGATCACAAACTGGATTCCTTCCGTCTTCAGCTTTTCAGCGAGCGCTTCCCAGCGGTCCATGGTCAGGACGACGCCGAAGTGAGGCACGGGCACATCGTGGCCGTCGACGGGATTGTGATGCGCGGCGGACGCGTCGGTGCGGGGCTTCAAGTGCGCGACGATCTGGTGGCCGAAGAAGTTGAAGTCGATCCATTGTTCGCTGGAGCGGCCTTCGGGGCAGCCGAGGATGCCTCCGTAAAAGCTGCGCGCGGCGTCGAGATTGTCGACCGGAAAGGCGATGTGGAATGGGGTCAGAGGCGTGGAGTTCTGCATACCTCCATCATAAATCGACTATACGGGGCGGTTGGGAAGGTGGACCACGAACTCGGTCTCACCGGGCGTGGAACTGAAGCGGATGGTGCCGCCGAACTGCTCCACGATGCGGTGTACGATGCCCAGGCCGAGGCCGGTGCCGACTCCGTAGGGCTTGGTGGTGTAGAAGGCGTCGAAGATGCGCTGCTGGTTTTCGATGGGTATGCCGCCGCCGTTGTCGGCGACCATGATGACGAGGTTTTGCTGGCCGTTGATCTCCTCGGCCCATGTCTTCAGGCGAACCTTGCCGCCGGGCGGGGCCGCGTCGATGGCGTTGTCGAGCAGGTTGGTCCAGATCTGGTTCAGACCCTGGCAATCGGTCTGAAGCTGCGGCAGGTCGCGCGATAGCTCCTTCTCGATGGTGATCTGCTTCTCACGCAGCTTGTGCCCTACGATGATGAGCGTGGCGAGGATGCTGCGGTTGACGTCGATCGACTGCTTCTGGCCGCGGCCTTCGTAGGCGTAGCTCTTTACCGCGGCAACCAATTCAGTGACTCGCCCGATGCTCTCTTCGATGGTACCGACCAGCTGCATGCTGGAGACGAGCGCTTCGAGCCAGTTGACAGCGTCGGAGAAGATGGACGCAGGGAAGGTGTGGCGCGCGCAGTCGAGACGCGCGGAGTCCATTCCAACGGAGACCAGAGCGGGCGCGAGCCGCCACGCATCTTCGATCTCGGCGGATTCCATCCATTCGGCGAGCGCCTCTTCCGCGTCCGACTGTTCGAGCGAACTCATCGTGATGGCGGGCTTGGCGCAGAGCGCGAAATCCTGCAACTCGTAGACGCACTTCTTCTGCTCTTCCGACAGCTGCGTGCGCGACCACTTGGCGGAGAGACGATGCATGCGGGTAAGATTGTCGCGCAGTTGCGTGGAGGCGCGGCGGGCTGCGGTGCCGGGGTTGTTGAGCTCGTGCATCAGGCCGGCGGCGAGCGTGCCCAGCGCGGCCATCTTCTCCTGCTGAAAGGTCGCCTGCTGCTGCTTGGCCAGGCGCATCGCCATGTTTCCGAGTACGGCCTTGCGCACTCCGGGGCAGTCGGTCATGACCTTCCAGAAGAGATCCTCGGACAGCATCACCAGGTGGCAGGGCTCCGCCGCGCGCAGATTGGAAGGCGCGGGAATGCTGGCCAGCAACGGAACCTCGCCGAACGATGCGCCCGGCGTCATGGTATAGGCGATCTTCTCTTCGCCATCGATGGTTGGGTAGGAGATGTGGATGGAGCCTTCGAGCAGAATCCAGAACTCATGCGCGAACGTGCCCTGCTCGACGAGGAACGCGCCGGTTTCTATCCACTTCTCGCTCGCGCCATCGAGGCAGTGGATGGTGACGTCGTCGAGCGACTGGAGGATGGGAACGGTGCGCAGTGCGGCGAGAGTTTTTGGGCTGAGCGCGGTGGTGATGGGTTCGCGGGTGATGGTGGGTGTCATTAGAGTGTGGCCAGATATTGGTGTACGAACTGGATTGCGATGGAGCCCTCGCCGACAGCCGAGGCACAACGTTTGACGGAGCCGAAACGCACGTCGCCGGCGACGAAGATGCCGGGTACGCTGGTCTCCAGTAGATACGGATCACGGTCGAGCTTCCATGCGTCTTTTGCGTGAGACTTCAGGTCCGGCCCGGCTAGCACGAAGCCCTTGGCGTCGCGGGCGATCGTCGCAGGCAGCCATGCGGTCTTGGGCGCCGCGCCGATGAACACGAAGACGGACCCGGCGGCGCGTTTGATCTCGCCGTCCGGCGTGGAGAGGCGGAGGCAGGAGAGATGCGCTTCGCCTTCGAGCGCGAGCAACTCGGTGCCGGTTTCGACGACAATGTTGGGCGTGGCGCCGATCTGGTCTATGAGGTACTTCGACATGCTGCGCTCGAGGGAAGGGCCGCGAACCAACATGCGGACCGTCGCGGATTTTCTTGAGAAGTACATGGCGGCCTGACCTGCCGAATTAGCTCCGCCGACGATATATACTTCCTGATCGGCGCAGGAGGTGCCTTCGGTGAGCGCGGCCCCGTAGAAGAGACCCGCGCCGAAGAATCGCTCTTCTCCGGGGATGGAGAGCCGCAGGTATTCGACGCCGGTAGCGATGAGACAAACGGGGCAGGATATCTCGTGTCCGTCGGCGAGAACGACGATGTGGTAGCCGTTTTCGGTGCGGATGTCCGAAACCCGCTGCGTAAGGAATTCAGCGCCGAAGCCGCGGGCCTGAATGAACGCCTGCTTGGCGAGTTCTTCGCCAGTGACGCCCTGCGAGAAGCCGAGGTAGTTCTCGATCTTGGAGGAGGAACCGGCCTGACCGCCGGGTGCAAAGGAGTCGACGATGAGCACACGCAGACCCTCGGAACCGCCATAGACGCCCGCGGCGAGGCCCGCGGGACCGGCCCCGACGACGACTACGTCGTAATGGTCCTGCGTGGCTCTGGTGCTGAGGCCGGAGACGCGCGAGGCGAGTTCGGTGATGGTGGGCTGCACGAGGTGGGTGCCGTCAGGAAAAAGGACAACCGGGAGCTTGCCGTCGTCGATGCCCATATCGCAGAGCGTCTTGAGGCAGGTGGAGTCCTTGTCGGGATCCAGCCACTTGAAGGGAACGAGGTTGCGTGAGAGAAAGTTGCGAATCTCGTGATCGCCGGAGCCCCAGCGCGCGCTGACGAGCTGCAAGCCGTCGTAAGGCGGCTTGTGGCCGTCGTTCCACTGCGCGAGCAGGTCGTCGAGCACCGGGTAGAGCTTCTCTTCCGGGGGATCCCACGGCTTGTTGAGGTAGTAATGAATGCGCGCGGAGTTGATGGCGCGGATGGCAGCCTCGGTGTCGGCGTAGGCGGTCAGAAGGACGCGCTTGGCGTCGGGAAAGAGCGGGATGGCTTGTTCGAGGAAGTCGACGCCGGTCATGCCGGGCATGCGCTGGTCCGAGACGAAGAGCGCAAGGACTTCATTGCGCTCCTTGAGCTGCCTGCAGACGTCGAGCGCAGCCTGTCCGGAGGCGGCGCGCAGGATGCGATATTTCTGGCCGTAGTTGCGGCGTAGATCCTGGACGACTGCTTCGAGCACGCTTACGTCGTCGTCTACAGCTAGGATAATAGGTTTTGCCATGCAACCAATCTAACAAGACACCGCGGATATTGGATGATTGCAGCGCGAATACGGTGCGGGAAAACGCGATTGGATGCTGTACAAATTGGAGACAGAGAGGTGTCGGCGCTGGTGTGCGCCGATGAGGGAACTGCGGACGAAGCTGGTCCTGCAGAGGAGGCGGACCCCAAATGCACCGAATCATTTTGGCCGACGATCAAACGATCTTTCGCGCCGGCACAGCGCGCATGCTCGCGCTCGAAGAAGACATGCGCATCATCGCGCAGTGCGAAGATTCGTCACGGCTGATTCCGACGATCCGCAGCTTTCAGGCGTCGATTGCGGTGTTTTCGAGCGGACTAAAGATGGACCTGGCCGAGGTGATCGCCGAGCTGAAACGGGCAGGGAGTCATGGAATTTTGATCGCTGAGAAGAATGAAGAGATTCCGGATGGCGTCGCGGCCGCGCTGGGCGGGATCGTAGGCCGCAGCATCACCGGGCCGGCGCTGATCGACTGTATTCGGCGCGTGGCTCGCGGCCAGAAGCTGCCGGAGGGTGCGACCGAGCGCGTGCTGCCGGAGCCGGATGCCGTGGGCGCTCGGGTGCGCGACCGGCTGACGCCGAAGGAGATGCAGATCGTGGCGCTGATCGTACAGGGCTGCAAGAACAAGGAGATCGCGACGCAGCTGGGGACGAAGGAGCAGGTGATCAAGAACTATCTGCGGAGCATTTATGACAAAACCGGGGTGAGCGACCGGCTGGAGCTGGCGCTGTTTACGCTGCACCATCGGCTGCTGGCGGAAGCGGCGCATAAGGCGGGGACGCTGATTCAGATGAGGAAGAGCGCGTAGGGCAAAGCAGGAGCTGAATTCCGGAGGATGGGAGTGTTTCCGCTTGCGGGCCATGTCATCCCCGCGTAGTTTGGAGAGGATTGGAAAACAGATGAGCGACAATCCTCAGCACCTCCATATCGAGACCACGCAGGTCAGGTTTTCGCTCGGCACGGGCGAGTTCAAGATGAACGCATCCGCGCAGGTTCCCGCAGGCAAGACCACTCCGACGCAGCTGCTTCCAGTCCTGCGGCAACTGACGGACAGCATCATGTCTGGTGTCGCGGAGATGTTCGAGGCGGCTGGAACTCCCATCTCCTGCCGGATGGGCTGCGCCGCCTGCTGCCGGCAGCCGGTTCCCGTCAATCTGTTCGAGGCCGAGGCGCTGGCGGCGTGGATGCGCTCGCTGCCGGTGGAACGGCAGCAGGAGTTGCTCGCGCGCTTCAGCGTCGCGGTGCAGCGGCTGCGCGAGAGCGGGCTGTTGGCGCAGATGGGTTCGACGTATTGGACCCAGACCGCTGAGGAGAGCGAACGCTTCATGCTGGAGTACAAGCGGGCCGGCATCGACTGCCCGTTTTTGGAGAACGAGTCCTGCGGCATCCATCCGATCCGCCCGCTCATCTGCCGGGAATATGTCGTCATCTCGCCTCCCGAGTTCTGCGGGCCGCCGGTCAAAGAAAAGGTGAAGCGGATCGATATCCCCATCAGGTCTTCGGACGCGCTCTTCCGCATGGGTTCGAGAATCGAACGCAACCAGCGCGGGTGGATTCCGCTGGTCTTCCTCGCAGAGTGGATGAAGGGGCAGGGAAGTCCCGGCGAGGGCTGTACGGGAACTGGGCCCGAGGTGCTATACGCGTTTGTGCAGCATCTTTCTCCGGCCGAGGGCGAGAGTTCTCCAGCGCAGTCAGCGGGCTGATGGTGGGGCGACAGCCTGCGCATAATGTGCGACAAGATCGAGGTTTCGGACACGTTGGAACTGGCGCTGTTTACGCTGCACCATCGCCTGCTGGCGGAGGCGGCGCAGAAGGCAGGGACGTTGATTCAGACGAGGAAGAGTGCTTTACGCGAAAGCAATACGTAATGGGGAAAGAGGGAAAAACGGGAAAAGAACAAGCAAAGCGAAACACAGGTGTTATCGACCGCTGCTCTTAGCGTTAGAGTCGCGCTCCGGCTTATCCGTTTCTTTCCTATTTTCACTTTGATCCCGTAGGCTTTGTTTTTGGCTAAAGCCCTGGTCCGGACTCCTGGCGTTCGGCGGCGGGGCTGGCGTGGCCCAGTTTCTCGGCGATGGACTTCGCTTGCGTAAAGAGCAGCAGGTAGTCCGGGCCGCCGGCTTTGGAGTCGGTGCCGCTCATATTGAAGCCGCCGAAGGGGTGCGCGCCGACCATCGCGCCGGTGCATTTGCGGTTGAAGTAGAGGTTGCCGACGTGGAACTCGTCGCGGGCGCGGTCGAGCAGGGCGCGGTCGCTGCTGTAGACGGCGCCGGTGAGGCCGTATTCTGTCGAATTGGCTATGGCGAGCGACTCGTCGAAGCTGTTCGATTTGACGACGGCGAGCACGGGGCCGAAGATCTCTTCCATCGCAATGCGGGCGTTGGCAGGCACATCGACGAAGACCGTCGGCTGAATGTAGTAGCCGCCGTGCAACTCGACCTTCTCGCCGCCGGTGACCAGGCGGGCTTCGGACCTGCCGACCTCGATGTAGTCGAGCACGCGCTTCATCGCGACGGGGCTGATGACCGGGCCGGCGTAGAGGTTTTCGGCGGGATCGCCCTGCTGGATGGCTTCGACTTTCTCGATAAGCTGATCGACGAAGGCGTCGTAGACGGAGGCGTCGACGATGGCGCGCGAGCAGGCGCTGCACTTCTGTCCGTTGAATCCGAATGCGCTTGCGACCACGCCATCGACGGCCATCGCGAGGTCGCAGGCGGAGTCGACGATGATGGCGTCCTTGCCGCCCATTTCGAGTATGGTGCGCTTGATGAAACGCTGTCCGGGCTGGGTCTTGGCGGCGGATTCGTGAATTTCGAGGCCGACTTTCTTGCTTCCGGTGAAGGCGATGAAGCGCGTGTGCGGATGCGCCACCACGGCCGCGCCAAAGCCAGGACCCTCGCCGGGGCAGAAGTTCACGACGCCATCTGGTAGCCCGATCTCTTCGAGCAGCGCGAAGAACATCGCCGCAATGGTGGGAGCATCGACCGACGGCTTCAGGATGACAGTGTTGCCGGTTACGATGGCGGCGGCGGTCATGCCGGCCATGATGGCGAAGGGAAAGTTCCACGGCGGGATGACCGCGCCGACGCCGAGCGGGATGTAGCGCATCAGGTTCCGTTCGCCGGGCAGTTGGATGGGCGTGGTGGCGGCGTCGAGCCTGAGGGCTTCGCGCGCGTAGAACTCCAGGAAGTCGATGCATTCGGCAGTGTCGGCGTCGGCCTCGGCCCAGTTCTTGCCGGCCTCGAAGGTGAGCCAGGCGTTGAACGTGAATTTGCGCTCGCGGATGAGCGCGGCGGCGCGCAGCAGGAAGTCCACCCGCGTCTGGACGGGGGTTGTGCTCCAGGTGGCGAATGCGGTCTGCGCGGCCTCGATAGCGGGCTGCGCGTGCTCAGGGCCGGCGGCCTGATGGATGCCGACGACCTGCGCTGGACGCGCCGGATTGACGGAGTTTATCTTGTCGGAGGTTCGGATGCGATGGCCGCCGATGACGAGGTCATACTCGCGGCCCAGTTCGCCCTGGACGGCTGCCAGCGCGGCCTGTTGGAGGCGCTTGATGCCGGGGGCGGTGAAGTCGAGGAAGGGTTCGTTGGCGAAGGGCTTGAGCGCGGAAGAGGCCATGCAGTTAGTCTAACTTGACGGGCACGAGCCGAAACAAAGGCTTTGGTCTGAGAGCTACGAGCTGGCAGTTATCAGTTAAGAGTGGAAGAGGGAGCCATGAAGCGGTATTGCCTGACGCTGAATCTGCGCAACGACGCGGCGTTGATCGCGGAGTATATCGAGCACCACAAAGAGGGCCGGCCGGCGATTCATAAGAGCATCCGCGACGCCGGCGTGACCGACATGCAGATCTACGAGCTGGATGGGCACCTGTTCATGATCATGGATACGGAGGACAGCTTCAGCTTCGAGCGCAAGGCTTGCATGGACGGCGCCAACCCGGCGGTGCAGGAGTGGGAGGCGCTGACGGCGAGGTTTCAGGACGTGAACGCGGCCGACGACCCGAGCGGGAAGTGGAAGGTAATGGAGAAGATCTTCCAGTTGCGGTAGCCGCAGCCCGCCTGACGGGCGAGATACTATACAGGTGTCATCCGAAGTAGCATTGCGCGGTATTCGGCGGCCTGCTTCGTCGCACGGCGGACGTGCATCTGAAGGTAGTGATTAGGACGATTTCGAGGGGCATTCTGCATGGAATTTCATATCTCCCGCGCGGTTCGCGACAGGCTCGGCCTGGACGAGCTGCTGTTCAGCTACACGGGCAATGTCGTCTTCGCCAACGTGGCGGCGAGCCGTAAGCTGGCGCAAAAGATGAACGAGGCTCGCGGCGCGGACGCGGATCCGGCCGGAATTGTGAACGGCGGCGCGCTGTTTGCGATGGGGCTGATCGACGAGTTGAATCATGCGCTGGTGGCGCGCTATCGCACGGATGTAGACCCCAATGTCCTGTCGGAGGCGGTGCAGTGGTTCGCGAAACAGGCCGAGCCTGCCGCGCTCGACAAGCTGCTGCTTACGTTTGCGGAGCAGTTTCCGAACGTCGCCGTCTACCAGGGCAAACTGACCGCGGCGAAATGGTTGAAGGGCAGGACCGAAGGACTTTCGAACCGCGAGGCTGCGCTGGAAGAATTGCTGCTGCTTTGGATCGCCAACATCAACCCTGCGTTCAAGCCGTATCGCGAGCTGTTCGAAGATCAGCCGCTGAAGCAGGCGACGATCTACCAGAGCGTTACAGAAGCTTTCCCGACATACTTCAGCACGCGGCCGCCGCTCGCGCCGGAGATCGGCACGCTGCTCGATGCCTTGCGCGCGCCGATGCTCGCTTCGCCGGATTCGCTGACCGGCCAGCTTGACTTCATACGCGAGCACTGGACGCAGCATCTGGGCGAAGACCTGAAGCGCGTTCTGCTGGCCATCGACGTTGTACGCGAGGAAGACATCGCCATCTGGATGCGCTTCAATCCGGCTGCACCGGATCAGTTCCGTCATGGCGCGCCGGGCTTCGGCGGCGAAGGGTTCGTGGGCGACGAGTACGTCGGCTTCGATCAGGACTTCGTGATCGGCCCGGATGGCGTGCGCCATCGCCGCTACGCCACCGACTACCAGGCGCCGCTGGTGGAGTACGAGGCCTTCAGCGTAGACCAGGCCTGGATGCCGAACGTCGTGCTGATGGCCAAGAGCACGTATGTGTGGCTCGAACAGCTTTCGAAGAAGTATCTGCGGCACATCCATCGCCTCGATCAGATTCCCGACGAAGAGCTGCGGCTGATGGCCGACCGCGGCGTGACGGCGCTGTGGCTCATCGGCCTGTGGGAGCGCAGCACGGCGTCGCGCACCATCAAGCGGCTGCGCGGGCACACGGATGCGGTGGCGTCGGCGTACTCGCTGAAGGGTTACCAGATCGCCGAGGATCTGGGCGGCAATCAAGGCTATGAACATCTAAAGCATCGCGCCGCGGCGGCTGGGCTGCGGCTGGCCAGCGACATGGTGCCGAACCACATGGGCATCGATTCGGACTGGGTGATCGAGCGGCCGGATATGTTTATCTATCGCTGGGATAGCCCGTTTCCGGCGTATACGTTCAACGGTCCGGACCTCTCGAACGATAGTCGCGTCGAGATCAAGATCGAAGATCATTACTACGACCAGACCGATGCCGCCGTGGCGTTCCGGCTGCGTCATCATGCCGACGGCAAGACCCGCTACATGTACCACGGCAACGATGGAACTACCTTTGCGTGGAACGACACGGCGCAGCTTGATTATTCTCAGGCAGCGGTGCGCGAATACGTGATCCAGACCATTCTGCACGTTGCGCGGCTGTTCCCGATTATCCGTTTTGACGCCGCGATGGTGCTGGCGAAGCGGCATGTGCAGCGGCTTTGGTTTCCCCTGCCGGGCGCGGGCGGGTCGATCCCTTCGCGGGCTGAGAACGCCATGTCGCAGGAGGAGTTCGACGCGATTATGCCGCACGAGTTCTGGCGCGAGGTGGTCGATCGCGTGGCGGTCGAGGTGCCCGGAACGCTGCTGCTGGCCGAGGCGTTCTGGCTGCTGGAAGGCTATTTCGTGCGCACGCTGGGCATGCATCGCGTGTACAACTCGGCGTTCATGAACATGCTGCGCGATGAGGAGAACGCGAAGTATCGCAGTTACCTGAAGAAGACGATCGAGTTCGACCCGGATATTCTGAAGCGCTATGTCAACTTCATGAGCAATCCGGACGAGCGCACGGCGATCGACCAGTTTGGCGATGGAGACAAGTACTTCGGCGTCGCTACGCTGCTGGCGACGCTGCCCGGCCTGCCGATGTTCGCGCACGGCCAGATCGAAGGCTACGGCGAGCGCTATGGCATGGAGTTCAAGCAGGCCAAGATGGACGAGCGGCCCACGGAGTGGCTGGTCGAGCGGCACCAGCGCGAGATTGCGCCGCTGCTGATGAACCGGCGCATCTTTGCCGAGAGCTACAACTTTACGATGTACGACTTCTGGAACGAGCACGGGGCCGTCGATGAAAACGTCTTCGCCTACTCGAACCGCATGGGCCACGAACGCTCGGTGATCCTGTACAACAACGTGTACGAGAGCACGCGCGGGACGATCTAAACATCGGCCGAGTCCATGGACAAGGGCAGCGGCGAACTGCGGCAG
>CAXTMK010000134.1:0-13385 GCA_964245315.1 uncultured Acidobacteriaceae bacterium | reverse complement strand
AGGAGTGAGGACATGATCGCAGTGACAGGGGCAACAGGGCAGCTCGGAAAGCTTATCGTCGAACAATTGTTGGAGAAGGTACCAGCAGACCAGATCGTCGCCGTTGTGCGCGATCCGCAGAAGGCGCAGGCTCTTGCGGAAAAGGGAGTGCAAGTGCGGCAGGCGGACTACTCCCAGCCTGAGAGTCTCGCTGCAGCCTTCAATGGTGTGGAAAAGGTACTGCTCGTCTCTTCGAGCGAGGTCGGCCATCGTGTGCCGCAGCACCAGGCAGTCACCGACGCAGCGCGCGCAGCTGGCGTAAAGCTGCTTGCTTACACCAGCATCCTCAACGCTGACACCTCAACGCTCCTCTTGGCGAAGGAACATCAGCCGACCGAGGCCTATATTCGTGCGTCCGGTGTGCCGTTCACCTTCCTTCGGAATGGTTGGTACACGGAGAACCACACGGGCTCGCTGGCGGCTGCGGTGGAACATGGCGCTGTTCTGGGTGCGGCCAAGGATGGTCGCTTCGCCACAGCAATGCGTGCGGACTACGCCGCCGCCGCCGTCGCTGTGCTGACCGGCAAAGGCCACGTGAACAAGGTGTACGAACTAGGTGGCGACGAACCCTACACTCTCTCGGAGCTTGCCGCCGAAGTAGCTCGGCAGACGAACAAGCCGGTGATCTACAAGGATCTGTCGCAGGAGGAGTATGCCAAGGCTCTCGCCGGCTTCGGCCTTCCGGAAGGACTGGCCAACGCCATTGCAGACGCCGATGCAGGAGCAAGCCGCGGAGAGCTCTTTACCAGTTTGCATGACCTCAGCAGGTTGATCGGCCGCGCCACGACACCCCTGCAGGAGTCCGTTGCCGCAGCGCTCTCGCGGTAAGTCTCCGCACAGATAAAAGCTTGACGATGGAGGAAACTATGACAGGTACACGCTTGCACTACATCTACGATCCGCTGTGCGGCTGGTGCTACGCCGTCGCACCTTTAGTAAAAGCCGCACGGGAGGTCGCGTCGATCGAGCTTCATGGCGGCGGCATGATGACCGGAGTACGCCGGCAGCAGATCACTCCGGCCTGGCGGGAGTATGTCGCTCCCCATGATCGTCAGATCACGCAGGCGACGGGGCAACAGTTCGGCCAGGCGTACCTGAACGGCCTGCTCACAGATCATACTGCGTGGCTCGACTCGGAGCCGCCCACCGCAGCTGTTCTGGCGGCGGAGCAGGTCCAAGAAGCTGGCCTGGATATGCTCGCACGCTTGTATGAGGCGCACTACGTCGAAGGACTGCGGATTGCCGATGCCGGTGTTTTGAGCGATCTTGCAGGTGAACTTGGATTGGACCGCGGTCCCTTTTTAGAGGCCCTGCAAAGCCTCCGTGGAGAAGCGGTGAACGCCCACTTTGCGGAAAGCCGCGATCTCCTGAGTGCTGTCGGCGCCAGAGGCTATCCAACGTTCGTCATCGAGCGCGAAGGTCACTTGGAACGGCTTGATCACACCCCCTTCCTGGGCAGACCGGAGGCCTGGCAGAGTGCCCTGAAGAGCATGAAGCTCAGGCCGCCCGCGCCGTCGCAGCTTGAAGTCGGCTGCGGGCCCAACGGTTGTGCGATCTAGGCAGGGTCGCCTGGGTCCGCTTGTCCATCTAGGAACAGCTCCGGGTGGCATCAGCTGGAGTCTTCATCAACTCGAGAGGCGAACTGTCCTGCTCACAACCCCACAATCATTTGGAGAAGTTTGTCCAGCGAGCCGCACCAAAGAGGAGCCATCATGAAAAAGTATCTGTCCGTGTTGCTGTTGTTCTGCACTGTTGCTGCTTTGCGGCTGGACATGCAGGCGCAAGCCGTTCCCAAGAACGCCAACGAGCGGCTTGTTCTCGATTTCTACAATCTCGCCTTCAATGCACACAAACCTGCAGAGGCTGCGCAGCGCTACATCGGTGCCACGTACATTCAGCACAACCCGCTCGTGCCGAATGGAAGTGCACCCTTCGTGAATTACTTCGCAGCCTTCTTTCAGACCCATCCAACTGCAGCCTTGGACATGGTCAGGGTGATCTCTGAGGGAGATCTGGTCGTCGTGCATTCCAAGTTCACGACGGGTCCCCAAGATAGAGGACAAGCGATCATTGATATCTTCCGGGTAGCAGACGGGAAAATCGTTGAACACTGGGATGTCATTCAGCCGATCCCCGAACAATCCGCTAACGGAAATACCATGTTTGCTGGAAATAACGCGCACTAGGCTCGTATCCAGATGTCTTGTCGAGAGGTGAATCGCTTCACCTCTCGCCCAACCTCGTCGTCAAAGTTCGAAAGCGATTTTCCAGCGATCTGGTTCTCAGGATCAAGCTGATCACGAACAGGGCGTCATTTTGATTCCGCCGTCTAAGGGGCGGAGTGGAAGGCCACGCGCGAATGATCGCAGTAGCGTGAAGCAGCTTGTCAGAAGGAACGGCGAATGGATGATCAAGGCTCGCACCAACCTGCCGACCGACGACTCTCCTAAGCCTTCGCAGTTTCTCTAGTAAGACTTGAAGGATATTCTCAAGAGCAGATTGTCGGAAGCCTCTTATGCCACCGTGACTAGCGATCGTTCCAATACAGAATGCCCGTCAACGTGGAATGCTGCGGCTTGCTGCGGCCCACGCTCGATATGAAAATCGAATATCTTATCAGGGTTACTGAAGCGGTGAAGCGGGTAGGGGTCGGAGCAGTAAGTCGTCTCCACGAATGATCTGCCACTGATCAAAGCCACTTAGCCTGGTAGCGGGAACGGAGCAGATTTCATCTAGTATAGCCGTGGTGTGAGGAGCTGTTTTTTCGGAAAAGCTGACAAGAGCAATGATCGCATTATGCTTCGACGGCGATGTAAAGAGACCATGCGTTTCGATCCCGTACTCCCGTAGAGTGTTGACATGCTCCGTCCAAATTTCCCCATAGGCTTCAGTCGCGGAACCTGTTCTCAAGTGGTAAATGCGCAATTGATAGATTCTCATCTCATCCTCTAAGTAAATGGGCTGAACAAATTCGACGTTCTCCTCGTGTTGCATGGTGCGCCGTAGAAGACCAGACCCTCAATCCGGCCTTCATGACTCTGACATGATTCGCACACGGCTGGATCAGGGATGGTATCGCTTCTCCGGCACCCACCAAGCAGGTATGATTTGCGGGATGTGCAGCTTACGAACGATGGGAGCTAATTGAGGCGCAAACTCGCCCGCTATATTCGCGATTCCGATGGTCATGAATTCTGTCAGGGCGCGTTGTTCTGCGTGCGTAGTATCGTTGAATCCATTTGGTAGATAACTCATACCGACAAAGCCTCCGGCAGCTGCGCCTGCGAAGTTTGAAAACGCGATCGTGCGACTGCCGGAGTCGGTTCTGTCGACAAAGGTGTAGGAGAGGGCGTGAAAAATTCTAACGCCTACATTTGAACCGGGTGCAGCCGGCAGATACCGCGGGTCTTCATGGAAGGCTGCCTCTGTGAGAAACTCAGCAGTTCGCTTTGAGGTCTGTGTCGCGAGAGCATTACCGTACAGCCTTCCGAAAGCGCCGCCTCCGTCGGTCCAATCGCGGGGATAGTGTTTCGGTGGGTTTGCCATACGGATGCCGGCCCCGAGAGCTGGAAACACCACCGCGGGTGGCCCGAATGTCTGGTGTGTATAGACTGTGAACTTGTCGCTCAGTGTCAGCCGCGTCTTGGTCATCCATGGAGGCACCGGGCCCACGGGCGGCGTAGTCGGAGCGAAAGGAGGAGCTTGAGACGCATCTTTCGGAGGGCTTGTGTTCTGAGCCTCAACAAAATCTGGTGCGTCCGGTAGGTCCTCCAATGCGGCCGTCCTGACGAGTTCGTCCTTCCGAGTACTTTGTGCGGAGCTCGACTGCGCAACTTGCCCTGTAACTATACCTTGGGCAACAGCGTGAGAGGAACTAGCGCAGAGCGTTGCTGTTGCGAGTGAGATCGCGAAAACCTTCAGGTTCATATTTCTCCTTTAGAACGAACGGAACTTCAAACTTCTTTCATCTACTCGATAAGCTACTTAGCTGCGACCGCCCGTTCCGTGGGAAGCTGCGAGGCATCCCAACCGCCGCCAAGGGCCTCGATCAACTGAACGCTGCTTGTCATCTCCTGAACATGAAGAGTGATCGCAGTTTGCTGGTCGCCAAGAAGAGATGCCTCTGCGGTGAAAACATTGAGATAAGTGTCGACACCGGTCCTGTAACGAACGTCGGCGAGGTCGTAGTAGCGCTGCGCGGCATCGATCACATCCTGTTGCTGTTCCCGTTGCTTGTCCAGCCAACGATCGGAAGCGAGATAGTCTTCAACTTGCTGGAACGCGGTGAGCACCGCCTCACGATAGGCCGCAGCGTCGGCCTCGTATTGCGCCTTGTACTGATTCAACAGGCCACGTCTCAGACCGCCGTCGAAGAGAGTCTCGGATGCGGACGGTCCCACAGAGAAGTAACGGCTCGGCCAATTAAACAGACTACCGATCTTGTTGCTCTGTAAACCGAGATCGCCGCCGATGTTGAAGCTGGGATAGTAGGCCGCTTTCTCCACCCCGATGAGGGCGTTTGCCTCCGCCATGGTTCGTTCGGCCGCAGCGATGTCTGGGCGCCGCTGGAGAATCAGGGAAGGTACTCCGATGGGGATCGGGGGCACCTTGGTAACCAAGCCTCTAGTGGGCATGGAGAAGGACGATGCAGGTTCTCCAACAAGCAACGCAATTGCATGTTCGTATTGCGCGCGAGCGATTCGAAGACTGATCGTCGAGGCAATCGCGGAGCGAAGGCTAAGCTCCGCCTGGGCCACCGACTGTTCGGTATCGACCCCTGTCTTGCTGCGGATCTGGGTGAGCTCAAGGTTCTTCTGATAGGCGACTTCCGTCTTCTCATAGAGGTCGATCAATGCATCCTGGCCCCGCAGCTCAAAGTAATACTCCGCCAGATTCGCTTGCTCGCTCAAACGCTCGTTCGCCAAGTCCGCAGCGCTCACTTGAGCAGCGTTCGCATACTGACGAACGGTGTTGCGAATCTTTCCCCAGACATCCGGCTCCCAAGAAACGTCAAACGGTAGGTCGAAGGTATTGCTGTTGGGGTTGGGTGTGTTGGAACCTGCCGGCACCGCCCCCGAGGCACCGGACGCGGTTCGCCCCCTTGTGTAGGACGGACCGACGGATATCGTTGGATAGTAGGAGGCGCGGGCCTGCTTGACCTGAGCACGCGCTGCCATGAAGTTCTGGAAGGATTGGGCGACATTCTGATTCGAGATATTGAGTTTTTCCTCAAGAGCGTTGAGCTCAGGCTCCTGATAGAGCTCCCACCATTTGCCACGTAGTGTCGAATCTTGCGGCGTAGCTGCCGTCCAGATGGTGCCATCGGAGGATTGTTGTGGTGCCACCTCTTTGAAGGCTGGTGGTGCCTGCATGGATGGCGGCACATAGTGCGGACCGACCTGGCATCCCTCCAGTGAAATCAAGCAAACCATTAAAACGATGGTTGCCGCCGAACGGAACCATCGCCATTCGATAATCCTTGTTGCCTCTGTTCGACGCTGCCCTGCGCTGAAAAGAGATTCGCCTTGCTTCACAAGGCGAGTCAACGTGGTTTTCGATTGTGCGAGGCACGAGCTTTTCTGCGTGCAACTCCGAAGAGAGCAGAAAGCAGGCACCAGCGCGCTTTGACCCATGGCCACTTCTTGAAATAACCGCTTCAAAAGGGACGGAATGGAATTAGGGTCTTTGATCGAGCCTCGCGTCGAACGTGATCGGTTGACTTGTTTGTACTTTGTCATGGGAATCCTAGGCCGCCGGAGTGGGATTTACTTGAGCAAGCGAACTCTCGCGTTTCTGGCTAAATCGTTGGCTGAGGTGGTCGAAGTAGAGGTAGATCACCGGAGTCGTGTAAAGAGTGAGCACCTGGCTGAAGATGAGCCCGCCACAGATGGCTATACCTAGTGGGCGCCGGAGTTCCGAGCCTGTTCCGCTGCCGAGGGCCAGCGGAAGTGCTCCAAAGAAGGCGGCAAACGTCGTCATTAGAATCGGACGAAAACGCAGCATTGCAGCTTCGAAGATCGAATCCTCGGTGCTTTTGCCATGTTCACGCTCTGCTTGCAAGGCAAAGTCGATCATGAGAATGGCATTCTTCTTCACGATGCCTATGAGCAGGAAGATTCCAATGACGGAAATTACATCGAGCTCGCTGCGGAAGACCAACAGCGCCAGGATCGCTCCGACCCCTGCCGAAGGAAGCGTCGTAAGAATCGTAATTGGATGGATGAAACTTTCGTACAGCATCCCGAGCACGATGAAGATGGAAAGCAATGCAGCCGCGATTAGCATCGGCTCTGTGGAAAGTGATGAGAGGAACGCCTCGGCTGTCCCAGCGAACTGGCCACGCACTGTAATAGGCGTACCAATGCGCTGTTGCATTTGGTTGATCGCAGTGGTCGCCTGTCCTAGAGAAATGCCAGGGGCGAGGTTGAAGGCGATCGTCACAGAAGGAAAGAAGGACGAGTGATTGACGCTGAGCGGAGAGGTCGCAGCCAAGGCCGTGCTGAAGGCGCGAAGAGGAACGGAATTACTTCCTGATGCATGGACGTAGGTAGATCTCAGCGTCTCCGGGTCACGATAAAACTGAGGCGCTGCTTCCATCACGACGTAGTACTGATTTAAGGAAGTGTAGATCGTGGACACCTGGGCTTCGCCGAACTCGTCATAGAGGGAGTTGTTGATTAGCTGGGGCGTAACGCCGAGTCGAGCCGCAGTCCGCCGATCGTAGTTCAGCAACATTTGCAAGCCGCCGTTTTGTTGATCGGTTGTCACATCTCGAAGCTGCGGCATCTTGAGCATCTCTTTGTAGAGCTGCGGACCCCAGGTGCCCAGATCGGTAACAGTGTCCCCGGACAGTTGATATTGGTACTGCGCGTTGCTCTGTCGTCCCCCGACTCCAAGATCCTGGGCCGCTTGCATAAAGGTCGAGGCTCCGGTAAGCTTGGCGAGTTTTGGGCTCAGCCTGTTCACGATGTCCGTAGCGGTGGCATCCCGCTCGGCCCGCGGCTTGAGCGAGAGAAACACGAAGGCACTGTTGCTCGCACCACCCCCGCCTCCAGTAAAACCGGCTATAGTCTGGACCGCGGGGTCTTGACCAATGACGCGCTGGACGTCGAGCAGAGAAGCCCTCATGGACGGGAATGACGCATCCTGGGAGCCTTGGAGGCCGCCAAAGATGAGTCCCGTGTCCTGGGTTGGAAAAAGCCCTTTGGGCACCAAGACAACAAGAAGTAGATTGAGCGCCAAGGTAGCACCCAAGCTAAGAATGACGAGGGCCGGATGCTTAAGCGTCCAGGTGAGCGACTTGCGATAAACACTTAGCAGCGAAGAGAAGGCATGCTCGCTCATCCGGTAGAGATGTCCATGCTTTTCGCTTGCATCAGGCTTTAGCAGGTACACGCACATCATCGGAGTCACGGTAAGCGAGATAAACATCGACACTGCGATCGAGAGACAGAGAGTCATTGCAAATTCGTGGAAGATGCGGCCGATGAGGCCCCCCATGAAGAGAAGCGGCACAAACACGGCGATGAGGGAGAGGCTCATAGAGAGCACCGTGAAACTGACCTCGCGTGCTCCCTTCAGTGAGGCGTCCCAAGGAGTCATTCCCTCCTCGATCAAGCGCGTGATGTTCTCCATCACGACGATTGCGTCGTCCACGACAAATCCTGTGGAGACGGTCAGCGCCATCAGGGACAAATTGTTGACGCTATAGCCGAGCAGATACATCCCAGCGAAGGTACCGACGATGGATGCACTTACTGCGACAGCAGGAATAAGGGTTGCGTGCGGACTACGGAGAAAGAGAAAAACAACGACAACCACGAGGAACACGGAGATCATCATCGTGCGCTCTACGTCAGAGACGGACGCTCGAATAGTAGTCGTTGAATCGATAGCGACCCTAAGATTGTCCCCCGCTGGAATCGAAGCGTTGACCGATGGGAGTGTCTTCTTGATCCGGTCTACCATATCGATGACGTTCGCATTGGGAAGTCGATAGACGAGCAGGACGACGCATTCTTTCCCGTTCGCGTATCCCGCGGCGCGTGTGGTTTGAACCGAGTCGAAGACATGGGCCACGTTGCTGAGCTGGACCACTCTTCCGTCACTCGCCTTTAGCACAAGCGGAACGTAATCTTTGGCCTTCGAGATCTGATCATTTGCCCTGATGTCGACAGTGCTGACCTCGTTGCTGATCTGGCCCTTCGGGCGGTTGGAATTCTGCTCCGATAAAAGTTGCGCGACGTCCTGCGGACCTAGTCCATAGCTCGCAAGTTGCTGGGGATTGATATCAACTCGAACGGCTGGTAGAGACCCGCCTACGACTTGCACCTGTCCAACTCCTTGCAACTGGGACAGCTTCTGTTGCACTACTGACGATGCCGTATCAAACATCTCACCCGGCGTGTGGATGTCCGATGTCATGATAAGCACCATCACCGGAAATACCGCGGAGTTTACCTTTCTGTAAGTGGGATTGGAAGGTAGGTTGGTCGGTAGATACGTCCGCGCAGCGTTGATCGCTGCTTGAACATCGCGCGCGGCGCCGTCAACATCCCGAGAGTAATCAAATTGAAGCGTTATCGAAGTGGTGCCCAGGGTGCTCGAAGAGGTCATCTGTGAAACGCCGGCAATGTGCCCGAACTGGCGTTCCAGCGGGGTCGCAACGGAGGACGCCATTACCTCGGGGCTAGCGCCCGGCAACTGGCTTGCCACGGTGATCGTGGCAAAGTCGAACTGGGGCAACGATGCAACCGGAAGCGCGGTGAATGCCATCGCTCCGGCAATAATGACCGCGACGACCATCAGCGTGGTGGCGACCGGCCTCTTGATGAAGAACGCGGTAAAGTTCATAGCTGTTCCATACCTGCCGGTCTGTTTAGCGCAACCTTGGGATGACGAACAAACCGCATTGCGAGCCGGTCGAAGAACACATAGATCACTGGTGTCGTGTAGAGAGTGAGGACTTGACTCACGAGCAGGCCGCCCACCATGGCAATACCAAGTGGGCGTCGAAGTTCGGAACCGATGCCTGTACCGAAAGCCAGAGGAATGCCCGCGAAGAGCGCGCACAGCGTCGTCATCATGATGGGGCGGAAGCGCAACAGCGATGCCTGAAAGATGGCTTCCTCGGGTTTCATGCCTTGATTGCGTTCCGCGTCGAGCGCAAAATCCACGATCATGATGCCGTTCTTCTTCACGATGCCAATGAGCAGGATGATGCCGATGATGGCAATCACATCGAGGTCCTGATGAAAAAGCCGCAAGGCGAGGAGCGCGCCCACGCCGGCTGAAGGCAAGGTAGAAAGGATCGTAATGGGGTGAATAAAGCTCTCGTAGAGGATTCCGAGGACGATGTACACCGCCATGAGGGCGGCAAGGATGAGGAAAGCCTCGTTGCTCCCGATGGCTTGATACGCGGAGGCCGTTCCCTGAAAACCTCCGTCAACGCTATCGGGCATTTTTAAGTGTTCTTTGACCTTCTCTACTGCGGTAACAGCCTGGCTCAACGAATATCCAGGGGCGAGGTTGAACGAGATAGTCACTACAGGAAACTGGCCTTGATGGTCGATCGTGAGAGGCGAGGCGCTCGTGCTCAAACTGGTGATCGCCGAGAGCGGAACAGGTGTCGCTTGCGCGGAGGATGAGCTGGAGGAATTGGTTGACCCGCTGCTCTCACTTTGGAGACTCGATGACGGTTGATCAGCCGAGGCCAAGACCGAAGTGGGGGTAGAAGCAGAAAGACCGGAGTTCGTAGACGCAGTGAGGGTGCTGACGGCCCCGCTGGACGATGTTGAAGTGCGACCGGAGGTGCTTTGCGATGTCGAACTGGAACTGGAAGTGTTGCTGCCCTGGAGGTAGATACCTTTGAGGTCGCCTGGGCTCTTTTGGAAATCGGGCAGTGTCTCCAGGATGACGTGGTACTGATTCGACTGGGTGTAGAGGGTGCTGATCTGCCGCTGACCGAAAGCATCGTACAGAGTGGAGTCGATCTGGTCCGGCGTGATGTTCAAACGGGAGGCGGTCGCTCGATCGATTTTCAGATTCATGCTGATGCCATTGTTCTGTTGATCGGTCGCGACATCGGTGACTTGAGGGAGCTTACGGATCTCAGCCACCATCTTGTCTGTCCAGGCGTTCAACTCAGTGAGGTCGGGATCTTCAAGCGTGTACTGATACTGAGTTCGGCTGACACGGTCATCGACGGTCAGATCCTGAATAGGTTGCAAATATAGATGAATGCCTGGAACCTGATCGACGTTTTTCTGTAACCGAGCGATCACCTGGGAAGCCGCAATATGGCGCTCCTCTATGGGCTTCAGATTGATTTGAATGCGTCCACTGTTCAGAGTGCTATTCGTGCCGTCGGCCCCGATAAAGGAGGACAGACTGGCGACTGCGGAGTCCTTCAGGATCACGTCGCTTAACTGCTGCTGCTTGTGCGACATTGCCGAGAAGGAGATCGATTCTGGGGCTTGGGTAATGCCCTGGAGTATGCCGGTGTCCTGCGTTGGAAAGAAGCCTTTGGGAATCTCGAGGTATTGGTAGACAGTCAGAACGAGAAGCGCCGCGGCCACAAGCAGCGTCACTATTTCATATTGGAGTACCCATTTAAGGCTGCGCCCGTATGCGGCGATGATGCGATTGAACAGGTCTTCAGTCCAGCGATAGAAGCGATTCTGCTCTTCTTCGGGAGTGTGCCGTAGCAGGCGCGAGCTCATCATGGGAGTGAGTGTGAGCGAGACGACGGCGGAGATCAGGATCGTGATGCTCAAGGTGACCGCGAACTCGCGGAACAGACGTCCGACGACATCCCCCATGAAAAGCAGTGGGATGAGCACTGCAATCAAAGACACAGTTAGCGTAATGATGGTGAATCCGATCTGTTCAGCTCCTCTTAAAGCCGCTTCCATCGGCCTCATCCCCTGTTCGAGATAGCGCGAGATGTTCTCGATCATGACAATGGCGTCATCGACCACGAAGCCGGTCGAGATGGTGAACGCCATCAAGGTCAAATTGTTGAGGCTGTATCCCAAGAGATGCATAACCGTGAAGCTGCCGACGAGCGACAGCGGAACGGCGACCGCGGGGATAATGGTGGCCGTAAAGCTGCGGAGAAAGACAAAGATGACGAGAATGACCAGCCCTATGGTGAGGATCAACTCGAATTCGACATCCTTGACGGACGCTCGGATCGTATTGCTTCGGTCACTCAAAATCTGGAGCTTTATGGACGCGGGTAGACTGCTTTTCAGCTTGGGAAGAAGCTTACCGACAGAGTCGACGACTGCAATCGTATTGGCTCCTGGCTGGCGCTGAATGTTCACGATGACCGCTGTGGTCTGGTTCATCCACGCAGCAAGCTTGTTATTCTCGACACCATCGGAGATTGTGGCGATATCGCTCAACATGACGGGCGCGCCATTCTTATAGGCGACTAGAACATCTCGATAACCGGCACTTGAGAGAATCTGATCATTGGCGTTGATCTGGAAGTTCTGGGCCGGACCGTCAAAGCTCCCCTTGGCGGAGTTGACGGTCGTGTTTGAGAGTGCCGTGCGCACATCCTCCAGGTTGAGCCCGTAAGAAGAAAGGGCAACGGGGTTGACCTGGATTCGAACTGCTGGCTTCTGGCCGCCGCTGATGGTAACGAGACCGACTCCGCTCAATTGGGAGATTTTTGGAGCAAGCCGGGAATCAACGAGATCTTCGACTTGCGAAAGCGGAAGGCTTTCGGAGGTAAGGGCTAGCGTGAGAACCGGGGCGTCGGCGGGATTCGATTTGCTGTAGACAGGGGGAACCGGAAGATCGGTCGGCAAGTAGCCCTGCGCCACATTGATTGCAGCTTGCACCTCCTGCTCCGCCACGTCGATATTGAGGTTGAGTGAGAACTGAAGAACGATCACCGAGCTGCCGTCAGAGCTCGTGGAGGTCATCTGTGTGAGTCCGGCTACCTGACCAAATTGACGTTCCAGCGGCGCAGTAACGGCAGAGCTCATGACCTCAGGGCTCGCCCCCGGGTAAAACGTCTGCACTTGAATGGTGGGGTAGTCGGCTTCCGGCAGCGCGGAGATGGGCAGAGTGGTATACGCGATCAGGCCCACGACCAGAATCGCGGCCATGAAGAGGATCGTAGCGATAGGCCTCTGGATGAAGACTCTCGATGGACTCACCGAGCACTCCTGATCTGAGGTCCTTGATCGCTTCCCGCAAGGGATCGGGAACTTGCGCTCTGATCCGATTGGATTGTTATCTTAGAGCCTTGCTGTAGCTTGTCGAAGCCTGTAATCGGAACAATCTCGCCGGGGTTCAAGCCAACCACAGCCGCCTGATCGTTTTCGGTCGTCAATTCCGTGATCGCGCGTATCTGTACAGTGTCGCCAGAGACAACATAGACGAAGGCCTTGGTCCCGTTGCGTTGTACGGCCGCGGTTGGCACCAGGATGACCTTCTGCAGCGTCTTGACGAGGAGACGAGTGTTGACGAACTGATTGGGATAAAGCTTCAAGTCTTTGTTGTCGAACTGACCGCGGAAACGGACTGTTCCCGTTGAGTTGTCGATCTGGTTGTCGAGCGTTAGCAGGTTGCCGGTTGCAAGTTTCGTTTGCTGCGTTCGATCGAAGGCGTCGACGGGCTGAGAAGCGCGCCGCAGAATCTCACCTCGGACCTGATCGATATCATCTTCGGCAACATTGAAGACCACGGTAATCGGCTGCAACTGAGTGATGACGACGATAGCGTTCGTGCTACCGGAGAAGACGGTATTGCCGGGGTCGACCAGACGCAGCCCGACACGGCCGTTGATGGGAGAGGTTAGATGACAATAACTAAGCTGAACCTCCGCATACTCGACCTGCCCAATGTCGTTCAGCACGGTGCCCTTGTATTGTTCGACCGTCTTTTCCTGGTCTTCGTAGCTCTGACGGGTAATAGCCTGCTGGGATGAAGCATCTTTATAGCGCGCAAGGTCCATTTCAGCCTGGTCAAGCTCTCCACGATCATGCTGGAGTGTTCCCTGTGCCTCCTTCAACTGCGCTTCGTAGGGGCGCGGATCGATATCGATCAGCGCGTCGCCACGATGCACAATCTGGCCCTCCTTGTAATGGACCGCCATGACCTGACCGTTCACCTGGGTATAGAGGTTTACAGTCGCCAGGGGGGTCACGGTGCCGAGTGCTTCGATGTAATAACCAATCGAGCCGAGGTGCGCTATGGCCGTCTTGATCGTCGCAATGTGCGGCGGCTCGACTTGAGCTGCTTTTTTAGCAGCGCCACTTCGGTACCCGTTCCAAAGAGCCACGCCGATTGCAGTGAAAACAATAGCGCCAGTGAACCACCGCCATCGG
>CAXTMK010000133.1:0-13525 GCA_964245315.1 uncultured Acidobacteriaceae bacterium | reverse complement strand
GTGCTGCCGCGGGGGTTTGGGCGTAGAGAGTCGAGCTGGCGAGCAGCGTGAGAGCGAGTGTGGCGCGTGTTGCGAGAGGCATGTCTGTCTCCGAATTTCCTGGATCAAGGTTTGCCGGGCGGGTCCTTCGTCGTGTGACGCGACGCTCCACCGGAAGTCCCAACACAGATATGGGGTACCTCCACTAGAACAAAAGGAGCGTTGCGGGAGAATGAGGATTTGAATTCTCTATGTGGCGCATAGGTAATTTGTCCATAAGACTTACCTATGTCTCCAATTGGAAGAGTCCATGTGGCGCGCCTGAATCGCGAAAATTGCCTAAGATCAGGGCATGTTTGAGTTTCTGCAACGCCCAGTCTACAACCTTCGTGCTACAAGCAAGTCTTGGCGGGCTTTGGCTGCAGCGCTGATCGCGGCGTTAACAGTGGTGATCGGCATCGATGCAAAAGCGCAGACTCCGACGTTCACCGTCGGCTGGTCGGTGTACGCGGGTTGGAATCCCTACTTCTACATGCAGAAGTCGGGGATCTTGAAGAAGTGGGCGGATAAATACGGCATCGCGATCAAGGTGCAGCGGTTCGACTATGCGGCTTCGCTGGATTCGTTCGTGGCGAAGAATATCGACGCCTGCACGATGACGAATATGGAGGCGCTGGATATGCCGGCGGCCTCGGGCGTGGAGTCGACCGTCATCATCACCGGGGATTACTCGAACGGCAACGACGCGGTGCTGACGCGCAATGGACTCACCTTCAGCAACCTCGCGGGACATCGCGTGATGCTGGTGCAGAAGACGGTGAGCGAGTATCTGCTGGAGCGCGGCCTGGTGCTGAGCGGGCACCAGGCGCAGTTGGGCAGCCTGAAGCTGCTGAACACGTCGGACTCGGATATCGCGCCGGCGTTTCTGAATAACAAGTCGAATGAGGCGGTGGTGACGTGGAAGCCGCTGGTCTCGCAGGTGCTGACGGATAAGAGCGTGAAGTCGATCTTCGATTCCTCGCAGATTCCGGGCGAGATTATGGACCTGCTGGTGGTTCGGACCGAGGTACTGAATCGCAAGGATGGCAGCGGGCAGAAGTTCGCGAAGGCGATCAACGGCGCGTGGTATGAGACGCTGCAGAACCTGACCGGGCAGGGGCCGGCGCAGGCCGAGGCGCTGAAGCAGAGCGCGGCGGCATCGGGCGATACGGTTGACAGCTATAAGGAACAGCTGAAGACGACGGCGCTCTTTAAGACGCCGAAGACCGCGGCGGAGTTCACGACCAGCCCGATGATCAAGCAGAAGATGGACCTGGTAAGGCAGTTCTGCTACGCGCACGGGCTGTTGGGCAAGGATGTGAAATCGGTGGACGATGTGGCGATTCTTTATCCGGATGGGTCGGTGCAGGGTAAGAAGGATCGGGTACGGCTACGGTTCGATGCGGAGTATATGCAGGCGGCTATGCAGGGAAAGCTGTAGTGGGGTCGGTCCCACTCGTCGCCAGAGGCAACGGCGCGATGAATGGGCACGGGGTAAGAAGCTAAAGGGCTTGGTCTTAGAGTTATCAGTTTTGAGTTGAGAGTTAAAGACTATGAGCAGTCTGGGCGCATTTGACATACAGGCGAGACCGAACCGCGTTGTGGCGCAGGCGCTGTCGTATGTCTTCTTCCTGGTGTGCCTGGGGCTGTATGTTCATACGTCCAGGGTGCGGCATGTGGAAAATCCCGAGGATCGCATCGTGCCGAACGCGGCGCAGTTGAAGGCGGGCGTGCATGCGTCGGTGCTGGAGCCGGCAGAAGAAGACGATTATGTGGCGGCGGATGGGGCTTCGAAGTGGGAACGGTTTCGTCACTCAATGATCGTGAAAGACACGGCTTCGACCTCGCGACGCTTCGGCATTGCGCTGCTGTGCCTGGTGCCGGCGGTGCTGCTGGCGCTGCATATCGGGCTGTTCCCATACATCAACGCGAGCGGCATGCGGTTCATCCTGTTCTTCGACAAGATTGTTGCGCTGTCGCTGCTGCCGGTGTTGTTTATCGTCTTTGGCATCGATGAGTGGTCGAAGATCGCGCTGATCGTGATCGGCGTGGCGCCGACGATGATGCTGGATGTGATCGGCATGGTGCGCGCGGTGCCGCGGGAGCAGGTGGTGAAGGCGTTTACGCTGGGCGCGAACGACTTCGACGTGGCCTATCGCGTGACGCTGAAGCAGATCGCGCCGCAGATTCTGAACAGCCTGCGGCTGAACCTGAAGCCGATGATGCTTTTCCTTTTCGCCGGAGAGATGATAGCCGCAAGCGATGGGCTGGCCTACCGCATTGCCATTATGCGGCGTCATATGGGAATGGATGTGATCCTCCCCTACGTACTGTGGGTGGCGGTGCTGTTGTTCTGCGTGGACATGTTTCTGCGAGTTCTGAACAGGAGGTTGCATCCATGGTTTCAGTCCTGAGCCCTGTCGATGAAGCATCTGTTGGAGCAGCGCAGTTCCCTGCCGCAAAGACGGCGATCCATATCGATCGCGTGTCGGTGGCGTATCCCACGAAGAGTGGGACGAAGACAATTCTGGATAAGCTGGACCTGGGTATCGCCGAAGGCGAGTTCGTCGTGCTGCTGGGGCAGACCGGGTGCGGCAAGAGCACGCTGCTGCGCATGATCCTGGGGCAGGAGCGGCCGGCGGGAGGCGCGGTTTCGATCGGCGGCAAGGTGGTTTCGCGGGTGAGTGCGGCTTGCGGTTATGTGCCGCAGAAGTATTCTCTATTCCCCGACCGCACTGTGCTGGGAAACCTTATGATGGGGCCAGAGACCTCCGGTTATCACATTCTGGGGCGGCTGAAGCCAGGGTTTCGCGATTTCAAACGAAGGACGCGCATGGAAGCTATGCGGCAGCTGGAGCGCATGGGACTGCATGCGACGGACGCGGACAAGTATCCGCATCAGCTTTCGGGAGGCATGCAGCAGCGGGTTGCGATCGCGCAGGCGCTGATGATGAACCCCACCATTTTACTGATGGATGAGGCTTTCAGCGCGCTCGATCCGTCAACACGCAGAAGCCTGCAAACAATGTTGCGTGAGATCTGGCTGGAAGCGAAGCCGACGGTGGTCTTCGTCACGCACGACACCGCCGAGGCGCTGTTTCTGGCCACTCGGGTGATCGTACTGGCGAAGCAGGGACCAAATGGGCAGGCCGGCGCGAAGGTTGCGATGGACCTGAGGCTGCCCGTGACGGGAATGAGTTTGAAGCGCGACGGCGCGGAGTTTCTTCGTCTGGTGGAAGAGATCGAAGACTGCTCCAAGGGACCGGGCGCGTTGGACGAAACGACTATTGAAACTGGAGTTGGGGACGACGTATGAAAATGGTGAAATCTACGCTTTCCTTCGGGATACTGGGGACATGTACGCTGCTGACAATGGGGTTCGCGGGCAGGAGCGTTTCCGTGCATGCAGCTGAGCGCAAAGCAGCTCCGAAGGCAGCTCCGCAACAGGTGGCAGCAGCGCCGCAGCAGGGCAATCCGCAACAAGCTAAGGGCAAAGCTACTGCTCCGCAGGCGAAGGCCGTTGCGGCTCCCGTGGTGTCGGATCAGGTGAAGTTCTTCGATGATCATGTGCGCCCGGTGCTGACGCAGAACTGCTACAAGTGCCATACCGATGAGGAGTCCGGCGGCCTGCGGGTGGACTCGCGCGAGGCCCTGATTAAGGGCGGGGATACCGGAACGGCGATCGTGCCGGGCGATCCGGGGCAGAGCCTGCTGATGAAGGCCGTGCTGCAGACGGGCAATCTGAAGATGCCGCCCAAGAATCACAAGCTGGCGGACGGCGATATCGAGGCGCTGTCGACCTGGATCAAGAATGGCGCGGTGTGGGATGCGGGCGAGAGCGCCAAGCCGGTGCTGGCGGCGCTGACCGCCGACCAGGCGAAGGGCCCGGCGGGCGACGAGTATTTTGAAAGCAAGGTTCGTCCCATTCTGGCGGAACGCTGCGGCCTGTGCCACCAGGCGCGGTCGGCCGGCGGATTGCAGATGATCTCGCGCGAGGCGCTGATCAAGGGCGGCGACTCGGGGCCGGCGATCGTGCCCGGCGATCCGAGCAAGAGCCTGCTGCTGCAGGCCGTGCACCAGACGGGCGAGATCAAGATGCCGCCCAAAGGCGGCAAGATCGCCGACGACGAAGAGGCTGTGCTGGTGGAGTGGGTGCGCATGGGCGCGCCGTGGCCGAAGAGTTCTGCCATGATCGCTCACCTGGATGGCGATAAGATTACGGAAGACATGCGCAACTGGTGGTCGTTCCAGCCGCTGAAGGCGCCGGAGATTCCGACGCCCAGGGATGCGAGCTGGGCGAAGACAGACATCGACAAACTCGTGCTGGCGAAGATGGAGTCGAAGGGCTTCAAGCCTGCCGCTCAGGCAGATCGGCCGACGCTGATCCGCCGCGCGACGCTCGACCTGACAGGCCTGCCGCCGACCCAGGAAGAGGTGAAGGCGTTTGTCGAGGACAGGGATCCGAACGCGTATGAAAAAGTGCTCGATCGCCTGCTGGCTTCGCCGCGCTACGGCGAGCGCTGGGGACGGCACTGGCTGGACGTGGCGCGTTACGCAGACGACGATATCCGCGGCCTGGATCCGCGCGGGCGTGGCTACATGCCGATGTCGGGCGCGTACCTGTATCGCGATTGGGTCGTGAAGGCGGTGAACGACGATATTCCCTACGACAAATTTGTGAAGATGCAGATTGCCGGCGACCTGATGGAGAAGAAGCCGACGGCGGATGAGCTGACCGCGACTTCGTTCCTGGGCGCCGCGCCGTGGATCTGGGATCAGGCGGAGCCGGTGCAGGGACGCGCGGACGAGCGCAACGAGCGTATCGACGCGGTGACTCGCGGCTATCTTGGGCTGACCGTGGCCTGCGCACGCTGCCACGATCACAAGTACGATCCGATCCTGCAGAAGGACTATTACGCGCTGGGCGGCGTCTTCGCGAGCTCGACCTACAAGGAATACAACATGGTTCCGGAGGCGGAGGTCGGCTTCTATAAGGAGCGCTTTGAGAAGTCGGAGAAGTTCGACGAGGAGTCGCAGACCTTCTCGAAGGAAGCTGGCGATCTGATCGCGAAGGCAATGGCGGCGAAGACCAGCGAGTACATGGTTGCCGCGTGGCAGGTTGCGGGCAAGCCGAAGGGCAAGGTCGAGGATGTGGCCGAGCGCGGCAAGCTCGATCCGGAGCAGCTGGATCGCTGGGTGATGTTTCTGGCGAAGAAGCCCATCTACTATCCGTATCTGAAGGAATGGCAAATGATGATCGCGCAGGGCGGAACGCAGGATCAGGCGAAGTACCTGGCCGATACGTTCCAGGATCTGGTGATCGATCTTGAGCTGGAAGCGAAGAAGCTCGAAGAGGAGAACGAGATCATCAAGGCGAAGTCGGGCGCTCCGACGCGGCGCAAGAAGGACGCAAAGCCGAACGAGTTTGATACTTACGACGAGTTCTGCCCGGGCTGTACGCTGGAGTTGAAGGTGATGACTCCGGAGCGCGCCAACCTGTACACCGACCTGTTCCAGCGGTCTTTGACGTCGGCGGAGGTGGCGGGCGAGGGACGTGGCGACCCGGCGCTGTTCTCGTATCGGGGATGGGGGCTGCAGCGGCGGCTGGGACAGGCGGAACAGGGATATCTGGCCGACCTGCAGACCGAAAGCCAGAAGCTGAAGAAGGAACTGCCGGAAGATTATCCGTTCGTACACGGCATGACGGATAAAGCGCAGCCGACGGATATTTCGCTCAACATTCGTGGCAACCCGAATCAGAATGGTCCAATCGTTCCGCGGCACTTCCTTACTGTGCTGGATAAGGTCGACGACAAGCCGTACACCCAGGGCAGCGGACGTCTGCAGCTTGCGAACGATATCCTCGCCACGCCGCTGTCATCGCGGGTTTGGGTGAATCGCGTGTGGAAGTGGCACTTCGGCACCGGCATCGTGAACACGGCGGACAACTTCGGCAAGGTGGGCGATCCGCCGTCGAACCCGGAGCTGCTGGACTACCTGGCGATCGAGTTCAACAAGAACGGCATGTCGCTGAAGAAGCTGCAGAAGGAAATCATGATGTCAGCGGTGTATCAGCAGAGCACGAAGGAGACCGCCGAGGAGCATGAGAAGGATCCGGACAACCGTCTCTATACGCACTTCACGCTGCAGCGTCTGGACGCGGAGCAGTTGCGCGATTCGATCCTGTTCGTGGCGGGCGATCTCGACACCAGCAAGATGGGCGGACCGGCGAAGGATATATCGACCGACAATACGCGGCGCACGATCTACGCGAAGGTGAGCCGCTTCCGCATCGACCCGTTCCTGCAGGCGTTTGACTTCCCTAACCCGACATTTACCGCGGAGCAGCGTTTCAGCACGAACGTGCCGGTGCAGCGGCTCTACTTCATGAACAATCAGTTTGTGTACGCGCAGGCCGGCAAGCTGGCGGAACGCGTGTTCAAACTGAGCGACGATACGAAGAGAATCACGGCGACGTACGAGTATGTCTTCGCTCGCGAACCGACACCGGCGGAGTTGAAGCTGGGGCTCGACTTCCTGAAGTCGACTCCGGAGAAGCCGGGTTACCTGGTGAATCAAGAGCCGCTGACGGCCTGGAAGCAGTACACACGTGCACTGTTCAGCTCGAATGAATTTGAGTTCGTCAACTAGGAAATAGAAAGCTTTTGCTATAAGGAGACTCTATATGTCTTGTCTGAAACCGAAACCGATCGACCGCCGCGACGCACTGAAGAAGATTGGCGGAGGATTTGCCTTCATGAGCTTCGCCAGCATGCTGGGCGAGCAGATTGCAAAGGCGGAAGAGACGCCTGAACATAGCGCAACAGAGGCGAACCCTTGGATGATGAAGGATCCGAAGTTCAAGCCAAAGGCGAAGCACGTGATCTTCCTGTTCATGAACGGCGGCGTATCGTCGATCGACAGCTTCGACCCCAAGCCGATGCTGACCAAGTACAACGGCCAGGCGATGCCGGGCGGCGATTTGGGCCACGAGCGCAAGACCGGCACCCTGATGAAGTCTCCGTTCGAGTTCAGGAAGTACGGCAAGAGCGGGATGGACTTTTCGGAGCTCTGGACGAACCTGGGCGAGTGCGCGGATGATATCTGTCAGGTGCGCTCGGTGTTTACCGAGATCCCGAATCACGAGCCGTCTTTAATCATGATGAACAGTGGCGCGAACGTGGCCGGACGGCCATCGATGGGCGCATGGATGACCTACGGCCTGGGTACGCTGAACAAGGACCTGCCGGGCTTCGTAGTTCTTTGCCCCAACGTGCCGACGACGGTCGGGCCGCCGCTTTGGAGCGCGGGCTTTCTGCCGGCGATCCATCAGGCGACCTATGTGTCCGACCAGGTGCGGCCTGGCGTGGATTTCGATCCGTACAAGCTGATCCCGAACGTGCATAACGAGAAGTTCGACCTGGAATCGCAGCGCAAGGAGATCGATCTCGTCAAGAAGCTGGACGAGTTGCAGATGACACCGGACAGCAGCCCGCAACTGGAGGCGACGATCGGCTCGATGGAGACGGCGTTCCGCATGCAGACCGAGGCGCCGGACGTCTTCGATGTGCGCAAGGAGAGCGACGCGACGATCAAGATGTACGGCGAAGGCTCGACCGCGCGCGGCTGCCTGACGGCGGCGCGCCTGATCGAAAAGGGCGTCCGCATGGTGCAGGTGTACTATGCGTCGGGCGATCCGTGGGATGCACACACCGACATCCTGCTGCACCGCAAGAACGCAAAGGATTCGGACCAGCCGTTTGCGGCGCTGATCAAGGATCTGAAGGCGCGCGGGCTGCTGGACGAGACGATCATTGTGTGCGGCTCGGAGTTCGGACGCACACCGGTGGTGGAAGTCGGCGGCGCAGGCTCGCACACAGGGCGCGACCACAATCCGCATGGCTTTACGATGTGGCTTGCGGGCGGCGGCATCAAGGGCGGCACGATCTACGGCAAGACGGACGACTTCGGCTGGAAGGTCGAGGACAAGCCGGTGCATGTGCACGACATTCACGCTACGATTCTCTACCTGATGGGCATCGACCACACCAAGCTGACGTTCCGGAACAGCGGGCGGGATTTCCGGTTGACGGACGTCTCGGGGACGGTGATTCACGACATCATCGCGTAGGCGAATGGCGTTCATTCACAGAAGCCCCGACTTTGGCCGGGGCTTTTGTGTGCTTGCAGTTTGTACTTCGTGGAGACACGTTAAAGCGAAACCCGTTAGTGTACCCGAGAGCCTCGTGCAGGAACAGGCGAAGGCTTGATTTAAGAGTTCCGAGTCCTGAGCAAGGAGTTCAGAGTTAGAGCCATATCAGTATCGGTGCGCCAGGGCGACTGGCGCTTCGAGCTACGTCCCCACCTCAAACGGTAAAGCCGTTTGAGATGGGGTACCCAGGCATCGGTGCAGCTACCCTAATGTTTGACCACCGAGAGCGTAAGCGTGCTTGGGTACTGCGCGGAGTGGTGTATGGCAGTGTGCGCGACGACTGAAGTGCTTTCGTCGTAGTTGTTGCCGCCGGTGTTGAGGTTGCGATCGAAGCGCGGGAAGTTGGCGCCGGCGACCTCAATACGAATGCGGTGGCCGATGCCGAACAAATTCGAGGTGTTCATCGGAGTCAGCGTGATCTTGTAGACCTTGTCCTTCTCCATCATGACGGCGTGGTCGTCCCCCTCGCGGTAACGCAGTCGCTGGATGGTCTCATCGAGATTGAAGGCAGTGCCGTCGGGAAGCACGTCGATAACTTTGACGGTCACGTCCGTATCCTTTACGTCGGAGGAAATGTAGAGGGTGGCGGTCATCGGGCCTGAGACCTCCATTCCCTCCGTGAGCGGCTCGGAGGTGTAAACCAGGATATCGGGGCGTTCTTCCATCTTGCGCTGGTCGAGCGCTCCGCCCATACCGGGGATGGTGTTGGCCGCACAGCAGACATTGCCGCCATAGCTGGGAGTCGGGTTCATCGGGTCGTAGGCGAATCTGTCGGCCATGTCCGCTGAGGTCTTTGGCTTCCTGCCCGGCAGCAGAAGTCCTCCGTCGCCGTGCAGCGTATTTGCGTTCCCTCCGCTGGTGAGGGTGAGCGTGACGGGCTTTGCGCCTTCCGGGGGCCAGGTCTCGGAGTGCTGCCATTTGTTCATGCCCATCGTGTAGTACTGGACCTTCGGCGTCTTCTGCAGGAAGCCGTTCTCCTCGCTTTTGAGGAAGTGATCGAACCAGGCGTAGGTCATGCCGTCCCAGTCGAGTCTCTCGTCGCCCATGTCGCGCTCGCCCACGATGGTGTGCTCGGTGGCGCGCTTGTACTGACAGTGCAGCGTTGCGGCGATGACCGCGTACTGCTCGTTTTTCGCTTCGCCCCTGGCGGTCTCGCGAACGAAGTTATAAGCCGCCAGGTTGGGGCCGGTGGATACGTCGTACCAGGTCATAAACCAGAAGCCGGGCACGTTGATGGGCATGGTATCGGACTGCCACAGACCTCCCTTGCGCCATGCCGGGTCGCCGGGCATACGCTCGATCATGGCGCCGCCGGTGGCAACGGGCATCTTGTCGGCGAAGATTCCTTTGGGCCCGCCCGCCGCTTTGATGATGTCCATCTCAGGCAGATGCAGGAAGGCATTGGCCCAGTCGACAGGCGGGCTCGCGGGAGCGAGGTCGAAGAGCTTTGAGGCGGCGATGAGGTCGGCCTGGGAGGTGTCTTTTGGAAAGGATGGGCGAATCTGGTTCTGCTCTCCGTTGATCCAGTCGATGAAGAGCATCTGCACCGCTCCACCGCGGTACCAGTTGCCTTGCTCGTTGTACGGCCCCACTTTGCCGACGCCGGCGCCGAAGCTCTGCGGAATAAAGGTGGTGAGGTGCTTGTTGCCAAGCGAGACGGCGGCCAGTTGCCACTCGGCGGTCGAGGAGCAGCCGATCACGCCGACTTTGCCATTGGACCAGGACTGATCGCCCATCCAGGTGAACTCGTCATCGGCATCGGTCAGCGGCGGCCCGAGGATATCGTAGTTTCCATCGGAGAAGTAGTGCCCGCGCTCATTCATCTCGATCAGGGTGTAGCCGCGCTTCACCGCATCCAGTTCGGTGGACATGTCGCGATAGGTGCCCATGCGGACATCCCAGAAGTTGAAGTTGTAAGGTGTGCGGCTGAAGATGACCGGATAGGTCTTCGAAGTGTCTTTGGGGCGGTAGATATCGGTTGCCATGCGGGCACCGTCGCGCATGGGCACCATCACCTTGCGGTCGATGATGGCGACGGATTCCAACTCCTTCTCGATGGCTTCGCGCTTTGCGATGAGGGCGGCCGTCTGTTCGGGCGTCATTGCGCCGGCACGCTGAGCAAAGGCAGGAGCGAGACACAAGAGCAAGGCGGCTGCGGCGGTCAGGCGAATAGCGAGCATGCGTTCTCCTAAAAGCTTGTTGAAATAGACATTTTGCGACTCTGATCGGCGAGCCGGGGCTAAAGCCCAACTCATTCGTTAGCTTTATCCGTGGGCTTGAAGCCCCACGCTAATCCCGAACAGCGAAGACGCACTTACAACAAGCTCCTAAATCTGCGTGTGTGGGCAAGCATAACAGGAGAGTTCCCCGACTGTTTAAGACGATTCTCGACCGCGGGGCGCGCATAGAAGAAAGGGCGGACCGGCATGGTCCGCCCGAAGTGCAACGATGGAAGACTTCAGCTAGACGCCAACTAACTCGCCGACCAGAAGATCGGGGCTGGTGCCGCCGAACGGTACGTGCGTCTGCGCGGCCCACGTGCTGCCGTTGAAGTGCGAGAAGTAGAGGCCCTGGTCACCCAGTTCGCCCTTCCAGCAGGCGTAGAGCGCACCGTTGAAGACAGCCGAACCTCCGCCGACGCTGCTGGCGATACCGGGAATCTGCTGCTGCGCGGCCCATGCGGTTCCGTTGAAGCTGGAAAAGAACATCCTCTGGTCGCCGACGATGCCCTTCCACACCGCGTAAAGACGGTTGTTGAAGACCGAGAGCGAGACGCCTTCGCTGGTAGATCCGATGTTGCCCTGCTGCGGAGCGAAGCCGGTGCCGTTGAATTTCGACCAGTAGAGGCCCTGATCGCCGTTCATGCCTTTCCACATCATGTAGACGGCGCCGTTGTAGTTCATCATCGCCGGAGCCACGCTGGTGCCGACGCCGGGGACGAGCTGTTGTGCCGTCCAGGTGCTGCCGTTGAACTGGTTGAAGAAGATGCGCTGATCCTGTTCCACGCCCTTCCACGCCATGAAGAGGTTGTTGCCGAGGACCGTGAGGCTCGGCCCAACGCTCGTTCCTATACCCACGACCAGTTGCTGCGGAGCCCAGGTGGTCCCGTCGAAGTGGGTGAAGTAGATGCCCTGATCGCCGAGCGTTCCTTTCCACGCCATGTAAAGCTTGCCGGCGTAGACCGCAAGCGATACGCCGCTGCTCGACAGGATGTTCGGCACCTGCTGCTGCGGAGTCCAGACGCTTCCGTTGAAGAAGCTGAAGAACACCCGGTCGTCCCGCTCGATTCCCTTCCAGACCATGTACAGCCGGTTGTTGAAGGCCTGAACGGCGATGGGAAGACCGGTGCCATTCAGCGCAGCCTGCAGGCCGGTGCCGATTACGCTTCCGAGACCCGTGCAGGCATCCCAGCCCGGTCCCGACTTGTAACCTGGCGCGCCGCCGCCGGCGTTGCTCTGGCCGTCGTTGATATCGCGGTAGGCCGAGGCAAAGGGCGATGCGTACAGGTTGACGTTGAGGAAGCCGAGCGGCTCGCCGAAGCCTGCGTTGAGCAGCGCGGCGAGGCCTGCATACAGCGGCGCGGCGGCGCTGGTTCCGCCGATGGAGCCGATGCTGACGCCGTTCTGGTAGAGGACGTAGCCGCTGGCGGGATCGGCATTGCCGGCGATGTCCGGCACGCCGCGGCCCTTGTGGCCATCGTTGATGGAGCCGGGGATGGCGGCCCAGTTCTGCCAGATGGGCAGACTATAGTTGGGCGCGCAGAAGATGTCGCTGATTCCGCCGCCGGTGACGCCGTTGTCGTTCCAGACATGCTCGGTGAAGCTGGCGCCGGAGACGTTTGAAATGCTGGTTCCTCCGACGCAGGTCACGCCAGGGTCGGAACCGGGATAGAGCACATGCGCCTTGCCGTTGCCAACTCCGCATCCTGAGCCGCTGTCGCCAGACGAGACGAAGATGGTGACGCCCAGCAGAGCCGCTTCCTGAAAAGTTGCGGTGACGGCCTGGATGGTCTGCAGGCTCCAGGTCAGCGCGCCGAAGGTGTCGAGCTCCGGCCAGCCGTAGCTGATGGAGATTACGGATGGCTTGTTTACCGCGTCGTGGACGGCCGTGGTGACGATGTCCAGCCAGCCCTGCTCGGTCCAGGGTGCGAAGTAGACCGCCAGTTTGGAGCCGGGCGCGACCGAGCCGGCGACTGCGATGTCCAGCAGCGTTTCAGTCGTGTAGTTGTCCGAGCCGGGGTTGTTGGTTGCGCCATTGACGCTCACGGCGGTGATGGCGGGGACCGGCGCGCCGATGTTCTTGTAGATCAACTGCACGTCTGTGGTCTTGTATCCGCCACCGAACTCGAAGATGGCGATGGTCTGGCCGGCTGCCGTGGGCGAGGTAGGAAAGTCATACAGCCTGGCGACCTGCGGAGGAGTGAGCGGAGACAAACCCTGCGCCGGCGTGGCGTTCGCCGGCCTGGGCGCGCTCCTGACGAGCTGCGGCCGTGCCATCTGGCGGTTGTCGAGGCCGAAGACGCCCTCGACCAGGGGCGCAATCGACTCCGGCACCTGCACGGCGCCTTCGCGGCCGCGGTAGGTTTCGTCGGGGGTCTGGTAGACGCCGAGATCGACCGCGAACGCCTTGCTCATCTGCGCGGAGGTGCCCTTCAGCACGACCGTGCGGCGAGCGATGCTGGACTCGACGACTTCGAGTCCGTTGCCGGCGGCGAACTTCGCGATGGCGTCCAGGTCGGCCTGCGAGGCTCCGAACTGGGCTGCGAAATCCTCCCGCGAGAGAAACTGCCGGGCGCCGGTTCGGAGTTGCGAAAGATCAGGAAGAATCCCCGCGTCGGGACGACGGCGTACCCGTACGCTGACGGTGAATACTTCGTTGGGGTCGGCTGCTCCGGTGCGCTTTGCTCCGGCGCGGGCCTGACGGTGGCTGGTTGATAGTGCTCGGTATCCCTGCGGTGTTTGCGACATACGAACCTCCTTGGTTCTGGGTTGCGGAAGGTAGTGAAGACCGGCCGCAAAACGTTTCGAAGAAAGTTCGACAAAGATTCGTACCGCTCAGAGAGCAGCGCTAACCCGCTCGTGTCGCGGCGAGTGCCGGCAGGGACCAGTGAAAGCCGACGATTGGGGTCGAAGTTGCGAAGCGGCACGGGACGTGAAGGCGTGGAGCAGGAGTCGCGATGGACCGGGCAGCAGACGGTTCCGTTGCGTGCGATTGTGACCGCATTCAGGCAATTTTCGCGGGATGTTGAAGCACATTAGAAGTGTCCCCTGTTGTCCTCGATAGAAGTGTCCCCTC
>CAXTMK010000132.1:9369-13687 GCA_964245315.1 uncultured Acidobacteriaceae bacterium | reverse complement strand
GGTCTTCTCCATGCGCGGACAGGGCAACATCACCCGCGTAGCCTCCGGCGAAGCTCTCGGCACGCTCGTAACCCCCTGATCTATCGAGCACGTCTTCAGTTATCAGCCTGGAGCCTGGGATCAAGCCTGTATCGTGCGAATCTGCGCGTCAATTTTCACCGCAAACCCCTCCCAATCGAAACTTGTCCCGGCAAAACGCATCTTACTTTGCAGCAGCCGCGCCCCGGACCCATCCACAGGAGACCTCCCCAATCGCTTCCGCCGCCACGCTCGAACTGCCTGAGACCGACACTGTACCGGAGCCTGCGATGCCGGAGGCGGTTTTGGCGAGCGTACCCGTCACCGTCCGCAAGCCGGACCTGCCCGCGCTTACCGGGCTAAGAACGATCCTTGCCGTAAACATCATGCTGTTTCACTTCACGCCACCGCACATCGGGCCGATCCTGCGCGTGGTGAACAACGCCTACGTCTTCGTCGGCTTCTTCTTTCTCATCTCCGGCTTCGTGCTGGCGTACAACTACGCCGACCACCCCCAGCTCTCGCGCCGCGCCTTCTATGTCGCCCGTTTGGCGCGCGTCTATCCCACCTACCTGCTCATCCTGCTGCTGTCGATCCCGTTCCTCCAGCAGGAGCTGCAGGCGCACAGCCGTTGGGACTTCTACAAGGGGCTCGTCCTGACGCCGCTCGCGCTACAGGGCTGGAACCCCATTCTCGCGACCTTCTGGAACACCGTTGCCTGGACCTTGCCCGCCGAGCTGATGCTTTACGGGCTCTTCCCGTTCCTGCTGCTGCTTATCGCCAGCCAGGCGCATCGCCTTGCCACTCCGGGGCGCGTCATCGCCGCCATCGGCGTGATCTGGATGCTAGGCATCACGCCGCATGTGTGCTACTACCTGCTGAATCCCGACCACCTGCCCGGCCCGGCGACGCGCTATACCTACGCGTTCTGGCTGCGCGCACTCAAATACACGCCGCCCGCGTACCTCTGCGTCTTCACGGCTGGAGTGCTGCTGCAGCGCCTGCACACGATGCTTCCGCTCTCCACCTTCCGTCGCGGTATGCTCGCGCTCACCGCGCTGGCTGGCCTCGGGCTGTTCTTTCACTTCGCGGCGGACCATGTTCCTTACGTTCTGGTCCACGGAACCCTGCTTCTGCCGCTCTTCGCGATGCTGCTGATCGGCCTGGCCGGGCCGAATCCCATTGCCTCCGTGCTCGCATGGCACCCCATCGTGCTCTTCGGCGAGACTACGTTCGCCCTCTACCTGCTGCACTTCAACGCCTTCCTGATGATCCACTTCTACCATGTCTGGGAGCGCCTGCACCTGGCGCAGTTCGACCCCTGGATTTCGTATGCGGCGATCGTCCTGCTGGCGTTCGCAGTCCATAACATCTACGAGGCGCCAGCCCGCAGATTCGTCCTCGCCAGGCTGATGCCCAAGCGCGCGGAAACCAGCCCGGCGTGATGTCGTCAGCCAAAAGTAAAGCAGAGTCCTGCGGATTGACAAAGAAGAGCAACGGAGTGACAAACGAAAGAATATGGTTGTCATTTCGTAGGGATCTGCTTTTGTCTTCCTGTATGTCGTTTACAGCACGGTCTTCGTATTCCGGCTCAACACTGCGCTCCGCCGTGTGCGCGCCCGCTCGCTGGCGTGGTCGATCTTCTTCCAGAAGCCGACGAAGTAGTCGACCGCCGAGATGATCGACACCGCGGTCATCCAATAGATCGCCGCGATCGCGATGAAGTGCACGCCGACGATGAAGCCGCCGTGGAAGCCTGGGAACCAGAGCCAGTAATCCCAGCGGTGCGCGAGAATGGCCGCGACGACGCTGACGATCTGGATCACGGTCTTGAGCTTGCCGATCTCGCTGGCGTCGATGGTAAAGCCCTCGCTGGCGGCAATGGAACGCAGCCCGCTGACCAGGAACTCGCGCCCGATGATGAGCACGGCGATCCAGGCCGGCACGATGCGCGGGTTATACGCGACCAGGATGATGTAGGCGGCGGCGATCATCAGCTTGTCGGCGAGGGGGTCGAGCAGCATGCCCATGGTGGTGATCTGCCCGCGTTTGCGCGCCAGGTAGCCGTCCAGCCCGTCGGTGATGCTGGCCGCGATAAAGAGCGCGGACGCGGCGAGTTCCTGCGCGCCCGGCTCGCGGATAGGGCTGTGCGGGCTTAAGAACCAGATCAGCAGCGGCACGCTGGCGATCCGGCTCATCGTGATGGAGTTCGGCAGATTCAACGGCGCAACCCAGACTACAGTCACTGCCATTCTGACATATCCCTCAACAGTTGAGTTGCCGTGCCAGGCGTGGCGCTGGTAGTCTCGCATTGGAACGGCGTGCCCACCCGCGAATCGAGTTCCCACGGCCATCCGCATGCGCACCCCACGCCCGGGCTTTCCGATCCTCTTTGCCGCCCATATGCTGTTGTGGCTGACGGCGGCGATCTCAGGCTTCAACGCACCGGCGCAAGCGCAGAACTTCGCCCAGCCGACCGTTATCCATTCCGCGACCGGCGCCTGGCCGCTGAGCGTCTACACCGCCGACTTCAACCAGGATGGTTTCCCCGATCTCTGCTACACGGTCGCGCCCGCGGGCGGTCTCGCCACCGCGCATGTGCTGCTTAACGACGGCCACGGCAACTTCACCCAATCCGCCAGCATTCTACTTGGTCCGTCGCAACTCGCGATCGGAGATCTCACCGGCAACGGTCACATCGACATCGGTGTCGTCGTCGGCCAGGGCAATAACGCCAATGATGTCACGGTGCAAATCTTTCCCGGGAATGGCGACGGCACCTTTCGCAACAACGGTCTCACCTCCGTCCTTCTCCCCATCTCTTCCGCCAATGGGCAGCCGTATCAGTTCAACTATGTCAAGGCGGTTCGCCTGCACCCTGCGGGAGCTCTCGACATTGTCGCGGAAGACTCCACTAACAACCTGATGTTCACCTTTCAGGCTACCTCGCCGACTTTCTCGCCGGGCGTCGGGTATGTGACGCATCTCGGTATCCCGCTGCCCGATGGAGCGGGACCGATCGCGGCGATCGACCTGAACGGTGACGGCAACAATGAACTGATCGTCGATGGGCAGTCAGGTCTTGCCGCCGATGTGTACCTGGGCTCGGCGACAGGCGTACAGGCCGGCCAAACCCCCACACTGCGCTTTACTGGAAGCTCCGGAGTACACTCTCTGCTGCTGCAGGACGTGAACAACGATGGCCGGCCCGACCTGATCGTTGAGGGCGCCAACGGCCACATCGACGTCTTTTTCGGCAACGGCGATGGCTCGTTCCAGAAAACTTCCTCCGGCGGCACGGGCCCGCTCGACGGCACCACCGGCAACGGCGGCCACCTGATCGCTCTCGCCGACCTTAACCAGGACGGCCAGCTTGATGCGCTCGCCGCCACACCTATCGGCATTTCGGCGCTGCTGGGTCAGGGTACGCAATACTTTGGACTGAAAGGCATCTACAACGCCGGGCCAGGCCAAACCTCCTACGTGACGGCCGACTTCAACGGCGATGGCAACCTCGATCTCGTGGTCGATTCACCGGAGGGCATTGCGATCCTCTTCGGCAACTCCGATGGCAGCTTCCAAACATCGCAGGCATTCGCCGCCGGGCAGCCGGCCATGTCCGGAGCGCTCGGTGCGTTTACCTCTTCCGGCAATCTCGACGCGGTCGTCTCAACGGCGGCCACCCAGGCGCAATTTCTCCACGGCAATGGTGATGGGACATTTAGCGCATCTGCCGCGCCCACCTCGTCGCAGACCGGCATTGCCAGCCTCTGGAGCGTTGTCTTGTCCGGAGACTTCAACGGCGACGGAAAGCTGGACCTCGCCCTTACCGCCGATGGCTCTGCGCCAACCTTCACCGGCATCGGCATACCGTACACCAGCGAGATGCCGCCGCCACCCTCCGGACTCAACGTCCAATACGGCAATGGCGACGGAACATTCCAGCCGCTCGCCGGCGTCACCGGTCCGTTCGGCGGACAACAGACTGCGGGCTCGCCGGCGTCTTTTTACGGCGTCAGCGCGCTGTCCAGCGTCTTCGGCGGAACCACACTGCTGAACCGCGATGCCTCCGCATACCGCTACTTCGGCGAGATCAATTCCACCCTCAGCTCCGGTCAGTTCGGCTATCAGACCACCTATACCAATCATCCTCACAACCTGGTGGTCTCCGGAGTTCTCCGGCCCGGAGTCGAGGATGTCATCGAGCAGCAGGAGGGCGACCTCTTCGAGTTTCAGAACGACGGAAAACAACTCGCCACCAGCTTCGGCACGCTGCCGGTTGGCGATCTTGCCGTCGATG
>CAXTMK010000132.1:1869-9359 GCA_964245315.1 uncultured Acidobacteriaceae bacterium | reverse complement strand
GCCCCGGAGATCGACCCGATCTTCGATCGCGTCTCCACCACTTTGGGCTTCAAGGCGTTTCCCGGATCGGCCGTCATCGCGGACCTGGATGGAGACGGCAACGGCGACCTGATCGTCGCTTACGCTAACCTTTCGGCCAATCTCCAGGCACCGACAACCTCTGCGCCCAACTACATCTACATCTGGTATGGCTCCGGCGGCGGCAAGTTCCTCACCTCCACGCAACATCCCGTTAACCCGGTGCGGCTGACGCCTTCGCGCAACTTCTACCAGGTCGCGGTCGCCGATATGAACCTGGACGGCATTCCCGACCTCATCCTCTCGGACGGCTACGTCATCTCCGTCCAGCTCGGAAAAGGCGACGGCACCTTCGGCGCGGAGACCCACTATCTCGGCGGTCAGGGCATCAACACCATCTCCGTCGCCGACGTAAACAACGACGGCAAGCCCGACCTGGTGCTCGCCAATGGCGGCGCGGTGCTGACCAATCCGGTCGCGAACCTCGAGGTGCTCGCGACCAATGCGGACGTGAATACCGGCGGCATCACCGTGATGCTGAACAAGGCGATGCCGGCGGGGTTGGTATCCATGGGCATAGTGACGGCCAGCCCCGAGCCGACCACCTACGGCGAAGCCTTCAGTCTGACCGCGACGGTGTCGTCGCCCTTGAGCGGGACTGCACCCACGGGTACGGTCGCGTTCTCGATCGACGGCAATGCCATCGGCTCCGCCAATCTGGTCGGCACCACAGCGACGCTTTCGCTCCCGCAGAGTGTCTACAGCACGCTCACGGTGGGAACGCACACTCTGACCGCCGTCTACTCGGGCGATGGCAACTTCACGCAGGCGGCCTTTACCGGCAAGCACGCCGTCTCGCTGATCCCTACGACGATCGGGCTGGCGCTGTGCGTCGATCCGCCGGGCTCGAACTTCCCCTGCGGGCCAAACTTCCCGACCGTTGTGCCTCCGCTCATCACGCCCATTACGATGTACTTCGGCCAGTCGATCGACGGGATCGCGACAGAGTCCGAGAGCGACCTGACCGGTCAGATCATCTTCTACAACGGCACGGCGGTCTTCTGCACGCTGAACGCCAACCTGCAGCAGAGAGGAATGACGTGCCCGACTGCCTCGGGCTTCTTCCCGGTCGGCAACACCAACGTTACGGTCGACTACACCGGCGACTCCACGCATGCGCCCTCGATGTCGAACGCGGTGCAGGTCATCGTCTCACCGGATAGTACGACGGCTACGGTCACCTCATCGCAGAACCCGTCGCTGCTGGGCCGGAGCGTGACATTTACCGCGAACGTGCAGGGCAACTACGCCGTCGCGACCGGCTCGGTCACCTTCCTCGACGGCAACATGGTGCTGGGCACGGCGACGCTGGATGCGACCGGTCACGCCACCTTGACCACGGCGAATCTCGCGCTGGGCAACCATCCGATCACCGTTTCCTATGCGGCCAACGCGAACTTCAACGCGGCCGTGTCGCCCGTGCTGACGCAGGTGGTGACGACGGTGGTTACGGGGTCGGTGGTGGTATCGCCGGAGCCTTCGGTCGTCGGCAACGCCTTCACGATGACCGCGACCGTCGTTCCGCCACCGACTTCGGCCAGCACCATACCGACCGGAACTATCGCGTTCTCGATCGACGGCACGCTCATCGGCCAGGTGACCCTCGTTAACGGCGTCGCCACGCTCGCCGCACCAGCCACGCTGACCGTGGGAATCCACAACGTATCCGCAGTTTACTCCGGAGACGTCAACTACCTCACCGCGACGTTCGTCCGCGGGCATGCCGTCATCCTGTCGCCTACTACCACAACGCTGCTTCCCACCGGCGCCACGACCATCTACTACGGACAGCCCGCCAACTCGACCTACGCAGTCTCCGGAACCAGCAGCACGCACCCGCCAACCGGCTACATCACGGTACAGGATAACGGCGTCAGCGTCTCCTACTGTACGGCGATCGTGCTCCATAGCTCGTGCCCTTACGCGGACGGCGGATCGAATAAGCTGACCGTCGGAACGCATTCCCTGGTGGTGCTGTATCTGGGCGACAGCTTCAACGCGCCCAGCGCCTCGCCGCCGCTGATCTTCACCGTTATCCCGGATACGACGACAGCCACGCTGACCAGCAGCGACAATCCCGCGATCATCGGAACCAGCGTCACGTTTACCGCGAAGATTGCGGGGAATTACGCGACTCCGTCGGGTACGGTCAGCTTCATGGATGGCGCAGCCACGCTCGGCATGGCGACCCTCGACGGCAACGGCGGTGCTACCTTCACAACGTCGAGCCTGGCGCTGGGGACGCACCCCATTACGGTGGTCTATAACGGCACTTCGGACTTCAACCCGGCCACCTCGGCGATGCTGAACCAGCTCATCAATGATGGTCCGACGACCTTCACCTTAACCGTGACGCCCACGCCGGTAAGAGTCGAGATCACTCAGTACGCGGTGCTGCAGGTGAAGGTGACGGCGACCGGAGGCTTCGCCGAGCCGGTGCGGCTTAGCTGTCCCAGCGTGCCGGAGGAGGCAAGCTGCGTCTTCGCCGATACGGTGATTCCGGCGGGCGGAGGAGCTACGACACTCTACTTTTCGCCCCGGGTTCCGCACGACTGCGGCTCCAACACCCCCTACTCCGCCGGTCTTGGCAGTAATCCTGTTCCGACTGCGACAGGGCTCGTGCTGGCGTGCCTGACGATGCTGCCGCTCTATCGCCGGCGCAGGCTGCTGACGCGGGCCATCCTGATGTCGCTGGTAACATTGTGCGGGCTGGCGGCTATATCGGGCTGCGGCCACTGCACAGACTTGGGCACCCTGCCGGGGAGCTATACGTTCACCGTTATGGGCACGGCGCAGGGAAGTACGCCGCTGACGGCTTCGCAGACGATCCCGCTTACGGTGACGACCGTTCCGTAGTCGAGCCTCGCCGATCGCTGCAACGCCTCGACTCAACAAGCTCATATGTTCACTATGCGACATTTCTTCCGCGCGCGGCGGCGTATAAGAGTTACATCCTGATACGCGTGTTTTATAGTGTTGTTGCGAGGAGCGCCGGGCCCTGGATATCAAGCAGCTAAGACAACAGACGGAAGCGGACCATCTGGCAGTCGAGGATTCGGTCCCGCTGATGCACGACGCGCTCGGCCGCGAGGAGTACGTAAACTGCCTTCGGCGGCTATATGGCGTTGTGGCCGCGTGGGAGCAGCGTGCCGCTGAGCTTGCCCCGGACTGGCTGCAACCTGTGCTCGCCGCCCGTTCGCGGCAACCCCTGCTGCTGCGCGATCTCGCCTGCTTCGGCGTTGCGCCGCCGAGTACGATCAAACCCGAGTTGCCGCCGATGAACACTCTGCCGGCGCTGCTCGGATGCATGTACGTGATGGAAGGATCGACGCTGGGCGGGCAGTTGATCGCTCGCCATGTCGAGAAGACGCTTGACCTTACCGAAGGGGATGGCGACGCCTTCTTCCGCGGGCACGGCGAACGGACCGGCCAGATGTGGAAGGAGTTTTGCGAGTTGTTGAAGACCAAAATCACCGACCAGCAAGCTGACGAGGCAATCGCCTCCGCCAGGGCGATGTTTGCCTGCTTCGGAGCCTGGATGCGAGCGGAGGCGATGGCCCATGCCGACTAGCTCTGCTTCCGACAACTCCATCGCGGAGACCATACGGCGCGCCGCCCAGGCTTGCGAAGACGAGCCCATCCGCATTCCCGGCAGCATTCAACGCCACGGTTTTCTGCTGCTGCTGGACGCGAACGGCGAGCGGGTAGTCGCCGCCAGCGAAAATGCGGAAGACTTCCTTGGAGTTCCCCTGGTCTTGCTCCTCGGTACGCCGGTGGAGACCATCCTGGAGCGCGAGGTTCTCGCCTCATTGCGCCTCAACCTCACCGTGGACACCTCTGGAACGCCCTCTTACCTCGGCACCTTCCACCTGCGTGGGCGCTTATACAGCGTAACCACCCACCGGGTGGAGGTGGAGCGCATCGTCGAATTCGAAGTAGTCGACCGTCTCGTGAGCCCCGAGCTTTCGAATCAGGTCTTCGCCAACTTCGTCGGAAAGCTGGGCCAGTACAGCAGCGAGATGGAGCTGGTGGAGGCGCTCACCCGCCAGGTCAAAGAGATGACCGGCTTCAACCGCGTCATGCTCTATCGCTTCGACGAGGCCGGCCACGGCACCGTGCTGAGCGAGGTGAACGACGGCTCCTTGCCCAGCTATCTCGGTCTGCGCTTCCCGGCTTCGGATATCCCGCGCCAGGCCCGTGAGCTGTACGTGCTCAATACCGTCCGCATCATCCCGGACGCGAACTACGTTCCCTCTCCGCTGCGTGGGAGCGGAAGCCGATCTGTCGCTACGCTCGATCTTTCGATGTCCGTTCTGCGCAGCGTCTCGCCCGTCCACATACAGTACATGCACAACATGGGCACACTGTCCTCGATGTCCATTTCGATGGTCATCGAAGGCAGGTTGTGGGGCCTTATCAGCGGCCACCATGCCACGCCGCACACGGTTCCATTTCTGGTGCGCAGCGCCTGCGACCTGATTACCAGGCTGGTCTGCAACCAGCTGGTAAGCATGAAGACCTCGAACAGCCTGAAGAAGATGGTGCAGTTCCACGCGGTGCATCGCCGCATGCTGACCAGTATCGCGGCGGAGGGCGACTATGTTGCCGCCATGTCTGGACAGATGGAGGACGTCATCCAGATCACCGGCGCCGGCGGCGGCGCGCTGGTCATCGACCGCACATGCTTCCTCTTCGGGCAGACACCGCAGCAGCCCGATGTGCTCCGACTCGCGGGTTGGCTCGACGAGCAGGAGGACCTGGAGGTCTTCGCAACCCGCCATCTGTCTGAACACATCGCATGGGCGGACGATCTGAAAGAATCCGCGAGCGGCCTGCTCGCCATCCGCATCTCCTACGTGCGGCAGAGTTACGTCATGTGGTTTCGCCCGCAGGTGTTGCGCACCGTCACCTGGGCCGGCGATCCGCACAAGCCGGTCGACCCGGCGGACACGCTCAGCCCACGGCAATCGTTCGACGCCTGGAAGGAACTGGTGCAAGGTAAGAGCGAGCCCTGGGACGAGATGGAGATCGAATCCGCCAGCGACTTCCGCGGCGCGCTCATGACCATCAGCCTGAAGCGCGCGGAAGAGGCCGTGCAGCTGGGCGAGGCGCGCTTCCTGCAGCTCACGAATTCCCTGCCGCACCCGGTCTGGACAGCCGACGATGCCGGACATCTCGCGTTCGTCAACCGCAAATGGCTCGACCAGGGACTGAGAGATCGCGGTCTCTGGTTTGCGCAGGACGCGATCGTCGCGGACGACCGCCAGCGCTGCGTGGACGCATGGCGCGAGGCGCTTGCAGGAGGCACAGCGCTCGAGATCGAGGTGCGTTTCCGCACCGGGTCCGATCGCATCGAACGGCTGAATCTGGTGCGGGCCATGCCTTACCTGAGCGTGCACGGAACCCGCGCCGGCTGGGTCGGTACCTGCACCGACCTGACCGAGCGCCGCGAACGCGAAGCCGCGCTGCGCATGACCGAGAAGCTGGCCCTGACCGGACGCATGACCAGCGTCATCGCGCACGAGATCAACAATCCGCTGGAGGCCATCACCAACCTGCTTTACCTGCTCGCCGAGAGCGTGCAGGAGGACGATGCCGCGCGCAACTACATCGCGCTGGCCGAGAGTGAGTTGCGCCGCATATCGGGTATTACCAAGCAGACGCTGCGGTGGGCGCGCGAAGGCACGCTGAAGGAAGAGTATGGCTCCGTTCACACGCTCTTCAAGGATGTATTGCAGCTTTACGCGGGCCAGATCCGCAACCGGCAAGTGGCGATCCTAAGCGATGGCGGGGAGGATTTGCGCTTCTTCGGCGTCGCCGGCCAGATCTCGCAAGTCGTCGCCAACCTGATCTCGAACGCAATCCAGGCCGTGCCTGTGGGCGGGCGCGTCTGGCTCACCGCCAGGCGGGTCGATCGCATGGTGGAGATCGCCGTGCGGGACGAAGGCACGGGCATGAGCGAAGAGGCCCTGAGTCAACTGTTTCAGCCGTTCTTCAGCACCAAGGGCGATCTCGGCAACGGCCTCGGGCTTTATATCTCGCACGAGATCGTGGAACGGCACGGCGGCACGATCGAGGTGAAGAGTAAGGTGGGAGTCGGCACCGAGGTCTGCGTGCGGATTCCCGCTGTTGCACCGGCGGAAAATCCAGCGTAGCTCAGGGCTTCGCGCCGGCGCAGGAAACGCTGCCCATGCAGCCAAGAGTTACGAACAACTCCGAACGCGTCCGCCAGACTCCGCCATCGTTACGCCACATCGCAAGGTAGGTTCCGCTGTAAAACTCCGTGCCGTCGCGCTCCTTCGTGACGCAGGTAAAGTGTCCATGCTCCGCAGCCTCCGGCACACTCTCACTCACCTCGATATCTTCGGTGGTCCGCATACACCCCAGCCAGTTGTCGTTGGCGAAGTTGACGCGCCAGATCTCGAGGAACTCCGCACGCGTGTAGGCTTTGCCATTGCCGGTCGTGATGACAAAATCAGGCGTGATAGTCGCCAGATACTCCGGCATCCTGCGGTCCAGGATTGCCTTGTTCGAAGCCAGCCGGGCCAGCCGCACCTGCTCCGTCGGGCTAACCTGATCCTGTGCTCTGGCTGGCGACCAGCCGCCAGACACCGCGCAAGCTGCCAACGCCCACACCGCCATTCTCTTCATATCGTCTCCCGGTTCGCTGTTTGGACGCCTTCAATTCCGCTGTGTCACACGATCGTCATCAGCTCACGGCGACCTGTTCCAAAACTATCGCAAAATAGTCCGAACAAAACCCCCGCGGCCCCGGTCTTAGCGAGTGAGGGCATCGGGCCTTCAGGGGTAACGACCCATGGATGGGATTGCTCAGGATCTCCTGGCCGAAGACGAACGGGAGCCTGCACAGCCAGCTCGAACCGCAAGAGACGCTGCCTTTGCGGCGTTGGTGGACCGGCACGCCCGGTTCCTCTACCGGGTCGCGTTCGGCCTGCTCAGAAACCAGCAAGACGCGGAGGACGCCGTGCAGGAAACCTTCTTGAAGCTGTACCGCAACGACGCGTGGCTTGCCCCCGGAGGCGAGCAAATGCACGACGAAAAAGCCTTCCTCGCGCGCTCGGTCTGGCGCACCGGGCTCGATCGCCTGGGCACTGCGGGCGCGAAGGCGATGAAGAACGCCGCGGATGTCTCCGAGATGGAGATCGCCAGCCCCGCCGCGACGCCCGAGGAGAACGCGCTCGGAGCCTCGGCCCGCGCCGTGATGAAGTCATTAATCGAGGCTCTGCCCGAAAGCCTGCGTCAGCCGCTGGTACTAAGCGCCGTCGAAGGCATGCGCTCGCACGAGGTCGCCGTCGTGCTCGGCATTCCGGAGGGCACAGTCCGCACCCGCGTGATGCGGGCCAAGGCCGAGCTGAGAGAAAGATTTCTAAGACAGGCGTTGAGGCCATGAT
>CAXTMK010000132.1:0-1859 GCA_964245315.1 uncultured Acidobacteriaceae bacterium | reverse complement strand
CCCCACGATCTTGAAACCCGCACCACCCAAAGGAGCCTCACGATGTCCGCAACCGCAACCTTAACCGGGACGCCCACTTCCAACCTGCTGATGTTCGGCACGCTCGACCGCACGGCCGGCCGCCGCATGTCGCCGCAATCCATCTCGGTTGCGGTGCTGCTGAACGTCGCCGCGCTGCTGCTGATGGTGCAGATGCGCACCGCGCACATTATGGCGCATCGCGAGGAGATGGTCGCGCTGGTCGATCCCATGGTTCCTCCGCCGGCGCCGCCCGCACCCAAAGCCATGGGCGGAGGCGGAGGCCAGCCGGACAAGGCGCCGGCGAGTAAGGGCAATCCGCCGAAGTTTGCACCCGAACAGTTGAGCCCGCCCAGGGTGAAGGTGGATCAGGCCAGGCTCGCGGTCGACCCTACCGTCGATGTCGACCCCAACCTGAAGATGGCGCACACGGATATGCCCAACTTTGGCATGCCAAACTCGCCCAGCGTCGGAACGTCGATGGGCAACGGCCGCGGCAACGGCCTGGGTTCGGGCAACGGAGCGGGAGTTGGAGCCGGTACGGGCGGAGGCACAGGCGGCGGCGTGCGGACCATCGGCGGCGGTGTCTCAGCCCCGCAGGTGCTGTTTCAGCCGGAGGCGCAGTTCTCCGAAGAGGCGCGCAAGGCCAAGGTCTCGGGCAATGTGCTGGTCTATCTGCAGGTGGATCCGACCGGCAAACCCACGCACATCCGGGTTATTCGCGGCATCGGCATGGGCCTGGACGAAAAGGCGATTGAAGCCGTCAGCCAGTACAAGTTCAAACCGGCGATGGAGAACGGGAAGCCCGTCACGGTTGAGATGAATATTGAAGTGAACTTCAACATCTACTAACGACCTGGGGTTATTCACTTTTGCCAGTTTTCCTATCAGTGTAGCCGCCGCCCGAGACGCAGATTCCCTTCGGGAATGACAAATCAAGAGGAACGAGCGGCTACAACAAGAGGAAAACCGCTCTAAGCGGCGCTCAAAGCGCCAGATCGTACCCGCCGACGCGCCCATCCTTCAGTACAAAGATCGTCACATGCAGCTGCGCCGTCGCGAACGTCGCCACATACACCCACTTCGTCCCCGCCGCCGTACTCGAACTACTCTCCAGCGCCAGCTTCACCGGATCGCCCAGCTGATCGAAGATGGGCTTTTGCGCCGTCAGCACGTCGGGGCTGAGCGCCGTGTTCATCTCCGGGGTCACCAGCGCCTCATCCACCTTGCCGGCGCGCATCTGGCTGTAGATCTTCAACGCCAGCGCGGTGACCGTTGGATCTTCCTTAAGCGCGTCGGCCTTGACGACAGGCGCGACCGCCTGTGGTTGGACCGTCGTTCGCGCAAGCAGCAAGAGGCACAGCAGAAGCTCAAGCATCGATGCGATCTCCATGACTTGGCGGCTGGCTCACCACCAGGAACCGCACATCCTCCGCGCCGCGGTTGAACGCCTGATGCGCAAGTCCCGGCGCAACCTCAAGCCCTTCGTTCGCCTTCAGCACCTGCTCCGCTCCATCCAGTTCCAACGTCAACTCTCCCGCAAGCACATAGAAGAACTGCCGCGAACGCTCATGCAAATGCCTGCGCTCCGCCGTCCCCGGCGGCATGCGCTCTTCGATCACCGACAGCGCCTCGCCGCGCACAAGATGCCATCCGTCGCAACCCTCGCCCCAAACATAATGCGCCGCCAACTTCGTCGAAATCATCGGTCTCCCTAGACGATTATCAAGCTTGTTGCGGCCTCCTCGCTACCCTCAGGAGCCGTCATTCTGGCGGAGCCAGAATCTCTGTATCTGCTTTTGCTTTTGTCGTTGTCTTTGCGGTTGCGGCTACCTTTTCAC
>CAXTMK010000131.1:0-13883 GCA_964245315.1 uncultured Acidobacteriaceae bacterium | reverse complement strand
GAAGCGTCTGCCAGACCAATGCGACGACGAACTGCCAGGCGGTCCAGTCGACGCCTTCGGTTCAGGCCAATGTCTTGGGCCAGCAGGCGGATCTGAACAGCGATATTTCGTTGCTGCGCTTTTACCCGATCCTGTCGATCGGTGTCGCTTACAAATTCGGAAGATAGCCCGGCGGCATTTGTCAGAGTTTTGTAAGACGCGGCGGCTTTGAGGCAGGAAAGGCTCTATGCGTTGCCTGTCTTAACAGATTTTGGATACACTCACTTTGAGTTGAGATGAGGCGACACCACTCAATCGCAACCAAACCCCCTGTTTCCGGTGAAGGACGACTCCCCAATGAATATCAATCGCACCGCGGCCGTTGTGTGTCTTGCGGCCCTCCTTACTCCGTTCAGCTATGCCTCCTCCCCCCGCGGCCTGAACGAATCCGAAGCAATATCCACCGATCCCGACCATGCCTCCAGCAGCAGCGTGCTGCCCGACGCGCCGGACGCCTATCTGAATGCGGCGAAGCGGTCCAGCCAGGCCGGTTTCACCTACGGTCCCAACACCAGGCTACAGCTGAGGACGCGGCCGTTTTCGTCGCTTGCGATTGGCTTGACCGGCGGCATCGCGGGCATCGGCGTCCAGGTGGCGACGCCGCTGGCGACCAAGATCAACCTGCGCGGAGGCTTCAGCTTCCTGAACTACAACCCCACTATCGTCGAGGATGGCATTCCCATCGACGGCGCGATCAAGTTCCGCAGCGCCTTCGCCGGCGTGGATCTTTATCCGTTCCGCAACACCTTCCACATCACGCCGGGCATGACGCTGTTCAACGGCAACAAGGCGCTTGCGACGACCAACATCGCGGGCGGTTCGAACTTCGAGATCAACGATACGAATTACACCAGCGACCTCACGGACCCGGTACACGGCGTCTTCGACATGACCTTCGGTCGCCGCTACGCACCCAGCCTCACGGTCGGATTCGGCAACATGCTGCGCAGGGATTCGCACTGGAGCATCCCGGTGGACTTCGGGTTCCAGTACATCGGCACGCCGAAGTTCACGCTGAGCATGCAGGGAACGGTGTGCGATCCGACGGATGGCTGTAATACGATCGCCAGCGATCCGGACACGCAGAGCAATCTGGCGCAGGAGCAGACGCAGATCAATCACGATATCGCTCCGCTGAAGTTCTACCCCATCCTGTCGATCGGCGTGGCGTACCGCTTTGGACATAACGTGAAGATGAGCCTCTGGCGCTAACGCCGGATGGATCCTCAAGTCCCTGCGTCGTTCAGGGCCGGAGGCCCGCCCTATACCAGCCTGGGGTGGAGCCCCAGGTTACGCATGCCACCGCAACTGAGGGCTGAAAGCCCGGCCTATGCTTCGCAACGGCCTGCCTCGCATTATCGAGGCGGGCCGATCTTTTTATCTCGCGATAAGATATTGCTTTGAGGGAAAGCATGAGCGAAGAGACAGGCACCACCACCATCGGCGGGCGCATCGGCAAAGACATTATCGCAGCGAAGAAGGCGAAGGACGAGCACAAACTGACAACGCTGCGGATGGTGAAGTCGGCGCTGCGCAGCAAGGAGATCGACAAACGGCAGCCGCTTACGGATGCCGAGGAAACGCAGATTCTGACGACGCTGATCAAGCAGCGCAGGGAGTCGGTGGAGTCGTTCACCAGGGGCGACCGTCCAGAGTTGGCGGAGAAGGAAAAGCTCGAGATCGCAATGATTGAGGGCTATCTGCCGCAATCCGCCGGCGAGGATGAGGTGCGGACGGTCGTGCAGGGGGCGCTTGCGCATCTGGCCGCCGGGAACGGCGGCGCGAAACCCGGGCCGAAAGATATGGGCCCGGCCATGCGGGTGGTGCAGCAGCGGATTCTGGCGAGCGGATTGCGGGCGGACGGCAAGATGGTGAGCGAGATGGTAAAGGCGGAGTTGGCGAAGTGACAGGTGACTACAGATGCCTATCGCGAATGGAATATGGTGATGCGTGCCGCATCAGGCATCGTAGTCGCTCTTAGCCAGGTTTCGTTGGCGACGATTCGGGTGCAAGGCCCGAGTGTGCAAATTTTGATTTGCCTGCGCGTATTTGCGCTTCGCAATGCGCTCAGCACGCCAGTCAAGATCGATCCGCTGAACGGCGTGTACAGATAGAACACGGTGCCGTTGGACAGGTCTGCCTCCCGCACATCCTGGGTGATGAAGCGGACACGGCTCAGGCGCAGGATCTCGGCACATTCCCGCGCGCTGGCAACATAGGCTGACTGCAACTCGATGCCAAGACACCGGGCGGGTGTCAGGATGGAAACCAGAAGCGGCACATGGCCCAGACCCGATCCGAGATCGACGAAGACATCATCCTCCGCGAGCGCGGTGGCTGCTGTCAGGTGGACAATGTGGCGCACGGGCGTTGGCTGGTAAGCCACCATCTCCGTTGATCGCTGAAGATTCGGTTCGTTCGGTTCGCGGAGCTGAAGCACTCCGCTTACCAGTTCATCCCTGTAGTCGAAGGCCAGGCCGGGCGAGGGACCATTCGACTCTTCTTTGAGCCACTGTAGAAGAGCATGCGGCCGACCGCCGCGAAGAATCTCAGCGCGCAGAGACTCGTAAAGGGCTGCATCGGCGGCTTCCAACTGGATCCGAAGAGCATTGGCACGATCATTCGTATCGGCTCCCCCGAATGCGGCATCGAGTTCGTCGAGCGCGAGAAGGCGTTCCTTGAGTCGCTCGGGCTGGACGAGAGAAGCGTCCGCTTCCAGGCCGCGCAGCAAGGTGTCGCGTCCGATCTCGTTCGGCAGCCCCCTCAACGTCTCGGCCAGCTTAGCGTAATCCCGCCCATGATCGTGCGCCCGGGCAGCGGCACGCCGGGAAGCTCCTGGTAGCTGACGTTGGCCATATCCTGCACGCGCACATACGGGCGGATGAGTCCGCGGGTGCGGGTAAGTGCCAGCGACCACAGCGGATAGGCGGTATAGCCCGTGCGCTGCACGATCTTGACCGACGTGATGCCGGCGACCTGGCCGAAGCCGGCGCGGTAGGCGGCGGTGGCCTTGTTCGAAGAGTAGTTGTAGGCGTACTCACTGATGAGTCCCGCCGGCGGCGGCGCGGCGTGGATGAAGGTGTAGCCGATCCACAACTCCTGTCCGAAACGTGGCCGGTAGTTCAGGATGGACTCGACGCCCGAGTACGCGATCCTGCCGACGTTGGTCGCCTGATACGGCGCGGAGAGCGAGTATTTGCTGTAGTCGATGGCGTTCGTCTGGCGCAGCGTGAAGCCGGTCGACGAGAGCGCCAGTTTGGAGTCGGCGGACTTCCAGTCGAGGCCGCCTTCGTAGCTCTGCGAGGTTTCAGGTTTTAGCGAGGGGTTGCCGATGGTGGTGGGGTCGGAGTAGTAGAGATCGACGTAGGTGGGCAGGCGGAAGCCGTGTCCGTAGGCGACGTGGGCGCGCAGGCCGTGGCCGAAGTCGAATCCGGCGGAGGCTGACGGTGAGAAGACCGGCGTCGGGCCGGCGAAGATCTCCTGCCGCGCGCCGATCGAGAGCGTCAGCCGGCGCAGCGACTTGAGCGACACATTGGCATAGCCCGCGTCCTGGTTGCGCGCGTGGCGGCCGAGCGAATTCGAACGGATGCTGTCGCCGTCGGCTTCAAGCCCGTAGGAAAGCTCGAAGATTTTGTGCAGGGTGGAAACTCGCCGGAGATCAGCCTGCCAGAGCGAATCGATGTGGTTGTTCTCGTAGACCGCCGGAGCCTGCACCAGCAGGATGTACTCGTCGGTATGGCGGCGGTAGGCGAAATCGGCGGAGAGGTTGAACGGCAGCGGCTGGCGGATGGACGAGAACCATCCCCTGGTACGCTCGGCTGAGTCGTACGGGCCGTAGAAGAGGTTGGCGCCGTAGGGCCGGTCGGAGGCGGCGAGCAGGATTTCAGTTGACGCGAGCTTCGATGTAAATGTGATGAAGGAGTCGAGTGCGACAGCGTTCGAATGAAAGCCGCGGTCGTCCTGACCTTCGTAGAAGAAGCCATCGGAGGTGTCGCGCGAGGCGGTAAGACGCTCGGCAAAGTGGCGCGTGACGACGGAAGCCTGTAGGTGTTGCTCCGTCGCGTCGAGGCTTCCGCCGCCGAGCCGCAGCGATGCCGAGGCATGCTCCGGCGCGGCGGTGACAAGGTCCACCGCGCCGCCGATCGCGTCCGAGCCGAAGAACGTCGAGCCGGAGCCGTGCAGGATATCGACCCGCTGAATCGCTTCGAGCGGGATGGCGAGGTCGAAGTTCAGGTGGCCGGTTTCGGGGTCGTTGACCCTCAGGCCGTCGACCAGCACCAGCGTCTGCTCGAAGGTGGAACCGCGCAGCGAGAGGTCGGCCTGCACGCCGTTGGGAGCGCGCTCCTGCAGGTTCAGCGAAGGGTCGAAGCGCAGCCAGTCGACCGGCGACTGGAAGAGCGGCAACTGCGCCGGGTCGCTGAGCTCGAGCGTGACATGGGCGCGGTCGAGCAGGTCGCGGACCGAAATGGGCAGCGGCTCGGGCGCGGTGACGGTGACGGTCTGGCTCGTCTGCGCAGGCTGTTGAGCCAAAGCGGGAGCGACCAGAAAGAGACAGGAAGCTCGTGCGAGGAAGTTCATTCGCGGATGATCTTGACGAAGACGCCGTCCGGCAGCGTGTGCCCGCCGAGCAGTTGGATGGAGCCGTTTTTGGTGAAGCCGCGGAGCATGGCCGGTGCGAGCGGACGCGACCCCGCCTGAGACGATGGAACCGTCTGAGATGGGGCATCCGAGGGTTTGGGTTCGACAGGGCGCCTGGCGCCGCGGTCCATCGCCTGGTTGGCGAGCGCGTCGGCTTCCTTGTTCTTGTGGCGCAGAGCATGCGTGATCTCGAAGTCGTCGAGCTTCGCGATGCGGTCGCGCGCCTGCTGCCACAGCGGCTTCAGGTCGGGCGAGTTGACCTTGTACTTGCCCTGGATCTGCTTCACCATCAGCTCGGAGTCGGATACGAGCTTGACGCGCGGATGCCCGTTAGCGAGCGCCCAGTCGAGCACCGCGAGCAGCCCGGAGTATTCGGCGAAGTTGTTGGTGCGGATGCCGAGAAAGTCGGATAGTTCGGCGAGCGTCTGGCCGGCGGAGTCGGTGATGACGGCGCCGAAGCCGGAGGGTCCGGGGTTGCCACGGGAGCCTCCGTCGCAGTGCGCGAAGACCCAGTCGGGCGCATTGCCGGGGGCGCTGGGTTTGGAATCGGGAAAGAGCGGCATACGTGTTTCCTGAGTATCTCATCCTCGGCAGAGGATGAGATACTCACTGAGCCTTCTTCAAAGGCGGGACGCTCGTAAGGGCACATCCGGGGGATTACAAGTTGCGCCCTGCTTGTTCCATTACAGCCAAGCGAAACGCCTCGGGGATGCAAGCCCCGAGGCGATCTTTTGAAGGAGGTAACGGCCCATGAGACTGATACGAGTCAGATGGGGAAAGTTCAGACTTGAACTGCCGGCAGAGATCTTCATCTTCCTGCTGGTCAAAGCTTTCCTGATGCTGCATTCAATGCACATCTAACGTTGTACGGCTCATGGACGGTTCGCCCCGTCCAGGAGTTCCAATTCTGCCGGTATTTTACCACTTCGATGGGCAAATCCACACTGATAACCTTTTTCGGCTCATCGGGTCTATCACAGCAGATTGCATTTTCTGACTCCGGAGTCGGATTGAATTATGGGCGCTGAATCGTTTGGTCTAAGTGTTGATGGAGAATTGTCTCCAGTGCTGCAGGCGCTGCGCCGTCCTTCTTCGGGCGTTGGCCTGGGTGTGCTGGCAGGCGTAGAATCGTCGCGTATGGCGAAAGCGGCGACACAAACCGGAACCCGCAACGGCGGCAAGCTGACCCAGGCGCAGATGGACGCGCGGGCCCAGCAGCGGGTCGAGGACGACGAGCTTATCAGAGAAGCCCAGCGCGGCGAGCGCACCAGCTTCGACGCGCTCGTCCGGCGCTACGACCAGAGCGTGCTCCGGCTGGCGCTGCACATGCTCGGCAACGAGCAGGACGCGCAGGATGTTCATCAGGATGCCTTCATTAAGGCTTACCGGCATCTGGGCAACTTCCGCTTCGAGTGCTCGTTCTATACGTGGCTGTACCGCATCGTGACGAACCTGTGCCTCGACCAGCTGCGGCGGCGGAAGTCGCGCCGCGAAGATCCGGCGACAGTGCTCGATTCGAGCGGCGACGAGATGGATCTGATGGCCAACATCACCGACGGGCGCGCCATGGCAAACCCGGGCCGCGAACTGGATCGCAAGGTGATGGGCGAGCGAATCGCCGCGGCGCTGGACAAGCTGACGCCCCGCGAGCGTACGGTGTTTGAGCTGAAGCACTACCAGGGGCTGAAGCTGCGGACGATCGGCGAGATGCTTTCGACGACCGAAGAAACCGCGAAGAACACGCTGTTCCGCGCCACGCGCAAACTGCGGATGAACCTGGCGGAGTTGAAAGGGCTTTAGGCAGTGAGCTGGGCGTTCTGTTCGACTCACCGGGCAAAGAACCGGGAGTGAAGCAAGGCAGCAAATTTCAGAGGCTAGACGAGGCGAATGCAATGAATTGTGAAAGCGCACGCGACAGCATCATTCTTGCGGCTTACGGTGAGCTGCCGGATGAACAGGCGATCGGATTAGAGCAGCATCTGGCGCACTGCGAAGAGTGCTTCAACGAACTGGCGGCGATGCGCGAGCTCGATCAGCTGACTGCGCTGCACCCCATGACCGAACCCGATCCCAACCTTGTCGCGCAGAGCCGCATGCGCCTGGACGAGGCGCTCGACGCCATCCCTCAGCATGGATTTCTGATGCGCCTGCGCGCCGATGCCATGACTTGGTTCGGTCATCTGCAGTCCGCGCCGGCACTGGCGACGCTACTGCTCGGCGTCGGATTTCTGGGCGGGAACTTCACCTACCGCTACCAGGTTGCGCATATGCCGAAGCCGCCCCAGACCGTCATTCTGGCCAACACCGGCGGCGGAGTTTCGACCATCTCCAGCATCACGCAGCTTCCCAACGACATGGTGAAGGTGAGCTACAACCGCGTCGTGCGCGAGGAGGCGGAGGGTTCACTCGCCGACCCGCAGATTCGCCGTCTGCTGATCGTCGGAACCAGCGCCGCAGACAGTCCGACCGTGCGCCAGCAGTCGATAGCATACATTGCCGGCGAGTGCCGCATCGGACACGAGTGCCGGACGGACTCGGATGGCTCCGGCCTGCGCTCGGCGCTGCTGGCGACGCTGCGCAGCAACCGCAACCCGCAGGCGCGGTTGAGCGCGCTCGACGGGCTACAGCAGTACGTCAGCCTGGATGAGCAGGTGCGCGATGCGGTCGCGCAGACGCTGCTGACCGACACCAGCTCCGTGGTGCGGACGCGCGCGGTGGCGATTCTTCAGCCGGTCGAGTCCGACACCAGTGTGCGCCAGGTGCTGCGGACGGTCTCGACGACCGACGAGAATCCCTATATTCGCACGGTAAGTACGCAGGCGCTTGAAAATTCGGCGACGATCCAATAAGTTAACCGCGTTCCGTGAGGTTCCGGCTGTGACGAAGAGTGTGATCCTGCGCGGGTTTGTCGCGCTGTCGCTCGCAATGAGCGCTGCCGCGCTTGCCATGCCGCCGCGTGGCTCAAACCATGCCGGGCAGAGTGCCGGCCGGGTAACGTCTCATGGCGTGCCTGGATACCTCGGCATCGACATGCGCGATGTCTCGGACGAAGAGATCGCCGTGCTGAAGCTGAAGGACGCGCACGGCGCCGAGATTACCAAGGTGGACCACGACGGGCCGGCGGGCAAGATGGGCCTGCGCGAGCGCGACGTGGTGGTGAAGCTGAACGGCTCGGCCATCGACGGCGAAGAGCAGATGCGGCGTATGCTGCACGACATGCAGCCCGGGCGCACGGTCGCGCTGCTGATCATGCGCGACGGCTTGCCTATGATGGTGACCGCGCAGATGGCGGACAAGACCGAGATCGAGCGCCAGGCGTGGGAGCTGCATCTGGCCGTGCCGGTGGCTCCGGCGTCCGGCTCGCCTGCGTCGGACCAGGATCAGGCGCCGATCTCCGCGCAGACGGCGAACCCCGCTCCGGCGGCGAGATACAGCCGCGGCTTCATCGGCACGCTGCTGATGAGCCCGTCTTATACCGGAATCACCCTGGAGCGAATAGGTCCGCAGCTGGCGCAGTATTTCGGCGCGCCCAGAGGCACGGGCCTGCTGGTGAAGGGCGTGGAGAACAATAGCCCGGCTCAGATGGCGGGTATCCACGCGGGCGACGTCGTCATCCGCGCCGATGCCAGGGCGGTCGCGACCATGACCGACTGGACCAAGGCCGTACACGATGCCAAGGGGCGGCCGGTTTCTGTAGTGGTCCTGCGCGACCACCAGGAGAAGACCCTGACCATGACGCCCGACGCGCGCAAGCACTCATCTTTGTCGATTCCGCTGCCTTGGGAGCGCTCTTCCGAAGGCAGCACGCAGGCCGCGCTGCGCGGTCAGTCGCGCGTGGGGCAGTAGCGACCATTTATACTGAAGTCCATGGCTGATGTAACGACACTGGCGCCCGTGCGCCGCAGGATGACGCCCGTGCGCCGGTTTAAGGCCGCCACACGCAAGTTGCGGGAGCTGGCCTCGATCGGCTCGGCGCTGGCTTCGACCGCGCACCCCTACATGGCGCACATCGTGCCCATGCGCCGCTGCAACCTGGCCTGCACCTACTGCAACGAGTTCGACGACTTTTCGGATCCAGTTCCGATCGAAGAGATGGAACGCAGGATCGACGAGCTTGGACGTCTCGGCACCTCCGTCATTACGATCTCCGGCGGCGAGCCGCTGCTACATCCCGAGCTCGACCGCGTCATCGCGCGCATCCGTAAAACCGGTGCAATCGCCGGGATGATTACCAATGGCTACCTGCTGATGCCCGAGCGCATCGCGCGCCTGAACCGCGCGGGCCTCGACCACATGCAGATTTCGATCGACAACGTGATGCCGGATGCGGTCTCGAAGAAGAGCCTGAAGGTGCTGGACGCCAAGCTGAAGATGCTGGCCGAGCACGCGGACTTCCATGTGAATATCAACTCGGTCGTCGGCGGCGGCGTGGCCAACCCGACCGACGCGCTGACGGTGAGCGAGCGTGCGCTGGCACTTGGGTTCTCGTCGACCATCGGGATCATCCACGACGGCAGTGGGCAGCTGAAGCCGTTAGGCCAGGCCGAACGCACCGTCTGGGATAAAGTTCGCAAGCTGACGCGCCGCAGCTACTCGCGCTTCAACCACTTCCAGGAGGCGATCGCGAACGGCAAGCCGAACGACTGGCGTTGCCGCGCGGGCGCACGCTATCTGTACATCTGCGAGTTCGGGCTGGTGCACTACTGCTCGCAGCAGCGCGGCTACCCGGGTGTTCCGCTGGCCGACTACAAACGCGCCGACGTCAAGCGCGAGTTCCTGACCGAGAAGAGCTGCGCCCCGAATTGCACGATCTCGTGCGTGCATCAGGTCAGCTACATCGACCACTGGCGCGCGCCGCAGAGCAATTCGGTGACACCGCCGGGCGCGAAGCATGCGGAGCCGGAACTGGTGCAAATCCGGTAGCCAGTTCTTGTTCTTTCCGCGACAACTTACTTCAATACTCCGACGTGAGAAAGTTGGAAAGCCGTCTGCCGAGCATCGCGGAACCAATCAGATTGGGATGGATATTGTCGCCGATGAGATAGTTCGAGTACGTAATCGGGTTTATGCCGCTCTTGTGATACAGGTCCAGAACCGGTACACCGTACAAGCCGCAAACGGCCTGAATCGCCGCGGTAATCTTACCGCATGTCGATGCACACCAGACGTTCTGATAGGGCGTGATCCATAGAATTCGAATGCCGGGTTTTGCGTTCAGATAGCCTTCGATAGCCCACATAATGTATCCGAAATAGCTGCCGTCGTTCGGGGTGGAGGACGTTGAGCCAAGGTTAGCATTGGCGAGGCCAGCGTCGTTGGTTCCGAGAAAGACTGTGACAACGTCTACGCCGGCGAGATCCTGTGCCAGGGTATGCCCAGGCGCCGCCCACGGTCCAGGCTCATTGCAAAGAATGGTATTTGCGGGAGGATTTTCGAAGCAGCCGCCGGGATTTGCGATGGCCCCGCCCAAGCCCAGTCCGGCCAGGGGATTGTTGGCGTAATTTTCAAAGATATTGGCTGTAGTCCTGCCGCCGCGCGCGTCCTGGATGGAAAGCGAAAGGCCTGTCGCGGTCAGCACATCGGCTTGATAAACTCCACCCATCTGCGCCGTGATCGAGTCGCCGACAGCCATCCAGCGAAGGCCGGTCAGCGCGAGGGACGTGGCAGAGCCCGCCAGTCCTCTAGCGCCTGTCGCGCCCGTGGGGCCGGTCGGTCCAGCGGGACCCGCAACGCCCTGCGGCCCGGTCGCGCCCGTGGCTCCGGCAGGTCCGGTTGAGCCTGTGGCTCCCTGTGGTCCGATCGGTCCTGTGGCACCCGCGGGTCCGGTTGCACCCGCGGCGCCCGCCGCGGCGATCACCGCCCAGTCGGCGGCACTGGCCGGATCGCCCGTCGGGTGGACTCCGGTGTTGGCCAGCGTGGCAAGGTAAGAAGATCCATTGTAGGTCACCATGTCGTTCAGGACATAGGCTTTGGCATGGTCATACGCTCCGAAGTAGGTGATCCCAGCCGCTGTCGTCGGAGTGCTGGTAACGCTTGTAGCACAGCCGGTCACAAAGCATAGAGAAGTAAGAGCGAACCACCGAAGATGAGTGGAAGGCATAGAGATCCTGAACACAGACTTGATTTTAGGAGCTTCCCGAAGATAGTAGCATCCGCAATCCGCGCGGAGTCTTGATCTGTTGTTTCGGGTGTAAGCGAAAGGATGACTGCAAGCCTATAACATGGCATGCTCAGCCTGGATGAAGTTGGCGCTGTAATCAAAGTGACGGGTTTGTGTGGGCTGCGAAAGAGAACGGACAACGTGGAGAGCCCAAGCAGATTCCTCCGCTTCGCTGCGGAATGACAAAACAGCAACAACTACGGAAACCTGGCTGCGCCAGAATGACGGCTATCGGATTCGGTTATGTATTCAGTAGGGCGAGCAGGCTTGGTTCGTCGAGGATCTTTACGTTCAGCGACTGCGCTTTGTCGAGCTTCGAGCCGGCTTCCTCGCCGGCTACCAGGTAGTCGGTCTTCTTCGAGACGGAGCCCGAGACCTTGCCGCCGGCGGACTCGATCAGCTGTTTGGCGGCGTCGCGCGTGAGCGTGGGCAGCGTGCCCGTCAGCACGAAGGTGAGGCCCTCGAACTGGGTCGTGGTGACACGCTTTTCCGCTTTGAAATTGAGGCCGGCGGCGCGCAGGCGCTCGATCAGCTCCAGGTTGGCGGGGTTCTGGAAGAAGTCGTGGATGGTGGCCGCCACCTTGGGGCCGATGTCGTTGATCTCAGTAAGAACTTCGGGTGTCGCGGCGATGATAGCGTCGAGCGAGCCGAAGTGGTCGGCGAGAGTCTGCGTGGTGCGCTCGCCGACGTGGCGGATGCCCAGGCCGAGCAGCAGGCGGGCTAGCGGCGCCTGGCGCGAGCGTTCGATCTGCGCGAGCAGGGCTTCGGCGGTCTTTTCGCCTACGCGGTCGAGGGTCAGGAGCTGGTCTTTGGTGAGGGAGTAGATGTCCGCGAGGGAGTGGATGAGGGCAGTGCGGGGGACGGGCTGGGCTTGAGTTTCTTCCTCGGATTCGGTCGCCGCTTCTGATGAAGCAGATCCCTCCGCTCCGCTGCGGGATGACAACAAAGGAGTGGATGACAGATCAACTTCCTGGCCGAGCAGTTGCGCGACCATGGCTTCGCCCAGGCCTTCGATGTTCATGACGGAGCGCGCGCCGAAGTGGATCAGCTCCTCGCGCAGGCGCGCCGGGCAGCTGGCGTTGACGCAGCGCCAGTCGACCTCGCCCTCTTCCTTGACGAGTTCGCTCTGGCAGACCGGGCATTTCGTTGGGAAGGTTATGTCATTGGTTCCAGCAGGGTGGGTTGCGTCACGAACCGTGCCGGTGATCTTGGGGATGACGTCGCCGCCGCGCTCTACCGAGACGAAGTCGCCGATGCGCAGGCCAAGCCGGGCGATCTCGTCGGCGTTGTGCAGCGTGGCGCGCGAGACGGTCGTGCCTCCGATGAAGACCGGCGCGAGGTCGGCGACCGGCGTGACCTTGCCGGTGCGGCCGACCTGGAAGAGGACTTCGCGAAGCTGGGTGACGCCGGCGCGCGCGGCGAATTTGTAGGCGATGGCCCAGCGCGGGGCCTTGCCGGTGAAGCCGAGGCGGCGCTGCTGCGCGACGGCGTCGAGCTTGATGACGATGCCGTCGATGTCGAAGGCGAGGGTGTCGCGGAGCGGCTCTGCGGCGTCGATGAAGGCGATGACCTCGTCGATGGTGGAGACGGTGGCCACGCGCGGGTTGACGCGAAAGCCTCCTTTGCCGAGGGCGGTCAAGGCGGCTGATTGGAGTGGGAGTAAAGGTTCTCCCTCAGGATCGAGCAGGAAATACGCGTAGAAGTCGAGGCGGCGTTGCGCGACGATGTTCGGTTCGAGCGTGCGGATGGTGCCGGCGGCGGCGTTGCGCGGATTTACGGCCGGAGCCTGTCCGGCGGCTTCGCGGGCGGCGTTCATTTTCGCGAAGGCATCGTGCGGCATGACGCACTCGCCGCGGATTTCGAATGCTCGCGGCAGTCCCGCGGCCTTCAGCCTGGCTGCGGTGAGCGTCAGCGGGATGGATCGGATGGTGCGGACGTTCGAGGTGACGTCCTCGCCGATGGAGCCGTCGCCGCGGGTTACACCGCGCAGCAGGGTCGCGCCACCGTGTTCGCTGGGGCCGTAGTGCAGCGCGAGCGAGAGGCCGTCGAGCTTGAGCTCGCAGGTGTAGCGAAGCTCATCGGAACTGGTGAGCGATGCCCGGATGCGGGTGTCCCAGGCGCGCAGCTCCGCCTGGTTGTAGGCGTTGTCGAGCGAAAGCATGGGCCGTGAGTGCGCGACCTTCTGAAAGCCGTCCCTGGGCTTGCCGCCGACGCGCTGGGTGGGGGAGTCGGGCGTCAGCAGATCGGGATGCTCGGCTTCGAGCGCCTTCAGGCGATTCATCAGCGCGTCGTACTCGTGGTCGCTCAGGACCGGCGCATCGAGGACGTAGTACAGGTGCTCGTGGTGGCGAAGGTCGTCGCGGAGATGCTGGATTTCGTCGGCGGGAGACATGGGGAGAGTATAAGGACTCCACGGTTGGGTATGCTGGGGAGATGGAACCTGTAACTCATATGCTGACCGGCGCGGTGCTGGCGCGGGCGGGAATCAATCGCAAGGCGGCCTATGCGACGGCGGCAATGGCGATTGCGGCGGAGTTTCCAGATGTCGATACGGTTTGGGGAATGCTGGGCGGGCAGGTGACGGGCCTGATGCATCATCGCGGCAGTACGCATACGGTTGGGGCGCTGCCGGTTGAGGCTGCGATTGTAACGGCGGCGTTCTGGGGATGGCATCGCCTGCGCAAGTCGCCGCAGACGAGGGCCGCGACCAACTGGACCTGGCTCTTCTTCGGCTGCTGGCTGGCGCTCGCGAGCCATCTGCTGCTGGACTGGACCAACAACTACGGCATCCGGCCGTTCTTCCCGTTCAATCCGCGCTGGTATGCGGGGTCGTTCGTATTCATCTTCGAGCCGGTACTGTTTGCAATTCTGGCCGGCGCACTGGTGATGCCGGCGCTGTTCGGGCTCATCAACAGCGAGGTCGGGTCGCGCAAGCCCAGGTTCAGCGGGCGGGGCTGGGCGATCGCAGGGCTGATGGGAGTCGTCCTGCTGTATGGGTTGCGTTACCACGAGCATGATGCGGCGCTACAGCTGGCGGCGCAGACAG
>CAXTMK010000130.1:11842-14110 GCA_964245315.1 uncultured Acidobacteriaceae bacterium | reverse complement strand
GCCGCAGGTCATTCCGCTGGCCCTGCGCACCGGCGCGCTGTTGTTAGAGAAGACCGCCAAACGCGCCAGCGGAGGCGACGCCCGCAACCTCCTCGAAGTCGTCGCCTCTTTGCGCTGGATGGCCGACCAGAACGCGGCTTTCTACGAATATCCTCTGAACGAGGATGTGGAAGCGCTGGCGGCACGCTATCCAGACCTCGAATTCGTCACGAAGTCCGAGCCGGAGCTTTCGCTGTGGGTCGATCGCGAACGCGCCCGCTTCTCCAGCTGGTACGAGCTCTTCCCACGCTCAACCTCGCCCGTCCCCGGCCAGCATGGGACCTTCAAGGATGTCGAGGCGCAGTTGCCCGAGATCGCCGCCATGGGCTTTGACATCCTCTACATGCCGCCTATTCATCCTATCGGCACGGCCTACCGCAAGGGCAAGAACAACTCCACCACCGCCGCGGAAGGCGATGTCGGCAGCCCGTGGGCAATCGGCGCCAAGCCCACCAGGGATAATGAAGGCGGCCACAAGGCGATCCTGCCCGAGCTGGGAACCTTCGCCGACTTCGATCACCTGGTTGCCGCCGCCAGGACCCAAGGCATGGAACTCGCGCTCGACATCGCCTTCCAGTGCTCGCCCGACCACCCCTGGGTCGCGGCGCATCCGGAGTGGTTCATCATCCGGCCGGACGGCTCCATCCAGTATGCGGAAAACCCGCCCAAGAAGTATCAGGACATCTATCCGCTCAACTTCGAAAGCTCCGACTGGCGCTCGCTCTGGGACGAGCTCTACTCCGTCTTCGAATTCTGGATCAAGCGCGGCGTGCACGTCTTCCGCGTCGATAACCCGCACACCAAGGCGCTGCCCTTCTGGGAGTGGTGCATCGGCACCCTACGGGACAAATACCCCGACACGCTCTTCCTGGCCGAGGCTTTCACCCGCCCGCACGTCATGTATTCACTCGCCAAGGGCGGCTTTACCCAAAGCTACACCTACTTCACCTGGCGCACGACCAAGCCGGAGCTGCAGGCCTACTGCGAAGAGATCACGCAGCCTCCTGTCAGCGATTTCTTCCAGCCCAACTTCTGGCCTAACACCCCCGACATCCTGCACAAAAGCCTGCAGGACGGCGGCCGCGCAGCCTTCATGCAGCGCCTGATTCTTGCCGCCACGCTGACCGCCAACTATGGCATCTACGGGCCGGCTTACGAGCTCGGCGAGAATGTTCCGGCCAAGCCGTCAGCCGGCAAGACCGAGTCCGAAGAGTATATGGATAGCGAGAAATATGAGGTCCGCCAGCGCAGCCGCAACCAACCCGGAACGCTCGTCCCACTGATCACGTCACTGAACAAGATTCGCCATGAAAATCTCGCGCTGCAGTCGAACGGCTCGCTGCGCTTCCATCCTGTCGATAATCCGAACCTGATGTGCTATTCGAAGTCGGCAGTCGATGCGCACGGCATTAAGAACACAATTCTGGTAGCCGTGAATCTGGACGCACAGCGAGAGCAGGCTGGCTGGATCGACCTCGACCTGAAGGTGCTCGGCATTCCGCACAACCAGAACTTCGACGTGGAAGACTTACTCACCGGCACGCACTACACATGGCGTGATCGATCGAATTTCGTGGCGCTCAGGCCGGATGTGCTGCCGGCGCATGTCTTCCGCGTCCGTCCGTTAGCCTGACTACTACCTATCCTCGTTTGTCATTGCGCAGGGATCGGCTTTCGCCCTTGCTTCTTGCGCTGTTATTCCGCCGACTCAGGCCTCGCCCGGTCCGTCGCCTCTTTCATAGCTGCCCGCGCTATCTTCCCGAATTCGTTCATCCGTCGAATCGCCTCAACCTTTTCTTCCCAGGTTCGGGACCGCAGATACTCCCGCATCTGAGTCTCGGACTGCGCGTCGAGTTCCGCCTTCTCCTGCTGCTCCGGCATTTAGCTTACCCCCTACTGGCACCCGGAATCGAAGCAAGATCAGCAAGCCTGTCACTCAATCCGAAACGCTCTACAAGCACTAACAGCTTGTCTTCACTGACCGCATCCTGCTCCTGAAACATTTGCACCCGCAGGTAGTCTTTCATTCGCCCCGTCTGCAAGGCAATCGCACAGAGATACTCGGCGCGAAATATCCGCGTCGGGACTGACTGATACTCCACCTGCTCCGCTTCAGAGATGGCTTCCGCAACCAACGGATTCCCATCGCTAAGAATCTGCAAAGGCCAATCGCCGAACCGAACATAGCCGCCGTCCACTATCCCGCCCATCGCTGTCAGCGCGTCATAG
>CAXTMK010000130.1:0-11832 GCA_964245315.1 uncultured Acidobacteriaceae bacterium | reverse complement strand
GAACCCGAGGACGGTAGCACCGTGAAGGCGTCGATATCTTCCGTCTGCATCGCTTCAATGTAGAACGCGGCCGCGATAGCTCCTCCAATGGCGTAGGCGCTGATCATCCCATCCTCCACCAGCCGATTCAACGCCGCCAGCGCCTCGCGCATCCGAATCCCTCGCCCGCACGAGCTAAATCATACGACTTCCAAACGCCCGACCCTGTACCATTCTCCCTGTACCACCAGCACGGAGACGCCCTTTGCCGCAATTCATCGATTCCTCGCACGACAGAAACGCCCCCGGCAAGCGCCGCGCTATCATCATCGCCGCGGCCATCTTGTTCTTTCTCTTTATCGCCGGACGCTTCCTGCTCTCCTACTGGGTCGACCTGCTCTGGTTCGATTCGCTGGGCTTCGGCTCGGTTTTCTGGAAGACCCTTACCCTGGAAGCCGTCGTCTTCAAGATCGTCATCCTGCTGACGTTCGCCATCCTCTTCGTCGCATTTCGCGTCATCCGCGAGACCCACCAGGGCGACTTCCCCACCGGCCATTCCATCCTCATCGCCGGACGCCCGGTCAACTTCTCGGTCGAGCCGGCGCTGCGCCTCATCTCCTGGGTCGTCTCGGGCGTCGTCGCGCTCATCAGCGGCCTCAGCATGATGACCGAATGGCCCACGCTGGCGCTCTTCTGGTCCGCGCCGCATGCCAGCGGACCCATCACCGACCCCATCTTCGGCAAGCCGCTCAACTTCTATCTTTTCACCCTGCCCGCGCTCCAACTCATCAGCGACTGGCTGCTTACCATCGCACTCGCCACCTGCGCGGTCGCCATCCTCTTCCTCGTCATCACCAGCGGCTCGCGCACGCTCGCCACGCGCAAGATCACCTACGGGACATCTCCGTGGCGCGGGCTCTCGCTCACAGCGGCGTTCCTGCTGCTGGTGCTTGCGGGGAAGGTGTACCTCGACCGCTTCCAGCTTCTGCTCGAACACCACACGCTCTTCGACGGCGTCAACTACACCGACGCTCACGTCACAGCTTTCGGGCTGCTCATCGTCTCCGTAGCACTCGTCTTCGGCGCCGCGATCGCAGCCTTTAACGCGTTTCGCCAGTCGCGCGCAAGCTGGATCGCCGCCTCCATCGCGCCAGCGGCCGTTTGCTACATCGTCGTCGCTCTGATCGGCTGGTACGTCAGCACGTTCCTGGTCAAACCTAACCAGCTCGTGCGCGAAGAGCCTTACATCGCGCACAACATCGAGCTCACCCGCCAGGCCTTCGGGCTCGACCGCTTCACTCGCAGCGAGTTCCCCGCCGAAACCACGCTCGACGCCGCCGACCCCGCGCGCAATCAGTCCACGCTCAAAAACATCCGCCTGTGGGATTGGCACGCGCTTCAGGACACCCTCCGCCAGGTGCAGGAGATCCGCACTTACTATGACTTCCCCGACATTGATATCGACCGCTACTCGCTGAACGGACTTACCCGCGAGGTGATGCTCGCCGTGCGTGAACTGAACGTCGACAGGCTGCCCGTAAGCAGCCGCAACTGGATCAACGAGAAGCTGATTTACACCCACGGCTACGGCGTCACCATGAACCCGGTCAACGGCTTCACCAGCGAGGGCCTGCCCAATCTGCTGCTCAGCAACATGCCCGTCCAGAGCACCGTTCCCGGCCTCACCGTCACGCGTCCAGAGATCTACTTCGGCCAGTTGACCGACACTGACGTCTACGTCAAAACCCGCCAGCAGGAGTTCGACTACCCGCAGGGCCAGAGCAACAATCTCACCAGCTACCAGGGCACCGGCGGCATCCTCATCGGCGGCTTCTTCCGCCGCCTGCTGCTCGCCATCGATCGCGAAGACCTCGGCACGCTTCCGTTTTCCGACGACGTAAATCCAGATAGCCGCCTGCTGATGCACCGCAACCTGCGCGAGCGCGTCGCCCGCCTCGCGCCCTTCCTGACCTTCGATCAAGACCCGTACATTGTCGTCGGCGACGACGGCCGGCTGTCATGGATTCTCGACGCCTTCACCTCATCCGACAACTACCCGTACTCGACCCACTACGGCCTCGGCGACGGCACCGTCAACTACATGCGCAACAGCGTGAAGGTGGTGGTCGACGCCTACAACGGATCTGTCACTTTCTACGTCTTCGACGATCCTGCATCTGGAGCCCCAGATCCGATTATTGCGGCCTGGCGCAAGCTCTTTCCCGCGCTTTTCCGCGACGCGTCGACCATGCCCGCCGACCTGCGCCGCCACGTCCGTTATCCGGAGACGCTCTTCAAGCTGCAGTCGGAGGTCTACGGCCTCTACCACATGACCAACCCAGAGGTCTTCTTCAACCGCGAAGACCTCTGGACCGTCGCCACGCAATCGGTCTCCGGCTCGGACGGGCAACAATCGGCCCTGCCCATGCAGCCCAACTTCGTCCTGTTGAAGCTGCCGGGCGGCTCCGACGACGAGTTCGTCGAAATTCTGCCCTTTACGCCGGCCAATCGCAATAACCTGATCGGCTGGATCGCCGGCCGCTCCGACGGCGCCAACTACGGCACGGCAGTCGTCTACGACTTCCCCAAGACGCGCCTGATCGACGGCCCGCAGCAGATCGAAGCGCGCATCGACCAGAACGCGCAGCTATCGGGCCAGCTCACGCTGTGGAACCAGCAAGGCTCGCACGTGCTGCGCGGCAGCCTGCTCGTCATTCCCAGCGGCAAGGCCCTGCTCTACGCCGAACCGATCTACCTGCAGGCGCAGCAAAGCCCGATGCCGGAGTTGCGCCTGGTAGTCCTTGCGTTGCAGGACAAGCTGGCCTATGGCACGACGTTCGAGGCTGCGCTCGCATCGCTCTTCGGCGGCGAAAGCTCTTCGCTTACCGCATCGGCTGCGCCATCTCCGGAAGCCGCAGCCCCGCAAACCGGCGCAACACCTCGGCCGGCATCATCCGATATGGACGCTCTAATTGTCGAAGCTGGGCGCGACTTCGCCGACTACCAGCGGCTCACCTCCGCCGGCAAACTGGGCGAAGCGGGCCAGAAGCTGGATGCGCTAAAGGCAGTCCTGGACAAACTTGCTGCCAATAAAAGGTAGGGGATGGCACACTCGCAAACCGCCTCGTCCATCTTTATTGTTGTCATCCCGCAGGGATCTGCTTTTGTCTTCTCCCTGTACAACGATAGTTGGGGCTATAGTTTCGTTCGTTGCGCAGAAGCCACGCGCAGTCTCTGTCGAACTTCTTCGACCATTGCGGGCTGAACCTCGAACGGATCGCCTGATTGGAAGGACTTTATCAGAAAGCCCTCCAGTCGATCACGCGTCGGCGGCTTCGACACGGTTTGCGCAATTCGTAACTCGATCCGCAGTCCAGCAACGTCAGCATATCGATGCGGGTTTCCAACTCGAAGAGGTTAATCTTCCCCCGCATCAGGTCTGCCAGTCCTGCCTGCGTGACGCAAAGCTTGTTCGCCGTCTATCTTCTCGACGTACCCTCGATTTCCACAAAGTCGAAAAGAACCATTATCAGCCGGGAACGCAGCTCCATCTTCTCCGCATCGACCGGATAGTCCTCGATCGCATCCCACACGCTCTCAAAACATTCATTCATCGAACCGTCCCCCCACAACCTGCATCATACGGCCTTGGGAGACGCAACGAGAGTGAAGAAGCTGGGCAGTGCGAGCGACCCGCTCTGGTATAAAGACGCCATCATCTACGAGATCCACGTTCGTGCGTTTGCCGACTCCAACAATGACGGCATCGGCGACTTCCCGGGTCTCATGTCGCGCCTCGACTATCTCCAGGATCTCGGCGTCACTTGCCTCTGGCTCCTGCCATTTATGCCTTCACCCCTGCGCGATGACGGCTACGACATCGCCAACTACACCGATGTAAACCCGTCCTATGGCACCATGGACGACTTCAAGCAATTTCTAGACGCGGCTCACAAGCGTAACATCCAGGTGATGATCGAGCTGGTCATCAACCACACCAGCGATCAGCATCCCTGGTTCAAGGCCGCGCGTCTCGCGCCGCCCGGCTCGCCCGAGCGCGACATGTACGTTTGGTCGGATACAGACAAGAAATACGAAGGCGTCCGCATCATCTTTACCGACACCGAAAAGTCCAACTGGACGTGGGACGAGCAGGCCAAAGCCTTCTACTGGCATCGTTTCTTCTCGCATCAGCCCGACCTCAACTTCGACAATCCGCGCGTCATGCAGGAGGTGCTCACCGCCATGCGCTTCTGGCTCGACCTCGGCGTCGACGCCCTGCGCCTGGACGCAATTCCCTACCTGATCGAGCGCGATGGCACCAACTGCGAGAACGTCCCCGAGACCCACGACAAGATCAAGGAGATGCGCGCCGTCATCGACGCCGAGTATGGCAACCGCCTCTTCCTTGCGGAGGCCAATATGTGGCCGGCCGATGTCCGCCCCTACTTCGGAGACGGCGACGAGTGCCACATGGCGTTCCACTTTCCGCTGATGCCGCGCATCTACATGGCGCTGCGCCAGGAAGACCGCCTGCCCATAACCGACATCATGGCGCAGACGCCGGACATTCCGGAGGCCTGCCAGTGGGGCCTGTTCCTGCGCAACCACGACGAACTCACGCTCGAGATGGTCACAGACGACGAGCGCGACTACATGAACCTCGCCTACGCCGCTGACGCCCGAATGCGCGTCAACGTAGGGATCCGCCGCCGCCTGGCGCCGCTGGTCGATAACAACCGCCGCCGCATCGAGCTGTTGAATTCACTTTTGCTCAGCTTCCCCGGTACGCCCATCATGTACTACGGCGACGAAATCGGCATGGGCGACAACATTTATCTGGGCGACCGCAACGGCGTGCGCACGCCCATGCAGTGGAACTCCGACCGCAACGCTGGCTTCTCGAAATGCGATCCCGCGCGGCTCTATTTCCCGGTCATCATGGACCCGATCTACGGCTACCAGGTGGTCAACGTTGAGGCGCAGCTCAGCGATCAATCCTCGCTCCTGCACTGGACGCGCAACATGATCGCCCTGCGCAAGCTCTTCCAGGTCTTCGGCCGCGGCACGCTGGAATTCCTCCACCCGGAGAACCGCAAAATCCTCGCTTACCTCCGCCGTCTGAAGCGTGATGACGACTCCGAGGAGACAGTCGTCTGCGTCGCCAACCTTTCGCGCTTTGCACAACCGGTTTCGCTCAACCTCGCTCAGTTTGCCGGCATGATGCCCGTAGAAATGCTGGGCTATGTCTCGTTCCCGCCGATCAGCTCGCAGCCTTACCCGCTTACCGTCGCCCCGTACTCGTTCCTCTGGTTCGAGCTGCAACCCGAACCCGCGCAGGTGCCCGAAAGCACCGACGAAAGCCAAAGGCACGAGCAGGACGAAGAGGTCGCGCTCGAACTGCTCGCCTCCGGCTGGAGCGCGCTCGCCAACGGCCGCGGCCTCGAACTGCTCCAAACTGCGCTCCCGCCATGGCTGGCGCGCCAGCGTTTCTTCGGAGCCAAGACAAGGACCATCGCCTCCGTCAGCGTCATCGACTACGTCGCCGTGCCGCTCGTTGCGTCCGCCGCGCAGACGACGGAGCCGCAGGGAACGCAGCTTCCGCTTGCCGGCGACCTGGGCGCGGCCATCTTATTCATCGCAATCCGCTACACCGAAGGCGAGCCCGACACCTATCAGATTCCGCTCGCGCTTTCGGCTGGCCGCGATCTCGAAACGATTCACGCCAGCGCGCCCAACTCCATCCTCACCACACTCTCGACCAACTCCGGCCCCGCCATCCTGCATGATGCCGTTATCCGCGAAGATTTCCGCCAGGCGCTGCTGAAGTTCATTGAAGATAACAAAATCCTTGCCCTCAGCAAGCCGCCCGCAACGCCGCTCGTCGAAGACTTACCGGATCCGTCGATTGGCTCCAGAGACATTGCTGTTCCGGCCGAGCCTCGCTCAACCGGAGAACTCCGCGGCTGCCACTCCACCGTCTTCGCCGAGGCCCGCGGCACTCAGCCCATGCCTGGGCGCACCGGCTCGGCCGAACAATCGAACACCAGCATCCTGTACGGCTCGAAGATGATCCTCAAGCTCTTCCGGCGCCTGCAAGCGGGCCAGAATCCAGACGTTGAGATCGGCCGTTTCCTCACCGAGGTCGCTCACTTCCCGCGCATCGCGCCGTTCCTCGGCGATCTAACACTCTCCAGCGGCAACGGCGAAACCACTGCGGTCGCCATGCTGCAGGAACTGGTCACCAACGAAGGCGACGGATGGGCCTGGACCCTCGAAGAACTCGCACGCTTCTACGAATCCGTTGCCGCCTGCCCGCCGCCTCAGACTGAGGGTGAGGCCGCAAGCTTCCTCAGTGAAGCCCGTATCCCGCGCGATGCGGAAGAACGCGCCGACCTATATATCGCCGCCGCAGGCCTGCTGGGCAAGCGCACCGCCGAGATGCACCTGGCGCTCGCCACCGAAACCGTGAACGAGGCCTTCAAAGCCGAGCCCTTGACGGCCGAAGACCTGCTCGCCGACGCCCACCGCATCGACGTCCAGATCAACCGCACACTCGACGCGTTGAAACTGCGCATGTCTTCGCTGGTCAACGAGACTTCTGACGACGCCGCCACCATTCTCAGCCGCCGCATCGACTTGTTTTCCCGCGCCCATTCCATCACCAGCACTGAGCCATCGGGAAAAGCCATTCGCATCCACGGCGACTACCATCTCGGACAGGTGCTGCGCTCGAAGAACGATTTCGTCCTGCTCGATTTCGAAGGCGAACCCGCACGCTCCCTCGCCGAACGCCGCAGGAAGCAATGCCCGCTCAAGGATGTCGCCGGCATGCTGCGCAGCTTCTCCTATGCGGCGTGGTCCGGGCTGGACCAATACGTCCAGCGCCACCCGGATAGCCAGCGCGCCCTCGAACCGTGGCTTCGCCTCTGGCAAAACAGCGTCTCGACAGCCTTCCTCAACGCGTATCGGCAAGCCTTCGCCCGTCGCCCCGATTTGCTGCCCGAACCTGTCCAGGCTCAGTCCCTGCTAAACGCCTACCTGCTCGAGAAGGCCTTATACGAACTGCTGTACGAGTTAAATAATCGCCCCACATGGGTGCGAATTCCATTGGCTGGTATTCTCGCCCTGCCTTCGCAACACGGAGCCCGCTGATGCCGGTTCACCACGAGCCCGGGTGCCCCATCCTCGCGCAGTGTTATTGCGCAGGACGGGGTATCGTCTCCGGCGGGAAACGATCCTCTTCCTTCACTCCAACCCACGAGGCCCGATAGATGGCCACAGCGAATGTAGTCTCAGAAGCCCCGTCGAACCAAACCGCCACGGCATCTCTGCTCGTCAGCCTGCCCTCGCTCGCACGGGACCAGCTCGACATCGTCCTGGCCAATCTCGCGAGCGCCTTCGCGGGCCAGAGCCTGATCGTCGCGACGCCGGATTCATCAGCCTCTACTTCCGCGCCGCTCAAAGTCGTCGGCTACACCCCGGTCGCTCCATCCCCCGGATCCTGGTCCCTAGTCTCCGCCGACTTCCTCAACGCACACGAGCTTGCCCAGCAGCATCAGGCCGAAGCCGTGCTCATCCTTGGAGCCGAAGCGCAATCTCTGCAGCCCCAGGCCCTGCGCGCGCTCGCCGACGCGATTCTCGAAGGCAATGTGGATCTCGCAGTGCCCCGCTACAGCCTCCCGGCCCGCTCCGGACTGGTAAACTCCGCAATTCTGTACCCTGCCTCACGCGCTCTCTTCGGATCCAGTGCACGCTTCCCGCTGGCAATCGATCTCGGCGTCTCCGCGCGCATGGCCGAACGGCTCGCCACCGCGGCTCAGCGCTTCACCGCCGCCAACCTTCCCGACGCCCTCATCTGGCCGGTCGCGGAGGCAGCCGTCGCCGGTTTCACCATCATGCAGATCGATGCGGGCGAGCGCACCATCCCGCAGCCCGCCGGCGCCGATCTCAATACCGTGCTCGCACAGGTCGCGGGCTCGCTCTTCGCCGATGTCGACGCCAAGGCTGCCTTCTGGCAGCGTTCCCGCATTGCCCAGCCGCCGCGCACCGAAATTCCTCGTACGCCCGATGCCGCAACGGCGGAAGACATCAAGCCCATGCTCGACGCCTTCCGGCTGGCCTATACCAACCTGCACGAGATCTGGTCGCTGGTCCTGCCGCCGCACTCGCTGCTCGGCCTCAAGCGCCTCTCCATCATGACGGCCGAAAGCTTTGCGATGCCCGATTCCCTGTGGGCGCGCATCGTCTACGACTTCCTGCTCGCCTATCGCCTGCGCACCATCAACCGCGGCCACCTGCTTGGCGCGCTTACTCCGCTTTATCTCGCCTGGGTCGCTTCGCACATCCTGCAAACCGGCGCGGGTGTCGATCCCGAGCGCCACATCGAAGCCGTCGCCGCCGCATTCGAGGCCGACAAGCCATACCTGGTCTCGCGCTGGCGCTGGCCCGACCGCTTCAACCCATAAAAGATAAACGAAATCTTTGCCCGTTCTAAAAGCTCCACAAGGAGTCCGCGTCATGCGCATCGCATTCCAGCCCGATCCATATTCGAACTACCCTGCCAATCCGTCCATCTGGGCTCACATGTCCGACGCCCTGCATCAATCCGTCTACCGCGTCTCATCGCTGCTCATCAGCATCCTGCCCGGGCTGCTCGCCTTCGTCCTCGCGCTGGCGATCATGACCGCCCTGGGCGTCCTGCTCAGCTGGATTCTGCGCCGCATCCTCGCCTCCGCCAAATTCGACGACCGCCTCGCCCGCAATCAGGCCAGCGTTGCCGACTGGTCGCCGGCGCACTCGCCCACCGCGCTGGTCGGCCGCTTCGCGTTCTGGGGATGCGTCGTGCTCGGCCTGGTTATCGGCATCCTCTCGTTCGACGCCTCCTACTCCGCCGCCAACACGCTCTCCATCTCGCTGCTGCCCTATCTCACGCGATCCGTCGGAGCCGTGTTGCTGCTCTTCGCCGGCAACATCATCGCGCGCTTCCTCGCCCGCACCGTTCTCATCGGCTCAGTCAACAACCAGCTCCAGTACGCGCGTTTCCTCTCGATGGGCGTCAAGTGGCTGGTGCTCGTCCTCACCGCCGCCATGGTGCTCGATCACCTGCAGATCGGCGGCACCATCGTCGAACTGGCTTTTGGCATTCTCTTCGGCGGCATCGTCCTGACGCTCGCGCTGGCGATCGGACTTGGCTCCCGCGACCTGGTCACCCGTTCGCTCGAACGCAACGCTGAGCGCGCCGACCCTGCGGTCTCCCTCACCGAGCCGCCCCGCCGCGACTCCGAAAGTCTTCGCCACTTCTAGTCGGGCTTCGTCTGATCGTCCCGGAGCGGACTGCTGGGAAGCCCTCAACCAGTAACACTTTCGTGCCATGTCAATCGAACAGAAGTCTAGTGAAATGAGCGCATTGGGGATTTCTGCGTACTGCAGGCTGGCATCTGATGCTTGTGAAGGGGCTAAAAAGCTCCTCACCAGAAAGAGGCCTTTCCCATGCATGACTTTCTTATCGCTGCCGCATTTCTCCTTATGGTCGTGTCACCCTGCATCGTAACCGTTGGTTCGGGCTTCCCCGAAGAGGAAGAGGGATAAGTTCCCGTCCGCAACCTCTGCACCGCTCAACTGTCCTATCCATAGTTCGCTCGGGCAGTAGCGAGCGCTTCCGGCGTATCGACATCCAAATCCCCCCCGGCCAGTTCAACGGCCGGGGCTTCTTGCAGCAGGGCTCTGGCACCCGCGTCGCCCTCCAGCAAGAGCAGTTCTGAAAAGCTCGCCCGAGGAAAGTACGCAGGAACGCCTGTACGTCCCGCGTATCTCGAAGCCGCCGGCGCCGCCGCGTTCATAAGTTCACTCAGATGATCCGCTGTAACCGCCGGTTGATCGCACGTCATCAAGATCACTCCGTCGGCACTGATGACCGCAATACCGGCCCGGATCGACGACGCCATTCCCGAAGCCCAGGCCTCATTCACCACGACTTCTGCCGCGCCCAGTTCACACTCAGCCAGAATCCGCGTGGCCGCCGCCCCGAGAACCACCACAACCGGCGCGCATCCCGCCTCGGTCGCGACCCGAACCGCCCGTTCCAGCAGCCGTTCCCCTGCCAGCGTGACCAACTGCTTGGGCTCACCCAGCCGTGTCGATGAGCCCGCCGCCAGAATTAGCACAGCCACGCTCTTCAAGGCGCATCCAGCGCGCACTGTGCCTGCAGATAGCGCGACGCTCCGCCCTGCTCGATCTGCAGCGCCACATCCTCCGGCGTAAGCCTGCGCGAGCCGCCGAATCTGCCGCTCGCGACCGCCTGCACCTCCGCCACAATGGCCAGCGCGATCGCCTCAGGCCCATCGCCGCCCAGATCCATGCCCACCGGCGCAAAGATGCTGTCGCAACAGGCGTCTACACTGCGCCCCAGCATTGCGGCGGCTTCGGCGACCAGCAGGCTGCTGCGATGGCGCGAACCCAGCAGACCAAGGTAACTCGGTGCGATCGGCAGCACCGACGCCAACAGATCGCGATCCTGCTCGTAGCTGTGCGTCATCAGGATGACCGCGTCCCGCGCCTGAATCCCTAGGCTGTCTGCCGCATCATCCCGCAGCACAGCGACCTTATGCGCACGCGGAAACCGCTCCGCCGCGGCCAACTGCGCGCGCCCATCCCCGACGACGACAGTCCATCCCAGCAGCGCCGCCATCTCGACCAGCGGCCTGGCGTCCTCGCCCGCGCCCAGTATAAACAACCGCTGCGGAGCCTCCAGCCGCTCTACAAACCGTCCATCGTAAGCGCCGCCCGGTGCCAGCCCCCGCGCACAATCGATCTTGTGCTGTGCCAGCCCCTCGCTCGCGAACAACACCTCGCCGGTGGGACTGTAGATCGCTCGCCGCAACCCTCTCCCACTACCCGGCAGAAAGCTGACCACGAGTGATTCGACGCCATCGAGCGAAGCCTCCATCGCTCTTATCAGCGCCTCCCCCTCCGGCGTCGCCACGGGCTCAAACAGCAGATCGACCGTGCCTCCGCAGCCCAGGCCAAACGGAATCTCCGCCGTGTCGTCGAATGTGGTCGAATATTGCTCGATCGCCGCGCCGCTGCGCGAGATCCACCCCGCCCGCCGGATCACATCTGCCTCCAGGCATCCTCCGCTGATCGTGCCCGCATGCGCTCCCGCCGCAGCTATCAGCCGCGCCCCCGGCCACCGGTAGGACGACCCTTCCACGCGCACCAGTGTGACCAGCACGCCACCGGGCTGGCTCTTCCACAGCTTCACGATCTGGCGGCGTTCCATCATGGCTTGAATCTCTCCCTTATGATGCACCTGCCGCCCACAGGAATCCAAACTCTGGTAAACTCGTAAAAGTCGAACCGCGCGAGCCTGCATGGCCTATCCCAACCGCCTGCGATTCCGGTGAGCGTCCTTCCTTCGACATGTTCAGCAAACAATTTCGGGGCGTAGCGCAGTCTGGTAGCGCACCTGGTTCGGGACCAGGGGGTCGGAGGTTCGAATCCTCTCGCCCCGACCATTCTGCCGGCGTTAATGACATGGATGTCATTGGCCGAACAATTTCGTCCGATCGATATATGACGCCGTCGCCATCTCCTTCCTGCATCCTAGTCCCTACGGAGACTTAATGACGCAGGCCTATCTCAACCGCATCGCCACCGCCGTCCCCAGCGACGATGTCCACTCCGCCTTCGTGGAATTCGCCGACAAGATGCTTGCAGATCCTCGCGTGCAGCCGGTCTTCCAGCGCATGGCTCAGCGCTCCGGCATCGAGCACCGGTTCTCCGTTCTCACTCCGAGCTATCGTCTCGGCCCCGGCGGAGCCAGCACCGAATTCGTCGTCAACGCCCACGAGT
>CAXTMK010000129.1:0-14160 GCA_964245315.1 uncultured Acidobacteriaceae bacterium | reverse complement strand
AAGTAGGTCTAGTTGGGGGGCGTGGTAGCAGGCCGGGGCGCGGCCGGACGGGCCGGCTGCGGGCGGGCCGACGGAGCCGCCGGCGGCGGGGCCGCAATGCCCGACTGCTTGTTGTACAGATCCACGATCGCCTGCGAGATGTCCGTCGACGTGTTCGCCCACAGGACGTTCGTCTGCTGGCTCGACACATCGAGCAGCAGCGTGAAGCCGCTGTCCGAAGCGTACTTCTTCATCATGGTCGCAATCTTCTGCGCCACGCCGCTCAGGCCTTCCTGCCACTCCGCGTTGTAGGCGGTCTGGGCCTCTTCCGCGCGGCTGTTCAGCGCCTTCTCTTTCAGGTCGATCTCGCGCAGCAGCTTGCTGCGAGCCTCATCGGTCATGGTCGGCACGAGACCCTTCTTCAGGGTCTCGACTTCGGTATTCAGCTTATCGAGCTCGGCCTTCTGAGGCTCGTACTTCTTCTGAGTGTTGGCCGTGACGACCTGGCCTTCGTTGGAGGCGAGAACAACCTGCTCGAAGTTGACGAGCGCGATCTTGGCATCCATGGCGACAGGAGCCGGCGCGGCTGCCGGCGCGGCGGGAGCAGCGGCTGCGGGAGCCTGAGCTGCGGCAAAGGGAGCGAGGGCGAGGCCCGCGCCAAGCGCGGTCAGGAGAGTGAGATTGCGGTTCATGCGGATTGTCTTGCTCCTTAGGAAGTACGAATTCGGGATAGAGCCGGAGTTGTGTCTCCGGGATTCCGCGCGCCCAATCTTCCTCAGCCAGGTGGAGCCTGACCTTGCCTTCTCAATCGTCCGAACGGAAAGGTAACGGAGTGACTCGGAGGGAGCGTGCGGGAGCGAGAGAACTCGCCTGAATGTAAGACGATTATAGGCTTGCGGAAGAGAGCGGGTCAATGTCGCCTGGACTCGCTGCTACGGAATTCTGTATTCGCGGCTTCGCACTCTTCCGTTTCCTGATTTTCCGCGCTTACTTAGATTAGTAAAAAGTTAGCTAAACGGCACTATTGCGGGGCATTCTGATTTGGCACTGCAATTGCTCCTGCTTAGGCAGAGTGGAGGAGGCATCCTTCACTTGAGATTTCTTCCGCGCCGGCCACCCAGTATGCGCCCACAGAGACGCAGCGGCCCGCGGAGTGTCCCGAAGCCCACTATCCTGAAATCCAGGATACGGCGGCATCGGTCTTTTGGAGGCCGTGACTGGCCATTCAACACAGAAGCTCAGGCTGCTTCGCAACCGTTCGAGGGACCGGGTGCGGAGCGGCCATCAGCTCAAACAAATCCTCAACCCGGAAAAGAATACTTGCACAACGAATGATTTCGGCGTAGGCTCGTAGCTGCGTCCAGGAATAGGGTGTGGGTGACCAGGTCGGCAGCCCCTGTCCAGGCGGCATCAGATGGAAAAATGTGTGCGCCTTAGCAAAGCGCGGGAGTTCTCTGTCCTGCATTCCGGGTGCCACTGGCATCGCACGCAGTCGGAACCGACAGGTTCGCACCCCGCAGCCGGACAAAAAATGCAGACGACCTTTGAGTCAACGCAGCACAGCTCCCGGGGATTTCCGAGTCGAATTTGAGAACTCTGCGGTTTGGTGCGGCAAATTCGTGAGCGATGGAATATCCCGGTAAGAGCTTCAATTCCCGCTCAGACACTGACGTTCGTTTGAGACACCTGTTCGTCCTGCAGATGGCGCTTCCTCGGCAGGAAGATGGCCTCCGCAAGGGTGGTGGCGAAGTAGCTGTACGGAGTGCAGCCCCGCATCGAGGCTGCACGAAGATCGATCTCTGAACGCAGACGTACCAGGAGATCTGAAGTGGATGAGATGAACTTCGGATATGAGCACCACTTGAAACTGTCCCAACCTATGCCAGAGAACCTGACCGTCACGCTCCCACCCCGGGATGCGTCTGCGGCAGGTTGTCGAAGCATGGGTGCGAGACACTAACTCACACCTAACTGGATACCAATAAGCGCCGGACAAACGGCGGCAGGCAAGAGGAAACGGAAGCATGAGTTCAGAGCAGATCGTTACTGAGGCGCCCGAGCAGCAGGCTCCTCGCACAGCAGGCGAAGAGAATCCGGGCGGATCCGGTGGATTCGAACTGGATGAAGACGGACAGCGAATCCCACACGGGATGGGGCAGTCCAAGAGCAGCCGGCGCCGTCGCCGCAAGCGGAAAAGCAAGGGCGCGGATGCAGGCGCCGCGCAGGCCTGCAGCGGCAGCGAGCCTTCCGCCGACGGTGACGTGGTTCCCGCAATGCAGGCTGGCGACGCGCAGCCCGCTTCGAACGGCTTCCGCCCTAACGGCAGCCAACCCGGCAGCCAGAATGGAAATGGGCAGCAGGGACGCAGCTTTCAGGCCAACGGCCAGGCGAATGGCCAGCCCCAGAACGGGCAACAGAATGGGCAGCAAAATGCCCCCGGCGGCACCAAGCGCTGGAAGAAGAAGTTCCGCGATCGCCAGCGCGCCGACGGTCCCGGCAGCCAGCAGAGCGCCCAGCAAAACGGCGCTTCACGCGGCCCTGATACCCACCAACCGGGCAACGCGGCTGGCAGCTTCAAGCGCAAGGGCGGCTTCGGCGCAGGCGGCGGAGGCAAACAGCAGCGCGGGCCACGCAGCTTCGTCGGACCCATGGACCACAGCTACCGCGTCGTCAACGGCAACGTCTTCGACGGCGCCTCCACGGTCGAGAGCTTCGGCCGCGCCCGCTCCACGCATCAGGGCGACTCGCAGCCGATCGACTACTCCATGGGCCGGGCCGTCCCCATCGCGGCGGATGCACCCACCAAAATCTACTTCTTCATCGAAGACCTGTTTTTCATCGCCAAGATCCAGGAGACGGCGCGCAAACTTGGCGTCAAGGTAGGCTTCATCAAGAACGAGAAAGAGCAGATCGCCGCCTTGGTCGAAGCGCCCGAGGAAGAGCGTCCGGGGCTGATCGTCTTCGACCTGAACAACGCCAACGCCAAGCCGATGACGCTGATTCCGAAGCTGAAGACCAAGCTGAAGAAGACGACCTCCATCATCGGCTTCCTCTCGCACCTGCAGGGCGACCTGAAGGCCAAGGCTGTCGAAGCCGGATGCGATACCGTGATGCCGCGCGCCGCGTTCTCGCAGAACCTGCCGAACCTGCTGCGCCGCTACGGAATCGAAGACATCGACGAGCAGAACTACAACCAGTAAACCGAAGCTTAACGCCGAAAAGACGGATAGAAGGATAAAAGCGGATCAAGCTATGAGCTTGATCCGTCCTTATCCCTTCGTCCGTTCTTTCGGCGTTAAGCTGTTCGTTTTAGCCCGGAGGCCACGTCATAGGCCGTCCCCCGAGCAGGTGCAGGTGCAGGTGCTCAACCGTCTGGCCGCCGTCGGCGCCGGTGTTGATGACGATGCGAAAACCCTCTGGCAGGTCGCGCTGACCCACAAACGCCGCAGTCTTCAGCAGGTGTCCGAGCAAGGAGTCCGCCGGTTCGGTCACATTGGCGAAGTGCTCTTTCGGGATCAGCAGCAGATGCGTCGGCGCCTGCGGGTTGATATCCGGAAAGACCAGGCAAATCTCATCCTCATAAACAGCTTTCACCGGAATGGTGTGCTGGGCGATCTTGCAGAACAGACAATCGGTCATGGCAACATCTTACTTCCTGAAGTACTTCGGTTCTGCTCCCGGAACCCACGGATCGTAGTGCTTCGCGAACGCCGCGCGAAACGCTGTCGATGGATGCGAGTCCGTCCAGAACTCGACGAACTCCGACGGATTGGGCTCATCGTACGTCGCCTCGCCAAACATCCGAAACTCCGCCAGCGCGGTCGCCTGCGGGTCGGCCACCACGCCGTTGATCGCCTCCTGCCCGAAGACATCGGCGTCGTGCTCCATGCCGCGGCTGAAGGCGTTGCCGATCGGCTCCGCGGCGAACAGGATCACATGATAGATCAGCAGGATCAGCGCCAGCGCGGCGGCATCCTGCTGCGACGGAATCTTCCATCGCGCTCTGAATCGGTGCAGCAGAAACTGGAAGATGTGGAAGCCGACAAAGAACGCCAGCAGAATCCCCACGAACGCCGTCAGGATTCCGCGCACGATGTGGCCGAGGACGTAGTGCCCCATCTCATGCCCCGCGGTGAATAAAATCACCTCCGGATTCGCGGCCTTCCTGAGCAGCGTATCCCAGATCACCAGCCGCTTGGACGATCCGAAACCCGTCACATACGCATTCATCAACGTCGTCTTTGCCGACGCCTTCATCAGGAACATGCGCTCCGGCGGAATATCGATGCCGCCATGCGCGGCGACGCGTTCGATCTGCGCCACCAGCGCCGGATTCGACTGGCCGAGCGGCTCGAACTTGTTGTACATCGGGTCGAATACCAGAGGCGTCAGGTAGACGCCGCCGATCACCATCAACATCGTCGGAAACCAAAGCCCCAGCCACCAGCGCTGCGGAAACCTGCGCATCATGTAGACGATGAGCAGCACAAAGGTGCCGCCGGTCAGGTACGCGATGGAAAAGCTCTTTGCCAGGTCCGCAAACCAGCCGCCCCAGGGCAGAATCGAGAATCCATTCGCAACCGACGCATGGTGCGAGAGCATGTTCAGCGGAAGATTCAGCACCGACTCCAGGAGCAGGAGCGCCAGCAAAAACACGAGCCACTGCACCAGGCGTTTGCGGCTCAGGCGCGCCGCCAGATCTCGCATCCACGCCGCGACGCCTAGCTGCAGCACAAGGAAGAGCGACACGAATCCCCACAGGGGGCCGGCGAAGTGCATCGTGTTGTAAAAGCGCCAGATTTTCGCCGATTTCGCGAGCTTGTCCGGCGGCAGCGTATACGCCGTGCGATCGCTCCTGGCCGCCGCGATCGCCGCAGCCTCGGTCGGCGTGGTGCTCCCGCAGCCGGTCAGGGGGAGCAAAGCGACGAGCGCCAGCAGAATCGTCAAGAGGTGGCGCAGACGCAATCGGACTCCCTGGGAAATGTTCCCGCTCTATCTTCCCACAACCTCAATCAGCTTCCTATCGTCTCCGTCCCAGGCCTTCGCGCCTTCCTGCGTCAGGGTGCGGCGGCGGTCGTCCCAGTGCAGCTTCGTAATCTGGTGTATTCCGCCTTCGTAAGCGTAGGTGGTCCCGTCGTCGTTATAGAGCGTGAACTCGGCGTCCGCACCGGAATAGATCTTTACCTTTGCGAGCGGCTGCTGGTCGTGCGTGCTCTCCACCGGCATGCCGAGCGGCAGGATGGAACCGGCCTTGACGAACAGAGGAATGGTATCGATGGGCGCGGCCACGCTGATGGTCTGTCCACCGTGTACTCTTTCGTTCGTCCAGTAGTTGTACCAGTCCGTGCCGGCGGGGAGATAGACGTTGCGCGCGGTCGCGCCCTGCTCTGCCACCGGCGCCACCAGCAGGGCTGGGCCGAACATGTACTCATCGCGGAGGTCGGCGACCTTGTCGTCGCCGGGGAAATCCATGAATAAGGCCCGCATGAAAGGCGCACCGGTCTGATGGGTGAACCATCCCAGCGAATACAGGTACGGCATCAGCGCATAGCGCAGCTTCAGATACTTTTTCAGAATGGGCTCTGCCTGCGGCCCATAACTCCATACTTCGTTGAATTTGCGCGTGCCGTGGGTGCGCATGGTTGGGAGAAACGTTCCGTACTCGAACCACCGCACATACAACTCGGGATAATCGTCGTCGTGCATCACGTTGTCGCGTGCGCCGGAGGGATCGATGAGCGGGGGATGCGCCGGAGTATGTTGTGACGGCAATCCCTGCCAGCCGCCGATGTCGTTGCCGGTATAGGCGATTCCCGAGGCGGCTACGTTCAGGCCGGTCGGAATCTGCCGCCGCAGCGTGTCCCAGGTGGGTGAGATATCCGACGTCCAGAAGATGGTGCCGTTGCGTTGCGCGCCAAGGTAGGCATCGCGCGAAAGCGTGAGCGCACGGGTCTTCCCGCTGGCGCGAACGCCGTTATAGATGGCCGCCGTGTGGAAGAGCGGATAGACGTTGAAGAACTGCGCTCCCGGCCCGATGCTGAAGTAGGCACCGTCCGGCGGAAGATCGGGTTCGGTTTCGTCAGCCCAGAAGAAGTCGAATCCCTTCGCTGCGATGTTGTCGCGGATGAGCTTCCACCACCAGGCGGCGGCTTCGGGGTTCGTGGTGTCGATGTCTGAACCGGCCCTGTCGTAGGGCAAGCCGTCGACGGGCTCGCCGTCTGCATAATGCTCGAACCATCCCCTGGCGAGCACTTCGTCGTAATAACGCGAGCCCGGCGCGAAGCGCGGCCACACACTGATCATGCTTTCGATATTCTGCGCATGGAGTTCCCTGTTCATCCCGGCCGGGTCGGGCCACTTCTCCGGGTCGAAGTCGTACTCGCCCATCCGCGTGTAGTAGAACCAATCGACGACAAGGATATCGAGCGGCAGATGGCGCTCGCGATAGCCCTTCGCGACCGCCAGCACCTCCGCCTGAGAGCTGTAGCGCTGCTTGCATTGGATGAAGCCATACGCGGCCTTCGGCAGCATCGGCGCAGCGCCGGTCAGCAGCCGGTAGCCTGCGTAGATCTCATCTGTAGTCTTGCCCGCGATCACGAAGAACGAAACGCGTTTTCCCAGCGTCGAGGTCCACTTCGTCCGTCCATCGAAGGCGGGATAAACCGTCGTGGAAGAGGGATTGTCCCACACGATTCCGTAGCCTTTGTTGGTCACCACGAAGGGCACGCAGTAGCTTGGCGCAGCCGCCGCGAGATAGTCCGCGGCGCAGGTGATCGGACGCTGCCGGTGATCGAGATAGCCCTCCTGATTCTGGCCCAGGCCGTAGTAGTGTTCGTCGTCGGGCGCGCGGAACGTTGCACCCACCGTATATAGCGGCAGGTCCTGGGGCCTGATGCCGCGAGCATTCTTCAGGGTGTCGTCCTTCTGATTCAGTTCTGCCATCTGCCAGTCGAGCATCTCTACCAGAGGCGATCCATCCGGCAGCGTTATAGTGATGTGCGCCCCAGCCGTCGATCCGGAGAAGAATTGCGCCGTGTCCGGCAGCCTGGCGTCGGGATTGCGCTTCGGCGCCGGAGCCACCGTCACCGTCATCCGCCCGCTGCGATAGGTGTCTTCGCCACTCTCCGTTACCGCATGATTCCAGCCTGCGCTTGTCGCCCCAGCCACAAATCCGTAGCCCGGCGCGGCGTCCGCCTCGCTGGCGATGGTGCTTAAGGTGATCCGCACGACATTTTCCGCGTAGGGCGCAATGGCGATGGTCTGGCCGTTCCGCGAAAGGGGCACGGTCTGGGCGGACGCGGAGATGCCGAGCAGCAGCACAGGAATCCAGCGGTTGAAATGTCTGGCGTTAATGTTCTCGCTCCACAAATGCCGCCCAAGCATACCGCATTCAGCCGCTGCATCTGCCTGCGACGTTGACTCGTCTAACCCGGCAGGCCACGCATCGGGTAGACTCTGCGCAGGGCAAATTTGTACACGAACAGGCGGAATCTGCTTTGAACACACGTTCGATCGCTGTATTGTCTCTGGGCTCCCTGGTAGTTGGTGGCTGTTTCGCATTGCACGCGGCTACCGCTGCGCCCACGGCGCCCGATCCGGCGACAGCGCCGCCAGACGCCCTGCTGCTCCAGGTGATGCAAACCGAGCTAACCCGCGCTATGAGTTCACTTGGCAGCGCCGCTTCCACCGCTGCGCCGTCCGCCGCACAAGCGGTAGCGACAGATCCCAAGGCAAAGAACCAGCCCCAGCCCAAACCCTACTTCATCAGCTACGCCGTCTCCGACACGGACAACATCTCCATGTCGGCGCAGTTCGGCGCGCTTACCGGTGATAACGAGAGCCGCCGCCGCACCGCCGATGTGCAGGTCCGGCTGGGCAGCCCGGCCGAGGATAATACCCATGGCACCCATCGCAACTCCGCGCTGACGACCATGCCGCTGCCCTTGACCGACGACCGCGAGGCCATCGAGCGCAGCCTCTGGTTCGCCACCAATCGCGGCTACGGACGCGCCCTGGATAGCTTCCTGCAGGTCAAGACCGAGCAGCAGGTCCGGGCGAAGGAAGAAGACGTCTCGGCCGATTTCTCGAAGGAAGCGCCCGCCACCGCGCTCGTTCCAGTGGACCGTAAGTTCGTCCCCGGCACGCAGCTTTTGACCAACAAAGCCGAGTGGGAGAGCCGCCTGCGCGAGATCTCCGGCCTCTTCAAGCAATTCCCCGATATCTTCTATAACAACGTCGGCCTGCAGGCGTCGGATGAGGTCGACTACTTCGTTTCGAGCGAAGGCGCCCGCGTCAGCACGCCCAATCACGTCGCTCGGCTGGTCATCGTAGCCCGCACCCGCGCGACCGACGGCATGGACCTCTACCGCGTCGAGACCTTCGAGAGCGACGAACTCGGCCGCCTGCCCGACGAGAAGACCATCGTCGCCAAGACGCTCGCCATGGCGAAGAACCTGGAAGACCTACGCGTCGCGCCCATTACGGAACCCTTCAGCGGCCCCGCCATCCTGAGCGGACGCGCCACCGCGGTCTTTTTCCATGAAGTCCTGGGTCATCGGCTGGAGGGCCAGCGCCAGCGCGGCGACGACGAAGGCCAGACCTTCACCAAGCAGCTCGGCAAGCCGATCCTACCCACCTTCATGTCGGTCGTCGATGACCCCACGCTGGCCAGCTTCGACGGCACCGCACTCAGCGGCCACTACGTCTACGACGACGAAGGCCAGCCCGCGCGCAAGGTCGACCTCATCAAGGACGGCGTGCTCGAGACCTTCCTGATGTCGCGCCTTCCGGTCGCCAACTTCTCGACCAGCAACGGCCACGGGCGGTCGGAGTCCGGCCACATGCCAACGGGCCGGCAGGGCAACCTGATCGTGTCTTCGTCGAAAACGGTTACCGACGCCCAGTTGCGCGAGTTGCTGAAGGCCGAAGCGAAGAAGCAGGGCAAGCCCTACGGCCTCTACTTCGAAGACATCTCCTCCGGCTTCGCGGTCACGCAGCGCGCCAGTCCGCAGGCGTTTTCGGTGCAGCCGCTGGTGGTCTATCGCGTCTTCGTCGACGGCCGCCCGGATGAACTGGTGCGCGGCGTCTCGATCGTCGGCACGCCGCAGGGCGCGCTCAACAGCATCCTCGCCACCAGCGACCATCAGGACATCTTCAACGGCATCTGCGGCGCGGAAAGCGGCAACATCCCGGTCTCGGCCGTCGCGCCGGCCATGCTGGTCTCGAGCATCGAGACGCAGCGTCCGAAGCAGGGCATCGCCCGGCCGCCCATCGTGCCTCCGCCCACTCCTGAAGGCCACGGAGTGATGCGCTAAACACTCACTGGTTCACCACCGCCGTCATTCTGGCGAAGCCAGAATCTCCGTATTTCGCTTTTGTTCTTGCTCTTGCCGTTGCTTCTGAGATAGGTCCGGACTTCAGTCCGGACAACACCGGAGCCGAAAGAATTCGGGCTTCAGCCCCCGGGACCTGCTCTCCGCTCTCAGTTCCATGAATCATCGAGGAAGATCACTCATGAATCCGCACCGCACCGCGATCGTTGCCGTATTCATCGCCGCTGCAACCTTTGCCCACGCCGCGACATCTGCCGCCCCGGTCGCCGACTCCGACCCGTTGCTGAAGGCCATGCAGGAGGAGCTGACCCGCGAGCGCGACCTGCTGCTGCTGCCCGGCATGCAGAAGCCCTACTTCATCGAGTACCGGCTCGACGACTACCAGACCTACGAAGCGCGCGCCGACTACGGAGCCATCACCCGCGAAGAGCGGCAGCACCAGCGCGTGGTCCGCGTCACGGTCCGCATCGGCGACTACACCACCGACTCCAGCTCCACGCGCGGCGACGGCTCCATCGAACTCGCGCCCGAGGACAACGACCCCGAGGCGCTGCGCTACGCACTCTGGACCACCACCGACGAGGCCTACAAGAACGCCCTGCGCGCCTACGCCAACAAGCAGGCGCAGTTGAAGCGCTTTGAGAAGCAACCTACCGAGAAAGATTTCTCCATCGCGAGCCCGGTGGTCGCGGTCGAGCCGCTGCTCAGGCTCGAACTGAACGAAGCCGACTGGAAGAAACGCCTCGCCGACGCCAGCGGCGCGTTCCTCAGCGACCCCGACCTGAAGGCTGTAGCCCCCTACGTCCAATATTCCGCCGCGTCCATTCGCGGCGTCGTGGTCAATCGCTTCACCGTCAACACCGAAGGCACGATGCTGCGCCATGGCTACAGCGGCTACACCGCCGACTACAGCGTAGGCGGACAGGCCGGCGACGGCATGCGCCTCGGCCGCGACAACGGCTCGACCGCTCCGGTCGCCAGCCAGCTTGAGAGCGCCGCAGCCTTCCACAAGCGTGCAATCGACGACGTGAAGAGCTACGAAGCCCTGCGCAACGCACCCGTAGCCGACGCTGAAGACTTCCACGGCCCGGTGCTCTTCTCGGGCGACGCCGCAACCGATGTAATGAACCGCCTCTTCGTGCCCAACATTGAGGCCGACCGTCCGGAGATGGGCACCACCGCTCGCACCATGGGCGCGTACCAGTCCAGCTACAAGGCCAAGGTGCTGCCCGAAATCCTGGACGTGGTCGACGACCCGCATCTGGCCACCTTCAACGGCCGGCCAATCATCGGCGCCTACCAGGTCGACGACGAGGGCATACCCGCGCAGTCCGTCGACGTGGTCCAGCACGGCAAGCTGACCAACTACCTGATCGGACGCACGCCGGTGCGCGACTTCCCCGCATCGAACGGCCACGGACGCGCCGCTCCGGGCCAGGCTCCTCGCGCCGCTGCCTCCGTCATCGTCTTCAAGGCAGTCGCGCCGGTGCCCGCAGCCGAGATGCAGCAGAAGCTCATCGCTATGGCGAAAGAGCAGGGCCGCGATGTCTACGAGGTCGAGACCATGGGCGGCGAACTCGCGCCGCGCCTGCTTTACCGCGTGCATCCGGACGGCACCCGCCAGTTGATCCGCGGCGCCGTCTTCGACGAGCTCGACCTGCGCAGCCTGCGCAGCGATATCGTCTCCGCCGGAGACGATCCGTACATCAACCAGACCTTGGGCGCGCTACCGGAGACGACGATTGCGCCGAGCCTGCTGTTTGGCGATATCGGCGTGAAACGCGCGACGGAAGAGCAGCAGAAGCTGCCGTATTATGCTCCGCCGGAGTCGAAGCCGTAGACTTCGAATTTCTTTGGTCCCATCCGGCAATACAACACATTCCAAACGGCTTAGGAGTCACGCATCATCAAAAGAAAGTGCATCTCATGATGCGGATAACTCCTTTACTTTCAAGACTTTACCATAAGCCTTTTAGAATGAAGACTTTCAAAATAAAGTGCTTTATAATCAAGACTTTAACAAAAAAGTCCCACCTGTCCGCCAAGATACCGAACCACCATCGTCCTCATGCCCAACTCGCATGGTCCGATCGAATTCGTGGTCGATCTAAGAGCGGAGTCTCACTTGCTGTAGCCGCTCGTTTCTTTCGTTTGTCATTCCCGAAGGGAATCCGCGTCTCGGGTGGCGGCTACACCTATAGGAAACCGGCCTGGTCTTAATTGGTTCGCACCACATACGGCTCCGCATCCGGCACATGGATGCTGTCCGCGATCCTGGCCGCCGTAGTCTTATCCGGCTGCGCGGGATTAATCCTGACCCAGTACCCGGTCGGCCCCGCGAATTCAGTCACTTTCGCAGTCTTGTAGCGCGAGATCAGATCGTTCTTCAGCTGCACCGCATCGTTCGGATCGATGAACGCGCCGATCTGCACGCACCATCTACCCTCTGGGTCCGAGCCGGGCTTTGCGAACGCCTCCACCTTCACCCTCGCGATGCCCATCTTGTAGACGCCGATCTCCTTCGCGGCCGCGATCGAAAGATCGAGCGTCCGCCCAGGCACGAACGGACCGCGATCGGTAATTCGCACCATGACTGACTGGTTTGTCGTCAGGTTGGTCACGCGCACGGTCGTGCCCATGGGCAGAGTACGGTGCGCCGCGGTCATAGACATGCCGTCGAAGACGCTTCCATCCGCCGTGCGCCGATTGTTGTAAGGGCCATACCAGCTCGCCAGCCCGATCTCTGTCGAAATCGGCTTGCCTTTTGCGTCTTCAGGCGGCGCCGGCGCTCGCACCACAGGCGCAGGCACATGGGTGACAGCGGGCGCGTTCGCTGCACGCGTACTCGCCACGGGAGCAGGCGGCGGAGGCGGAGGAGTCGCGGCAATCTTTGCCTTGTGGCAGCCCATCGCGAGCGCCAGCAACGAAGCTGCCGCGACGTGTCCGAGCTGCACTCTGCGTCTGCCGCGGGCCATCATTATGTCTCGTAAATCCGGATTCCACCCAGTTTGAGTATGCGCTGTGTACATGCCAGGCTGAAGCGAAAACCCGCGCACCGTAACTGAGTGGTAACGAAGCCCTGCACCGACGCGCACGCGTCTCCAGGCAGGTACAACCGTTCCCCAGGGCGCGCACGTCCGACCTGATATCCTGCCTCAGACCGGCAACCCTCCTCTCCGCGTCGTCAGGAAGTCTTGATGAAGTTCCGCACCTCCCCGAACCCGCGCTACCCGAAGTGTGGCTCAGCCGCGAGTGCGATTCTGTTCGTGCTGATCTCAGCCCCCGCGTTCGCCCAGGCGGATGCCCCCACGCCCCGGACCGGCGCAACGCAGCCCCCGCAACCGTTCCTCATCAGCCGCTTCGACAAGTACATCGAACCCGATCTCTCAGTCCCGAAGCTCACCGTCGGCGACAAGATGGTGCTCGGCTTCCGCGATGCTTTTTCGCCCACATCCATCGCGGTGTGGCCGCTGGTCGCGGGGTACGAGCAGGCCACCAACGGCAGTCCCAACTGGCCGCAGAGAACCTCCGGCTACTTCCGGCGACTGCTCGCCGCCGGCGCCCGCGACTCCAGCGAAGGCATCTTCGCCGACTCGGTCTTCTCGCCCATCTACCACCAGGATCCGCGCTACTACAAGGTAGGGCGCAGCCGCGGCAAGATCTATCGCACGTTCTACGCCGTCTCGCGCCCGCTGATCACGCGCACCGACGGCGGCCGTGAAGCGCCCAACCTGTCGCTCATCAGCGGCAACGTCTTCGGCTCGTGGCTGACCGACGCCTATTACCCCACGGCCAACCAGGGTTTTGAGCAGAATGCAAAGACCTTCGGCGGCTCCATGGGTTCGTCCGCGCTGGGCTGCTTCGTCGCCGAGTTCGCCGACGACTTCCTCGAATTTATTCATCTAAAACGTGCGCACTAACCTTTCCCGAGAATCTTCGCTCTAACCGCACATGTCGCGTCTTTGCTGGGCTTCCGCGCTTGCGCTGCTTGCTGCCGTTCGAACGCCGGCACAGGTCGCGCTGCCGGATTCGCCGGGCTTCCTGATGAGGGAGTCGGCAAACGACGCAGTCGAAGTCACCCGGCAGCAGGTGCCCCTGACGCTGCACCCGCCACCCTGCCCCGGCGCCAACGCTCCCGCGCCCGCAACCATTACCGCCGCCGGCATCATGCCCATCGACAAGCCGTGTGTCGGCGACCAAAAACAGATCCGTCCCTTCGTCGACGCCAACCGCCGCGTGACTGCGCTCACAGTCAAACAGAAGGGCAAGCTCGCCTTCCGCGATATCCGCGATCCCTTCAACGCGCTCACCGTCGCCGGCAACGCGGCCTACACGGTCGCGAGCGATCCGCATAGTCCGTACGGACCGGGCATGCGCGGCTTCGGCTACGATGTGGGCGTCAGCTACGCGCAGGAGGCGACGAGCGAGTTCATCGGCACCTTCGCCGTCTGCAGCATCTTCCATCAGGACCCACGCTACTTTCGCATGCCGCACGCCAGCATTCCTCGTCGCGTGCTGCATGCGGCCTCGCACGTCATCATCGCGCAGGGCGACACCGGCCGCCCCATGCCCAACTACGAGAACCTGATCACCGCGGCCGCGTCGAACGAGATTGCCAACACCTACGTGCCCGGACTCGCCACAGACCAGGCCAGCACCTGGGACCGCATGTTTTCGGGCTTCCTGTCGGAGCCGATCGGCCTGCTCATCGCGGAGTTCCTGCCCGACATCGCCAGCCATGTTCACGTCAACATCGTCATCATGCAGCGCTACATCGACAAGATTGCCGCGCAGCAGAACGCGCCGATGCAAGTCGGAACACAGCCCCCGCCCCCTTAACCAGTCGGGT
>CAXTMK010000128.1:0-14170 GCA_964245315.1 uncultured Acidobacteriaceae bacterium | reverse complement strand
GAACGGGCGCAACCCCCACCCACACCTACGCTGCCGCCGGAACCTACACCGCGACCCTCACCGTCACGGACACGTCGAACCTCACCGGCTCAGCCACTGCCACGGTCACCATCACGGCTGCGCTGAAGGCTCCGACAGCCGTCGCCGGCGGACCTTACACGGGAGTAGCGGGAACTGCCGTCAGCTTCAACGGATCGACATCGAGCGATCCACAAGGTCAGACGCTCACCTACGCCTGGGCCTTTGGCGATAGTTCGACCGGAACGGGCGCAACCCCCACCCACACCTACGCTGCCGCCGGAACCTACACCGCGACGCTCACCGTCACGGACACGTCGAACCTGACCGGCTCAGCCACAACGATGGTTACCATCACCGCCGCGCAGAAGACCCCGACCGCCAACGCCGGCGGACCATACAGCGGTAACCTCAGCGCAACGATCACCTTCAATGGCTCCGCATCCTCCGATCCGAACAACGAGACCCTCACGTATGCATGGACGTTTGGCGACGGCGGCACCGGCACTGGAGTATCGCCAACCTACGCCTACACCGACTCCGGGACGTATACCGTCACGCTGACCGTGACCAACACCGACGGCCTCTCCGCGACAGCGAGCGCGACAGCCACTATCTCTACCCTTCTGCAAGCCATACAGTCCGCGGCTTACGCGGGCAATATCGGGGAGTCGCTGGCCTTCAACGGCAATGGCTCGACCGCGCCCGGCTCGGACGCGCTCAGCTATGCCTGGAGCTTCGGCGACGGCGGCAACGCCACGGGCGCGCAGGTGACCCATACCTACACCTTGGCCGGACAGTACAGCGTCATCCTGACCGTCACCGATACCACGACGCATCTGACCAGCAGCAGCACCAGCAAGGCAATCATCACCGCGCCGCCGCAGCTTGCGTTTACCACTCCGGCGCAGGGCGCGCTCTTCAACACGACGACGATCCAGGTTGCGGGTACGGCGGGAAGCAGCGTGCAGACTGTAGTCGTGAACGGGGTCAGCGCGACGCTTTCGAGCGGCGGCTTCTCGGCGACCGTACCCGTACGCGCCGGCGTCAACATTCTCACGGCCACCGGCACCGACAGCCAGGGCAACGTCGGCACGGCGTCGACCAGCGTTACCATCGATCTCACGGCGCCGCTGGTCTCCGTCCTGCAGCCGGCCAATAACTCCATCGTGACCACGCAGCAGATCAACGTGGCCGGCATGGTGACGGACCAGGTGACGGGCACGGTGAACAGCAACAACGTCGCCGTCACCGTGAACGGACAGGCAGCGAGCGTCTCGAATCGCAGCTTCATGCTGCCGAACCTGGTGCTGGTGCCCGGAGCCAACACGCTGACCGTCGTGGCGACCGATGCCGCCGGCAACTCCACGACCAGCACGGTGAAGGTGAACTACTCGAGCGCCACCTCGCAGCAGCGCATCGTGATTTTGGGCGGCAACAACCAGAGTGGGCAGATCAGCTCCGTTCTGCCGCAGCCGCTGGCGGTGCAGCTCGTCTCGCCGACGGGAACGCCGGTTGCCAACCGCGCCGTCACGTTCACGGTCACCGCGTCCGATGGCACGGTCGAGAGCCTGCCGCTCCAAAACCAGACACTGAACCTGACGACCGACGGGCAGGGCAAGGCGAGCGTGCTCTTCCAGCTGGGCAGCCGGGCCGGGCTGGGCGTCAATCAGGTCACCGTCTCGTCGCCGGGCTTTATGGGCGGCACGGTCTTTACCGAGACCACCACGGCCGCGGCGCCGGCTTACATCCACGAGTTCCTGGGCAACAATCAACGCGGCATCATCGGCCAGCCGCTCGCGCAGGCCTTCCAGGTCATTGTGCAGGACTCCGGCGGCGATCCCATCGCGGGTGTGCCAGTCACCTACACGATCAACTCCGGGGATGGGACGTTCGCCGGCCAGACCACGGCGACGGTCAACACCAACTCCGACGGACGCGCGCTGGCTACGCTGACCCTCGGCCAGCAGGAAGGCATCAACAACAACACGGTCACGGTCGACTTCCCCGGCAACCCCAACAGCGCGGTCAAGTTCTATGCTTCCGGCTTTTCTTCCGGGAGCGCCGCCACTACCTCCGTTTCGGGCATCGTGCTGGACAACATCGGCAATCCCGTACCCAACGCGACCGCCAGCCTGCTCAATACGACGCTGATCGCCACCACCGATGCGAACGGCCACTTCGTGCTGAGCCCGGCGCCCGTGGGCACGGTGACGCTGCTGGTGGATGGTTCGACGACCTCGCTGAGCGAGACGCTGCCGTCGCTCTCGTTCCTGCTGCAGGCTTTGCCGGGACAGAACAACACGCTCAACATGCCCGTCTACCTGCCCATCATCGATACGCAAAGCGCCCGCACGGTGGGCGGCAGTACACCGGCGACTCTGACCATGACCAGCCTGCCGGGCGTGGCGCTGACGGTGGCCCCCAACTCGGTCACGTTCCCGGATGGCTCGCATGTGGGCCAGCTTACCGTGTCGCAGGTGAAGAGCGACCTGATCCCCATGCCGCCGCCGAACGGCATTGTGCCTGCGTTCGCATGGACCATTCAGCCCGCGGGCACCGTCTTCTCCACGCCCGTCACCATCACCATTCCGAATACCACGGGCCTGCCCCCCGGCCAGGTGCAGGAGTTCTATCAGTACGACCATGATCTGGAGCAGTTCGTCTCGGTAGGAACGCTGCGCGTCAGCCCGGATGGCTCGGTGCTGAACAGCGATCCCGGCTTCGGCATCACCAAGGCCGGCTGGGCAAATATCGGATCGAGTCCGCCGCCGGGAGCCTGCGGCAACTCCTGCGACGACAACAACGTCTGCACCTCCGACTCGCAGAACACCAACTGCAGCTGCAATCACACGCCCAAGAGCGGCGGCTGCGGCAACAATCCGCCGCCCGGCGCGAACAACTGCCAGCAAGCGGGCATGTGCGTGAACGGATCGTGTTCGAGCAAGCCGAAACCCTTCGGCTCGGGCTGCAACGACAACCAGTTCTGCACCACCAACGACATCTGCCAGGCCGACGGGGCCTGCCGCGGCACGGCGAAGCCGGACCAGATTCTGCCGCTCACCGGCTTCCAGTTCCAGGCCAACCTGGATGAAACGACCAAGCTGCTGAAGCCAGTGATCACGTACCTTGTCGGCTCCCAGGCCAGCAACAACTTCAACGTCAACGTCGCCATCAGCGGGCAGAACAGCAATCAGTGCTGCGAAGCGCAAAAGAGCTTCCTGCCTAACTCCAACGCGACCTACAGCTTGTCGGGCGGCATCTCGAGTCTGCAGGCCTTCCTCGACTTCCCGCCGTGGTCGCTGCCCTTCGGCATCAGTGGCGGAGGCTACGGCCTTTCCGCAAACATCTCGCTCACGCTGAGCGGACAGGTCGGCGTCAACGTAAACCAGTGTTCCGTGAAGAAGTGCGGCTTCTCAAGTGTGGCGCTCTCCGGAGGAATCAACCTGTTCCTCGGCGCGAACCTGACGAACCCGGAAACCGGCGCCACCATCGCAGCCGCCCAGTTCCAGGTGCCTGTCCAGATCGCCTTCACCTTCCAGACCAGCGGAGACTGCCAGGGCTACGACTACAGCTTCGGCACACAGCCTGTCACCATCTCCTTCAACGCGCAATATCCCGGCGGTACACCATTTCAGTTCAACCTCTGGACGCCGGTCGGCGCCACAACCTTCGCCATGGGAACCCTGCAAATACCACAACCACTCCAATGATGACCATCTCCCGATTCGCATCGTCTTCTCGCTTCCTGACTGCTCGGCTGCTCTTCGTGGCCGCGGCAGCCGTATCCTCCCTGCTGCCTGGTCCACGGGCTTACGGCCAGACTCCCACGCCGCAGCCCGCGCCCGCCATCGATCCCGCGACCGGCCTGCCCAAGGGAATGATCCCCATCACCTCCGCCAACCTGACCGAGCGCGCGTATAACGATGCCTGGCCGAAGCCCAGCTTTCCCGCGACGGATCGGCAGAAGAAGCAGTTCACCGTCGAGTATGTGTACCGCTACGTTCAATCGGACTACACCCCGGCAGTGGTTGTCCCGCAGGTCAGGCACTCCGAAGCGCAGGCCGACACGCCGGAGCACACGTTCGTGGCATTCATCTCGGCAGTGAAGACGCTCGACTACGATTGGTGGCTCTCGCTGTGGGATACCAAATCGCAGCAGCTCTTCCGCGATGAGGCGACAACCAAAAAGCAGGACGCAGCCTACTGGAAGGGCGTCTGGCAGACCTACTTCCCCGGCAAGGCCATCACGCTCGAAAGCCGCATCGAGACCGTCAACGACGTGATGCTCGAGTTCCGCATCGGTCCGGTCGTGCCGGGCAGGAGCGGTGGATTGCAGCCCGCCGTCATGCGCCGCGAGGGGGGCCGCTGGGTGCTCACGCGCGAACTGGGCGAGTACCCGTTCCTGCCATGGATGGGCGAAAGCGCGGTTTCCATGCCGCTTGATTTCATGCAGGTTCCCGAGTTCTCCGGCAAGCCGCTGCCGCCGGCCGCGGCTACGGGCCAGAGTCTCTTCTTTTCCAATCAGACCCGCGGCGAAAAGAGCGCCACGGACTTTGTCTGGTAGCTGAACGCCAAAGGTGCTTAGGATGAGCAGCGCGAAGCGAAACTCGAAACGGCTGGCGACAGCAGGAGTGCGAGCCCTGTTTGCGCTCGTGTGCGCCGCGCTGCCGTCGCTCGAGCCCGCTGCCCGCGCGCAAGGCCTTGGTTCAAACTGCACCGCCACGCTGCTGAATCATTCCGTCCAGGTCAACAGCGACGGCACTTTCAACATCCCCAACATTCCGTACGGCCCCGGACTGTTCCGCATCCATGTCACCTGCCTGAATCCGGATGGCACGATCACCGGCGCCGCCTCCGATCCCAGCGCCCTGGTCCCCAATGGCGCCTTCAGCATTCCCCTGCTCGCCGTCGGCCCGGTTCCGACCGCGCTGGTCACCATGACCGCCAATGCCGACAGTTCCCTGCTGACGACCGCCGGCGCCACCACGCAGATCAATGTGATCGCAACGCTGGCCGACGGTACGCTGCAGAACTACAGCGCCGATCCCGGCACCACGTACCAGGTCTCAAATCCGGCGCTGGCCACCATCACTTCCACCGGCCTGCTCACCGCCGTGGGCGCGGGTCTGGTCACCATCACCGCGCGCAACGACGGCCTGGTCGCGACCACCACCGTCAACATCAACGCGCTGATCGACACGGATGGCGACGGCATGCCCGACGCCTGGGAGATTGCGCACGGCCTGAACCCCTACGACCCCACCGATGCCGCGCTGGATCCGGACAACGACGGCCTGACCAACCTGCAGGAGTATCTGCACGGCACCGACCCGCATGTGGCGGACACCGACGGCGACGGTCTGCTCGACGGGCAGGAGGTTAAGCTCGGCACCGATCCGCTGAACCCCGATACTGACGGCGACGGCCTGACGGACGGACAGGAGGTCCTGCTCGGCACCAATCCGCTGGTCGCCGACACCGACGGCGATGGCATTCCGGACGGACTCGAGGTGAAGATCGGCACCAACCCGCTGGTGGCCGATCCCACGACCGTGGTCACGGGCCGCGTCATCGATGGCAATAACAAACCCGTGCCCGGCGCCTCGGTGACGGTGCTGCAATACTTCGTCGGAACCACCGACACCACAGGTGCGTTCACCCTATCGCATGTGCCCACCGATGCACCCTCGGCCGGAGGCGTGCTCAGCGCCGCGGTGGTTGCCACGATCCCGGGCGGCGGCATCGAAAGCGGCAACTCGGCCGCGATTGTGCCGACGGCGGGAAGCACGACCAATCTGGGCGTGATCCAGCTCGGCGCGTCGTCGGGCGTGGTGAACGGGGCCATCTCGTATTCCACCGGCAAGCCCGTGCCGGGCGCGCAGGTCTCGGTATCGGACAACGGCACCAACCTGACCGCGATCGCCGGCGCGAGCGGAAGCTACACCTTCACCAACCTTCCCGGCGGCACGGTCTTGGTCAGCGTGCTCGACCCCGCGACCAATCTCCGCGGGCAGGCCAGCGGTTCGCTGCCGGCAAACTCGACCACGCCGCTGACGCTGAACATGACGCTCTCCAGCTACGGAGCCGTTGCGGGCAGCGTGATGACTGCTACGGGAACGCCCGCCGGCAGCGGCATCACCGTCGCGCTGAGCGGATCGATCAATCTTACCGCCACGACCGGGCCGCTGGGCGCCTTCAGCTTTCCGTTCGTGCCGCTGGGCGCGTTCGTCGTCACGGCCAGCGATTCCAGCGGCGACACCGGAACCAGCAGCGGCTTTATCGCGACCACCAACGAGACCATTACGAGCAACATCACCTTTCTCGGCAGCGGGACGGTCTCGGGCACCGTCACCGACACCTCCAACAACCCCGCCGCCAATGCCACCGTGACGCTGCTCAACAGCGGCTCGGTGCCGCAGAAGCTCACCGCGCAAACCGACTCGTCGGGCCACTACTCGCTGGCGGGGGTTTACGTCGGGTCGTTCGCCGTGTCGGCATCGCTGGCGGCAACCAACAATCTGGGCGGCACCACGATGGCCAGCCTGAGCACGCCGGGCCAGACGCTGACCGTCAACATCACGCTCAGCACTTCGGGCAGCGCCGCGGGTATCGTCGTCCATGCCGACGGCAAGACACCCGCTACGGGCGTCTCAGTAATGGCGAAGAACAGCGCGTTTTCGACCACCACCGACGCCAATGGAAAGTATCAGCTCAACTTCCTGCCCGCCGGCAACGTCACCCTGCTCGCAGCCGATCCCTCCGATGACGATCAGGGCAGCGTGGTCGTGCCGGTCGCGATCAACACGGTGAACCCCGCGCCGCAGCTTGTGCTGAATGGCGTAGGCACGGTCACGGTCACGGTGCTGGACGCCTCCGGGAACGTCGTTCCTTCGGCGCAGCTTAAGCTCACCAGCGACACCAGCTTCGTCCAGCAGCTCTCAGGACTGACCGCCGCCAACGGCACCTATAGCTTCGTGAACGTGCTCGCCGGCGCGCTGACCGTCATGGCGACCAACCCCGCAAATCAGCTCGCGGGGACGGCCCAGGCGAGCCTGACCAGCGGCGGCACGGCGAGTGTGACGGTGCAACTGCAAGCCGCGGGCACGATCGCGGGGACGGTGTTTGCCGCCGATGGCGCGACCCCGGTGGCCGGCGTCACGGTGCAGCTCGACGGCGCGACGACGACGCTCTCCGCCGCGAACGGCGCCTACTCGTTCCCGACTGTGCCGGCGGGCACCCATCAGGTGCTTGCGCTCGACGGCTCAAATACCGCGACCTCGACGGCCGTTACCGCAGTCATCTCCACGCAGGGTCAGACCGCGACTGCCAACATCACGCTGATCGGTCGCGGTACCGTGACCGGCAACATCACCAACGCCGATGGCTCAATCGCCGTCGGCGCCTCGGTGTCCGTGCAGAGTCTCATCGCCGGCTTCGTCCGCTCGTTCTCCAGTCAGACCGACGTAAACGGCAACTACACCATTGCCAACGTGCCCGCCGGGCCTGCCTCGGTCGGCGCCTACACCATCAATTCGTCCGCCAGCACCACCTCCACGCTCTCCGCCGGCGGCACCGCGACGGTGAACCTGATGCTGACCAACAACCAGACCCGCTCCAACCAGAACTTTACCGACGCCAACGGATTTACCTACGATATCGACGCGACGGGCGAAATCGGCGCCGGCTTTGCGTCTGTCTTCCTGGGCGTAACGACACCCGCGAACGATCGCCACTCCGATATCCTCACCATCACGAATGAAGGCACAGGACTTCAATATCCCTTCGCTGGTTCACAATATGGCACCAGCCTCCAGTCCGGGCAGGAGATCGCGATCGAGCAGGACGGCATGGGCGGCCTCAACATCGTTCGCCACGTCTTCGTGCCTTCGAACGGCTACATGGCGCGCTACCTCGAGGTCCTCACCAACCCCACGGCCAGCGATATCATCGTGACGGTTGCGCTGCAGGACAGCTTTCGCTTCACCCACGAGGCGCGCGACGGCTACACCTATGAAGGCATTCCGCAGGTCGATGCATCCTCGAGCGGCGACTCGGCCTTCAACATCACCGCTTCGCCCACGACCACCGATCGCTGGGTCGTCCTCGGCACCGACGAAGACCTCGATCCGTTCCTCAATCCGAATGCCGTGCCGACGATCGGCTACGTCTTCGACGATGGCAAAGGCCCGGTCGCGCTGGCCTCTGGATCCTTCTCGGTGGCCAGCGTCTACAGCCAGCTGAACGCCGCATGGCAGCATGTACGCGTGCCCGCCCGGTCGACCGTCGAACTGATGCACTTCACTTCGCAGCAGACGCTGCGTGCCTCCTCGCAGGCGTCGGTGCAGCGGCTTATCCAGTTGCCGCCCGAAGCGCTCACCGGGCTCAGCCCCGCGGATGCGGCGGCGATCGTCAACTTCAGCGTTCCTTCCAACCTCACCAGCACGCTGCCCGCACCACCGGCACTGACCGGCGGTGTCAACGGCCAGGTAGTCGCGGGCGATAACGTAACCGCCATCCCCAATTCGCTTGTGAGCCTGCAAAGCGCGGACGCCGTCTACGCCCGCACCTACCAGGCGACCACAAACTCCGGCGGCTACTACAGCTTCACCGGCAACGTCGTTCCCGGCGGCGGAGTCCCCACGCCTCCCATCGCGATTGCGCTCGAAGCGTTCAACATCTCGGCTACGCACCCGGTCACCACCGCGGTCTCGCCCAACTTCCCCGGAACGCTCAGCGCCACTACCACCTTTGCCGCCCAGCCCGTGGTCTTCTCGAATACCGGCCAGCAGCAGGGAACCGTACGCAGCAACGCCACCACGGTGGTGACGAACGGCAGCGTGACGCTGACCAGCACGGCGCTGGCGCAGCCGGTCGTGCTGCCGATTCAGGGCGACGGCACCTACAGCGTCAATGGTCTGCCGGTCGGCTCTTACACCGCTGTGGCCAACGTCACGGGAACGTTCCTCAGCGGATCGGTGACGACGCAAATCACCAACGACGCTACCGTTACAGCCGACATCCTCATCGTTACCGGCGGCATTCTGCAGGGACAGGTCCTCAGCGCGGCCTCGGGTCACACGCCGCTTCCCAGCATTTCCGTCTACCTGCAGAGGAACGCGCAGATTGTCTCCGCCGTGACCAACAGCACGGGCCAGTTCGTCTTTACCGACGTTCCGCCGGGAACCTATACGCTTACGGCCTATGACCCGGTATCCAATACCGCGGCGACCGCGACGGCTGCCGTCTCCGGCGGAGGCACGACCACGCAGAACCTGACGCTTTCCGCGACCGGAACGGTTGCGGTAGCCGTCACCGCTCCCACCGGAACCAGCGTTGCCGGGCTTACCGTCACCTTTACGCCGACGACGAGCGGCGGCGCCGTGCTGACCGCGCTCACCGACGCCAACGGCAACGCCACCTTTACCGGCGTGCAGGTCGGCTCCTTCACGGTCAGCGCCGCAGCCGCCAACGGCTACAGCGGCTCCGCGACCGGCGCTCTCGGACTCGCCGGCCAGACGGTGAACGTGGCCCTGGCGCTGGGCGCGCATGGCGTAGTCAGCGGAACCATCTTCCAGGCCGACGACAAGACTCCCGCAGCCGGGATCCAGGTCCAGTTGATTGCCGCCCCACCGGGCAGCCAGATCCAGGCCGTGCTCGCAACCCAGCAGACCGGCGCCAGCGGCAGCTACCTGTTCAACACCGTTCCGGTGGAGGCCTTCACAGTTCTCGCGCAGAACCTGAGTAACGGGGATATCGGCAGCGCAAACCACACGCTGGTGACGGCGTCGCAGCAACTCACGCTCAATGTCGACCTGACCGGCGTGGGCACGGTCAACGTCACGGTGCTGAACGCCGGCGGTCAGCCCGATATCGGCGCGCAGGTCACCGCATACAGCGGCTTCAACAAGAGTTACACCGGCACCACCAACACGCAGGGTTTGCTCACGCTGAACAATGTGCTGGCCGGTGCAGTGCAGGTCAACGCGGTCGATCCAACCACCCACCTGACCGGCGTCACCACGGTCACTCTCGCGCCCAACGGCAGCGCCGCCGCCAGCATTACCCTGCAGGCCACCGAGACGATTGGCGGCCACGTCTACCTGCCGGGAGGCACCGCCGCGGCGGCGGGCGCGCAGCTCCGCATCTATCAGATCGGCTATTCCTATCCCGCGGCCACGACCACCGCCGCGGCGGACGGCTCGTATACCTTCAGCAGCATCCCGCTGGGTTCCTACGTGATCAACGTCTATGACGCCGCAGGCAATCTGCGTACCTACGCCAACCTGACGCTCGCCACCTCCGGTCAGACGGTCACCCAGAACTTCACTTTCCTCGGCCTTGGCACGGTCAAAGGCACGGTCAGCAATCCTGACGGCAGCGCGGCCCAGAACATCGCCGTTCAGCTCACCAGCCAAAGCGCGATCGCCGTCAACCTTAGCACCCCGACCGACAACAATGGCAACTATTCCATCGCGGACGTACCCGCCGGCGGCTTCCAGGTCAGCGCGCAGAATCTTGCAGCCGCGCTGGGCGCGACAGCGACCGGCACCATCACCGGCGACGGCGATATCGAGACCGTCAACCTCAAACTCGTCTCGAACACCGTCTCGCTCGCCCAGACTCTGACCGACTTCAACGGCTTCCCATATGACATCCAGCCCAATGGAGAGATCGCCAACGGCGCCTTCGTCGATGACCCGCTGCGCCAACGCGGCTACTACGAGTCCTACAACGACGCCTTCCAGCTCTCGCTCTACCAGAACGGCAACCCCACCAGCTTCACCGGAGCCCCCACTGCTGTCGCCTCGCTCAACGGGCAGCAGCTCGATATCGCGCAGGTCTCTTCCATCGACGGCCTCAACGTCTCGCGCAAGGTTTACGTTCCATCCACTGGCTACTTCACGCGCTACCTCGAGATCCTGTCGAACCCCGGCACCTCGCCGGTCACCGTCGATGTACAGGTGCAGGGCGGCGTCTCCTACCCGTATCCAAGCTCGATCGCCCTCACAACATCCTCCGGCGATGCGGCGCTCTCGACAGCTGACGATACGGTCGTCACCAGCTCCGCGCCGGCGAACGCCCCGTGGCCATACAACCAGCCGGCGCTCGGCGAGGCATTTCAGGGACCGAACGCGCCGACCCCGATCAGCGTCGCGAGCTACGTCCTGCCCACAACCGCAAATGGTCTCTACTATCCCGAACTCACCTATCGGTGGAACAGCGTGACGGTGCCCGCAGGCGGGCAGATCGCCTTCCTGCACTTCGCGACTCAGCAGACCACGCAAGGCCAGGCAGTCGCGTCGGTCACGCGCCTTGACCAGCTTCCGCCCGAAGGTCTGTACGGCCTGACTCCGTCGGACCTCGGCTCCATCGTCAACTTCGCCATCCCCGCGGGCGGCACCTCGCAGCTACAGCCGCTCACGGTGCCCGCGCTCGGCAGCGTCACGGGAATCCTGTACGCTTACGACGGCGCCACTCCCATCGCCGGCGGCGAGGTCGTAATCTCCGGAACCAGCCTCTACCTCGGCACCACCGCCTCGCAGATTACCGCCGCCAACGGCCAGTTCAACTTCACCTCCTTCCCGATGGAAAGCTACACGCTTCAGGGCACCGACCCCAACTCGCTCGTCGCCTCGCCAATCACGCCGGGTTCTTTCACGGCCGGCTCCTCGAACTCCTCCACCAACGTGCTCTTCTCCAACAGCGGCAGTGTCGCCGTGACGATCAACGCCAACGGAAACACCTACACCTCCGCCAACGTGGTCATTGAAGATGTCAACAACAACGGCATCCTCCAGGGCGAAAACGTTCCCGCCGGCGGAACGATCACTCTGAACTCACTCCTGCCCAGCAGCACCTATACGCTCCTGACCACCGTTACCCCGACGCTGGGCTCCTCGCAGGGAACCGGCTTCTACATCAGGCAGCCCGTGGTCGTCACCGCGGGCCAGACCACTTCGGCCACCGTGAATCTGCCCCAAAGCGGCACCGTCAGCGGCGTCTTCCTCAATGCCCAGGGTCAGCCTGAGGTCGGAGCCTACGTCAGCCTGAACGCATCTTCCATCGGACGCTCCATCTTCACCGCCGGCGACGGCTCCTTCAGCTTCCCGTCGGTTCCTTATGGAACCTACACCCTTACCGGCACGGAGGCGAGCTCGGGCCTAACGGCCTCGGCGACGGTGAGCGTTGCATCCCTGGCGATCACGCAGAACCTGCAGATCGCATCCGGCGGTACCATCAACTTCAAGGTCACCTACGCCAGCGGACAGCCGGCCTCCAACTCGCTCGTCACGATCACACGCACCGGAGTCGCCTTCGGCACCATCACCGTCGGCGTCACGGATGCGACCGGCTCCATCACCATCCAGAGCCAGCCCGTCGGCGCGTTCACGATCACCGCCTACTATCCCGGTGAGCAGATCGCGACCACCAGCCTGAGCGTTACGGCCACCGGCTCGGTCGCCAGCAATGGCCAGACACTCTCCGCGTCGGCTGCCTTCCCGCCGACCGCGACCGTCTCGGGTGTCGTCACCAGCTACAGCGGCGTTCCCAGCCCCAGGGCGCTCGTCACGTTGAGCTACACCAACGACCCCGCCGTTCCCTACGCCACCCAGATCGCCGCGGACGCCGGCGGAAACTACAGCTTCCCGGTCGCCGCTGCCAACCAGTCCATCCAGCTGCAGGCTGAAGCCGCGTCCGTTTACTCGTACTACTCGCTCATCTCCGCCGCCACACCCGCGGCCGGCCAGACGCTGACCCAGAACCTGAAGGTGCCGGTCAGCGCCACCGTCAACGTGACCGTGCTGGACATCAACGGCAAGCCGCTCGCAAACGACTACGTCACCATCAACGCCACCGCCCAGTCCACAACCTCTGTCTACGACTTCTCTTCGGGCGGCTATACCAACGCCAATGGCGTGGCCCAATTCACCACTCTACCCGACGCCCCCTACGCCGCCAGCGTGTCCGACGGCAACAACAACTTCATCGGCTCCGGCACCTTCACCGTACACACAACCGACGACGGCAACACCCTCAACGTCACGATCCAGCAGGGCTACACCGGCACCATCAACGGCACGCTTCTCGCCGCCGACGGCGCCACCCCGGCGCCGCCCTCGCCGTACGCGACCGTCTCGCTCTATGACGCCGCCACCAACACCGATATCGCCGACTACTCCACCACCGACGGCACCTACACCTTCCCGCAGATCACCGCAGGCAGCAGCGGCTACTACCTCGGCGTGGTTTACGACTCCCCCGCGTATACCTTCAGCGCGATCAACACAACCAACGCCGTCAGCGGAAGCTTCACAGCCAACAACCAGACGCAGATCGTGAACATTACGCTGCCCATCCCGGTCGTCTCCGGCGTCGTCTACCTGTCCGGCGGCGTAACCCCCGCGGCCAACCCGACCATCACCGCCACCGTGCCCAACGATGGCGTCCCCGTCACGTTCTACGGGATCTCCGACGCCAACGGCAACTACTCCGTCGCGCTGCCGGTGCAGGACCAGGCCGGCATCTTCGCCACCGCCAACGGCCTTACTACCCAGGCACAGGTCTACGTGCGATCGACCGATACCGTCGATACCCAGAACATCACGCTGACCACCTCCGGCACAGTGACCGGTCAGCTCAACGACATCTCCAGCGGCAACCCCATTCCGGTGGAGTTCGCGCAGATCCAGGTCATCTCCTCCGGCTCCATTTACACGCTCTTCAGCACCAGCGACTCGAACGGCAACTTCACCCTCGCAGACGTCGCCACCGGCACCATCACCGTCAACGCCACGCTTGCCTACTTCAATAAATGCACCGCCTCCGGCACCGGCCAGCTCGTCAATAACGGCGATACCGTCACCGTGAACCTCACGGTCGACGAGAGTAAGTGCACGCCCGGTCCGGGCGCCCGCAACGATATTCCCGTCCTGACACCGCGCACGCTCAGGCCGCGACCCGCGGCGCGTCCGAGTTCCAGCGGGAAGACGCCTTCGGTTTCCGCATCGTTCACTGGGCTGACGCTGCCAGCGCGATCACCCCGACCCCCGACCGTCCGGCTCGATTCGGCCGCGACACTCACCCCGATTCGCGAAGCTGAGGCAGGAGCTCAACCATGATGTCCACTCACCGCGTTCTGACCCTCGCC
>CAXTMK010000127.1:891-14199 GCA_964245315.1 uncultured Acidobacteriaceae bacterium | reverse complement strand
AACTCGGCCGAAGCGACATCCTGAAATGGCAGCGGCGTGGCCGAAAACACCATCGCCAGCACGATCAGCGCCACCTTCACGATCGCCAGTACGAGGTTCACCTCCGCCAGCTTCCCCCTCGCCGGACCCAGGCTGAGCGCCGCCCTGAAGCTGGCCGCGGCGCCAAGATTGCGCAGCATCGCCAGCAGCGGCGCAATCAGAAACACCCAGCTGACGAAAGCCCAGGCTGTAAACATCGCGATCGTAATCACGATGACCATGGCGCAGAACAGAATCAAATTCGGCTCCGTCCCGGTAGCGACCGGCCCATTGATGGCGACGCGCGTGCTCCCGCCCAGCGCCGAAAACCACACCCAGAAGACGCCAGACAGCGCCGCCATCCGGATCACCTGCAAGAGCATCAGCGTAACCGGCCGCGCCCGCAGCGATGCATCCGCACGCCGCAGAACCACCGTGCGCCCCAGCGACGAGACCACGACCCACGCCAGCACCAGCAGCGGCAACATCCAAACGGCAACGCTCTCCAGCCGCGGCAACACCAGCCCGATCGCATGGCCGAACTTCCCCGCCGCGCCCAAAGGGTCCGCGCTAAGCGATCCAACCGGGTCGTTGAGCAGCGCATGGTCGAGCCCCAACGACGCCGGATCGAGCGTGCCGCCAGTCACCGCCAGCAGCACCTTCTTCCCCTGCGTCAGAACCAGCCAAAGCGCCGGTATACCAAACACCCAGCGCCACGCGACCTCACGAGCAACCAGCCCAAGCCGCCCCCAGCAACTCGACAACGTACCCACAAACGACTGCGCACCACGAACAGGGCCACGCTGAGAACCTTCAGCAGTGTCAGTCAAGATGAACCCTCTTACACTCAGGTTCACAGTAAAGATCGAAATTCAGGCACAGATCTAAACGTGCGATCCTCTGGAGCAGTTCTCCGCCAAGACCCATTCCCGGATAGCCATCGCAGTAAATGCAGATGCTCAGCTCGGCAAGTTCGCCGACCGCTAAGTTCGCAAAATCTTGTCCCCTCGGTTCAACACGGGACAGCAAGCGGGCGATCGCCTTGGGTAGATCGTCGTAAGCCGTTCCGTAAGTGCTCTGGACCGTCTCGTGCAATATCCACCAGTGATCGTCCCAGTACCGCTTGTTTTGTTGCCACCACTCCTCGTTGAGAGCAGTGCGGGCGCGCGGTTCACCGATTCGATGGCATTGATCGAACGATGTCCCGACTTGCTCCGATAACTCCTCAGGCGACAGAGTCGCTGAGCGCAGGGATAGATGAAGGCGAATCTCTGCCGGTTTCTTCGCCGCAACTTGTGCTGGATTTTCCGTCACTACTTCACCACGAGATTCACGAGCTTACCCTTCACCACGATCACCTTCGCAACCGTCTTGCCTGAAATCCTCGCGACGACCTTCTCATCCGCCAGCGCCACCGCCTTGATCGCCTCATCATCGCTGCCCGCATCCAGGCGAATCACCGTCACCAGTTTGCCGTTCACCTGCACAGGAATCTCCATCACATCTTCCCGCGCCAGCGCTTCATCGGCCACTGGCCAGGCCGTCCTGAACACGACTCCGGTGCCGCCGATCTGCTCCCACATCTCCGCCGCGAAGAACGGCGCAAACGGAGCCAGCAGCAGCGTCAGGCTGCGAAACACTTCCTTCACCACCGCGCCCGAGATCGCGCCCGCATCCATCATCGGCTCGCTCGCCGCAATTTCATTCACCAACTCCATCACCGCGGCGATGCAGGTATTGAAGTGCCAGCGCCCACTGAAATCCAGCGTAATCTTGGCGATCGTCTGGTGCAGCTTGCGCAGCAGATTCGCCTCAGCCGTCGCGCTTACCGGGGCGCTTTCGGCAGTTGGCGCGCGATACTTCATCGTGAGCCGATAGACTCGTGCCAGAAAGCGTGAGACGCCCGCAACGCCCTCTTCCTGCCACTCCAGATCGCGATCCGGCGGCGCCGCAAACAGCGCATACATCCTGGTCGCGTCCGCGCCATAGCGCTCGATCATCAGGTCCGGGCTCACCACATTGCCCTTCGACTTCGACATCTTCGCGCCGTCCTTTATCACCATGCCCTGCGTAAACAAGCGCTCCGCCGGCTCGTCATTGGCGATCAATCCCAGGTCGCGCATCACCCTGGTCCAGAAGCGCGAGTAGATCAAATGCAGAATCGCATGCTCCACGCCGCCAATGTACTGGTCGATCGGAAACCAGTAGTTCGCCTTCGCCGAATCGAATGGCGCGGCGCTGTTCCGCGCGTCGGTGTAGCGATAGAAGTACCAGCTCGAATCGACGAAGGTATCCATCGTGTCGGTCTCGCGCCGGGCCGGTCCGCCGCACCGCGGGCAGGTCGTGTTCACAAACGACGGCACCCGCCCCAGCGGGCTTCCACCCTCGCCCGAAATATCGATCCGCTCCGGCAACAGGATCGGCAACGCATCCTCATGCACTGGAATCGGCGTATCGACTCCGCAGGCCTGGCAGTACACCATCGGGATGGGGGTGCCCCAATACCTCTGGCGGCTGACGCCCCAGTCCTTCAGCCGGAACGTCACCGTCGGCTCGCCGAAGCCGTGCTGCTTGGCGAACGCAGCCATCTTCTCCTGCGCTTCCAGGCAGCTTTCGCCCGTCCACTCACCAGACTCGATCAGCACGCCATCGTCTTCTTCAAGAAACGGCAGCGCCAGGTCGTCCGTATCGACATTCTTCGCAACCACGCGCTTCACCGGCAGCCCGTACTTCGCCGCGAACTCGAAGTCGCGCTCGTCATGCGCCGGCACGCTCATAATCGCTCCCGTGCCGTAGTCGGCCAGGATGTAGTTCGCGACCCAGATCGGCACCTTCTCGCCGTTGAACGGATTCACCGCAAACTTGCCCGTGGCGACGCCATGCTTCTCGATCGCGCCGATATCCCCGGCCTCGCGCGCCGCCGCCTGCTGCGCAATCATCTCGTCGATCTGGCCCGCAAGCACCGCATCACTGGCCGCAAACAGCTTGGCCACTGCATGCTCCGGAGCCACCTGCACGCTGGTCGCGCCGAAGATCGTATCCACCCGCGTCGTGAACACCTTTACCGACTCATTCGACGCAATCACATTGAAGTCGACGAACGTGCCTTCGCTGCGGCCGATCCAGTTGCGCTGCATCGTGCGCACCTTCTCCGGCCAGCCTTCCAGCTTATCGAGCCCGCTCAGCAGCTCATCCGCATACTTCGTAATGCGCAGGAACCACTGGGTCAGATCGCGCTGCTCGACGAGCGTGTCTTCATGGCGCCAGCAGCGGCCGTTGATGACCTGCTCGTTCGCCAGCACCGTGCAGCACTTCGGGCACCAGTTGACTTTAGACTTCTTTCTATAAGCCAAGCCTTGCTCGAACATCTTCAGGAAGAACCACTGGTTCCAGCGGTAGTAATCCGGCAGGCAGGTGGTAACCTCGCGGGTCCAGTCGTAGCTCAGCCCCATGCGCCCCATCTGCCTGCGCATGGCCGCAATATTCGAGAGCGTCCACTCGCGCGGCGGCACGTTGTTCTTGATTGCCGCGTTCTCGGCCGGCAGCCCGAACGCATCCCAGCCCATGGGGTGCAGCACGTTGTAGCCCCGCATCCACATAAAGCGCGCCAGCGCATCGCCGATGGCGTAGTTGCGCACATGGCCCATGTGCAGCGCGCCGCTGGGATAGGGCAGCATCTCCAGGCAGTAAAACTTGGGCTTGCCGCTATCGTGCGCGTCCGCCGAGTAGAGCGCCGAGTCGGCGTCCCAGCGCGCCTGCCACTTGGGTTCTATCTCCGCAGGCGAATATCTGCCCTGCTCACTTGTAGTTGTCGTTGTCTCGGCCATCCTTACCATTGTACCGAGGGTGTCCAGCCTTACCTACGCCACCTCTTTGTTTTGTCATTCCGCGTCGCAACTTAGGCATCTGCTGTCGCTTTGCTTTTGCCTGTGCACTACCCCTGAAAGTTCACTGCTATATTCATCTCAAACCTCACCGGCTTGCGGTCCCGCATCGCGGGCTTAAAACGATACTGCTTCACGTTTTCGATCGCTTTTTCATCCAGACCATGTCCGAGGCTTTGAGTGACGCGAACGTTGGTTGCACGTCCCGATCATCCACCTCGAGATGAACCATGACGATGCCCGAAATCTTCTCCCTCCGCGCTTCCTTTGAGAACTCCGGTTCCGGCTGGCTCAAAACTATCGGCGGTGAGACGCCATTTACGAACGTGGTGACGCCGTGGACGGGGCTACCGGCACCGTTACGGTCTGCGTCTGTTGTTGGGAAGGCAGCGCAAGCTCAGACGCACCCTCCGCCGGCACAAACGCCAAAATGCCCAGCAAGATCGCCCACATACTTGTCATCGCATTAAACATTGCTTTAGCCCTCATAGAGAAAACTTCTATTCGCCATTTCCTTTACATACCTTTTCCAGAGTACCCAAGAGTCTATCTCACTCCCACACGATCCCCTCAAGCAGTATGCGCAGTCTCTCACCCCGCGTCGCGTTGATCGACGCCACAAACGCCACCTTGCCCTCCAGATGCGCCCGAAACTCCGCCCGTCCCTCGCGATTCTCCGCCTCCGCGCCATTGCGCACGCAGTTCGTCAGGATCGCCTTCAGCCGGTCGAACTCCGCCCGCTTCACGTTCACGCGCTCGTTCACCACCAGCCCCGCCAGATGCTGTTGCACCGCCTGCCGCATCGTCCGCGTCTTGCGAAAGTTCACCGCCAGCCCTTCCTCGAAGACCACCGCGCCCACATGCGCCGCAAACCGCTCCACACCGCGTGCGAACCCGGCATCGCCCGAAAACGCCAGGTCGTCCGCATAGCGCGTAAAGACCGCGCCCGCGACGTTCGCCAGCCCCGCCAGACGGCAATACAGCCGATAGCAGCAGGCGTTCGCAAGCGCGGGCGAGGTAGGCGCTCCCTGCGGCAGATGCGATTGCTCATACACCGCCCGCAACTCCATATGCTGTCCCTGAAACAACGCCCGAGGAGACCGCGTCGTCGCAACGCCGCCCAGCAGGTCGGCCACGCCCTCGGGATACCCAAGCGTCCGAAATAAAGCCTGCACTCGCGTCCTGCGCACCGACGGAAAGAAGTCCTGCAAGTCCATCCGCAGGACAATATGCTTGCCGGCATGCGGCTCCGCAAACGTCAGGATGCTGCGTCCGCGCACGAGGCCATGCACCGCCGGGTGCGCCGGAATGCGGTCCAGAATTCCGCTTCCAATCTGCCGCTGCAGCGCCTTCAGCCGCGGCTTCGGAGCTTCGATCAAGCGCATGCCGCCGCTGCGCTTCTCAAACAGGCGATAGCGATAGTGCCGCAGTTGTTCCGCCACGCCGGGCCTGCGGTTCAGCCCCTTCAGATCGGCAAACCACTCCAGTTCGCTCGCGTCGAGCCGCCGCCAATCGGCCAGCTCCGCCACGGTCGCGATCGCCGGAACACCCCATCCCGCCGTCGCAGCCATCGGCAGCATCGCCGGCGCGCCCGCCACTCGCTGCACGATCTCAAGCTGGTTATGTAGCCGCTTGCACGCCGCGCGAAAGCGCGCATCGCCGCGCAGAAATGCTACAACCTCGCTCAACCGCGGCCGGGTCTGCGCCTCAAATCGGGCCACGTACCGTGCCGCCAGCGGACGCACCCAGCCCCACTCGTGCCCCAGCATCTCCGCCGCCCGCGCGGCCACCGCATCCACCCGCGGCTCGCCTGCGAGAAACGCCCGCGCGAGGTATCGCGTCACCTGCTCGTCTGCGTCAGGAATGGCCAGCGAAGTGCTCCAACGAGTCTCACTCTGCACCGCCATCCATGCGCGTTAGCGCATTGCCGGAGGCGCGATGAATTGTCAGTCTGCCACACTACCCCGGGGTATCCCCGAAGAAAACCAGAGCCGAAGCCCGGTTCAGGCTTGGAGCACTCCGCCAGCCGTCAGTAGAGTATCAGCCGACGAACTAAAGGTTCGAACCCATCTGCTGCAACTGATCCGCCAGTTCCTTCGCGGCCTGCTTGACATCCTTCACGGTGTAATTCGCCGGGGCGCGAAACAGCGCCGGATCAGGCTCCGTGCGCGAGAACTTCGCCAATTCCACCGTGCGCGTTGCGGCCCGCGGATCGACCCACTGCTCGCGAAAGGTTAGCTTCAGGTCGGTCGAGGTCCACACCTCATGCGTCCTGGTGATCGGCGCGTCGTTGCCGGAGCGGCCCGCCGGCACCACAGTCGTGGTCTTCGTCACCGTCATGGGCAGGTTCTCGATGTACTCCACCGGCAGCGTCTCGCTGGAGACGATCGGCTGCGGCCGGTCCGGATTCGGCCGGTTGGGGTTTGGTACGGCTACTCGCACCGGTTGCGGCTTCGGCTCCATCAGGGTCTCGGGCAGCTTCTTCACGACGGCCACCGTCTCGCTGCCGCCGCCCGTCCGCCACGTCGTCAGGGTGCGCGCGACCGGGTCGAGCACGAATACAGCCGTCACAATCTCGCCATGTCTGCATCCGCAGGGCTGCTCCACCCGCACCCGGCCGACGGAGTCGCGCATCACCGCATGATGCCCAAAGTGCGAGATGTTGGTGCCATCGTTCAGAGTCCTGGCAGTCTCCTGCACCTGCTCGGCAGAGAAGGGCTGTCCCATCACCGGCGCGGCCTGCAGCGTGTGGTTGATGCCGCCGTTCGAGATCACTTCTTTCGGCTCAGCCAACTGTGCCGCCGCATTACCCGCGGGCAAAACTGCCGCCACTAACCCAAGACGCATCGCGTTCCAAAGCATAAATCCTCCGTCCAGATCGTCGCGTCAAGTATTCGCCCGCACATGCGTGCGGTCAAGCGATCTTTCGACTGCTTTCGATCGCTCTATCGCGCCGCTGTAACTGCCGAAATCTCCCTGACCGTATAGCCCGGAGGCGGCGCGAACAGCTCTTCCGGCTGATTCTCCCGGCGCAGCGAAGTGAACTTCATCGTCGTATGTCCCATGGCCGGATCGGTCGTCTCGGTCCACATCGCCAGATGCAGCTCCGGCTGGTACCAGCTGTCGATGGTCGTCACCAGATCGCGGTCGTTGCCCTCCTTGCCGGAGGGCACAAACTTCACCACACGCGACCCGCGCGTCTCCATGCCTTCGAGCGTCCGGCCGGGCAGCACGCTCGCCTCCATCTTCTGCTTCTGCCCCGCGGGACCGATCCAAACCGTCCGCGTTTCGCCCGGCAGCAACTCCTTCGGCTGAGCAGGCGGCGCCGTCGGCGCGTGCTGGGGCAGATGGCGCATCGTCGCGAGCCTACTGAGATTATTCCACCTGATTTCGAGCTCTCCGTCGTAGACTACCGTGTCGATCCGGGTGCCCGCATCCTTGTTGCCCGGCAGCGGCTCCGGTGTGGTATCGTTCCGCATGCGGCCGGCGGAGTCGCGGCGCACAAGAACTGCTGTATGGTGTTCGATCTTCGTTCCATCGCCCAGCAAGCGGTAGGTGTCGCGCGTCCGGATCGCCGAAAACGGTTGTCCATACACCGGCCCAGCCGTTACGGCAGCCTGGTGCGGCTCCGTCACGGGAACGCTGGGCGGAAGCTCCATGAGCTGCGATGCAGCCTGCCCGTGCGCCCTTGCGGACGCAGTCAACAGAACGAACATCATCCCCATAGGCCTGTACATTCAGCACCTCAGCAGCATTGTGCCTTCTCCGGACCCTCAGCGCAATCGAAATCTCAATGCAGCGACCAGCCCGACGCGCATCATCGCCGCGAGCGCCTCCAGCCTGCGCTGCATCGCAGCCTTATCCCGCGCCCGGTACAACGCCTCGCGAGCCGCCTCATCGATGCCCGCCGCGCTCCAGTCGAGCGCATAGCGCAGCCAGCGCCACATCGTTGAAGAACTGCCTTAGGGTCCGGCTGTTGCCTTCGCGAAACGAATGCGTCTCATCCATCTCGCCATAGATGAACGCCGCACGAGCAGCGAAGGCATCGAGCGACAAGCCGCGCAGATTGTCCTCAGCGTTGAGCGCAGCGAAGATGCGATCCATCTCCTGCGGGATATAGGTGGAGGGCGGATACACGACGGGATAGGCCTGCGGCCGGTACTTCTGCATCGAGCCTATGTTCTAACGGAATTCACGGCCCACTCCTTGATCTCACCGAAGATGGCCCGATGCGTTGCCTTCAACCGCGCGACTCCGAACGCAAGTTTCAGCGGATGAGCCTTCAGCCGCAGCAGACCCTGTTGCCCCAGAGCGCGTTCTGCAATCTCCAGTACACCGTTGTCCCAGATTCCAAGTCGGTTGCGAAGCACACTTGTGCCCGGATGAGACAAGGATCAGCCACCCTGAAGGCTCCTACTTCGCCGCTATGAGTTCCGGTGGGCGGCCCGTCCCAAAGCTTTGAAGTGTTCTACCGTCTGCCGGATGGCTTCGTCGATGTCAATCTCACCGCGATCACCCTTGCCTTCATCGCCTGGTACTGCAAGTCCCCGCTCGAGTCCAGTCCCTCTAAGAGGAAGCTCGCTTCGGCCTGCCGGTAATGCTCCGCGATTACTTCTGGGTCATGCATTGTCAACCCTCAGGAACGCCTTTTCACTCCAGTCGTTATAGTCGCCGCGCCATCGGAAGACCGGCATGAAACCCAATATCAATGCGCCTTTTCCATTCTGGAAACCCATCACCTTCACCCCGCCGCCAACGTCCGCAACACCCCCACATTCCTCGCCTCATCGCCCGGCTGATCCACCGGCGTCTCCGCGATAAACAGCGCCTCCGCGAACCGTCTGTCGTGCAGCAAACGCCGGAACGCCGCGGCCCCGATCGTCCCTTCGCCGATGTGTTCATGCCGGTCCAGCTTCGACCCGAACGCCGCCTTTGCATCGTTGCAGTGCCACACCTTCACCGTCCCGAAGCCGACCGTACCGCCCACCAGCTTCATCGTCTCCGCATACCCCTCGGCCGAGACGATGTCGTACCCCGCCACATGCACATGGCACGTATCCAGACACACCGCCACCGGAACGCACTTCTCCAGGCACGCCACCAACTCCGCCACCTGCTCCAGCTTCGAGCCCAGGGAAAACTCCGCCCCCGCCGTATTCTCGATCAGGATCCGAAAGTCCTTCGCGAACTCGATCCCATCCACCGCCCGCTCGATCGACTGCGCCGCCAGCCGCAGTCCTTCGTCCCGCGTCAATCCCTTCCAGCTTCCCGGATGCAGCACCAGGTACGCAGCGCCCAGAGCCAGCGCGCGCTCCACCTCGCCGCGAAACGCAGCGGTCGAGTTCTCGCGCACCGCCTCCGTCTGGCTGCACAGGTTGATCAGGTAGCTCGCGTGGATGGAGAACGCGCCCACACCCCACTCCGTGCGCTGCTCGGTCATCTTCGCGGCCTCCTCGGCCTTTACCGGCGCCGCTCTCCACATGCGCGGGCTCGAAGAGAACATCTGAAACGTATTCGCCCCCGCCTCCGCCGCCCGGGCGACCGCGGTCCAGCAGCCGCCCGACGTCCCTACATGAACCCCAATCCGCTTCTTCATCTCTTTAAACTAACAACGACGGCTCCGTGTCTGTATGATCGCTCCCATGCCCGCACCGCAGAACTTCCAGAATCACGCTCGTTGGGATCCGCTCTTCCACTTCGTCCTGGCTCCGATTCTCCTCATCAACTTCGGTTTGTCGATCTACTACACCATCCGTCAGTGGCCCGAACACTCGCGGTCGCATCTCTGGTGGATCGTCATGTCGGTCGCCGTCTTCCTCATCGCCGGCAAGGCCCGGTCGTACGCGCTGCAGACGCAGGACCGCACCATCCGCCTTGAAGAACGCCTTCGCTTCGCCGCCCTGCTCTCGCCCGCGGAGCTGGCCGCAAGCAGCGCCCTCTCGATCAAGCAGTACACCGCCCTTCGCTTCGCCTCAGACGCCGAAGTGCCCGCGCTCATCGGCCGCACACTCGCCGAAAGCCTGGCCCCAAAGCAGATCAAGCAGAGCATCGTCACCTGGCGCCCCGACTACGACCGCGTCTGAAAATCATGGGTGCCCCATCTCAATCGCTGTTCCATCTCGATTGAGGTGGGGAGCGATGATGCCACTGTCTCAATTCGCGCCACGGATCACCGCATCCTCCAGCGCCTCCGATAATCCATCCAGCAGAGATAAACGCCAGGCGTTTCCCTGGTTGGAGGATATCGTGAAAGCCGCCTGGACTGTACCCGCATTCACCCCTGCAAGATTTGCGCTTCTCGCCCTCACCGCCGTCGCCGTCACTCTTGGCGCAAGCGGCATCTCCGCTCCGCACGAGCGAGCCGTCAACCCGGAACACAGCGCCATGCTGCGACGGTCTGCCTCCGTAGCTGAAGACTTCGGCACCCTTACCGATACCGAGTTCCTCATCCCCGCGCCGCTCACTCACGTGCCGGAGCACGGCAGCAGATCGACGCCCGTTCCGGCGCCGATCGTGCGTCGCTCGTACCCGCCGCTGGCTCGTTAGCGCATCTACTCTGAACTTTCAACTGTACAGAGAACGTCTTCCCTCGTGCCTAATACACGTCGCGCTGATACCGCTTCTGTTTCTTCATCTCCGCCAGATACTCTTCCGCCTTATCCAGCGTGCCATGCGAACCCTTGGCGATCGCATCCAGCAGGGCCATCTCGACGTCCTTCGCCATGCGCGTCGCATCGCCGCAGACGTAGAAGTACGCGCCCTGCTCCAGCCATTCGAACAGTTCGGCCGCGTGCTCCTGCATGCGATCCTGCACGTAAACCTTTTTCGCCTGGTCGCGCGAGAACGCCGTGTCCAGCCGCGTCAGCACGCCGTCGCGATGCATCGCCTCCAACTCGTCCTTGTAGAGGAAGTCCAACGCCCGCCTCTGCTCGCCGAAGAACAGCCAGTTCCTGCCCTTCGCGCCGGTCGCCATGCGCTCTTCCAGAAACGCCCGAAACGGCGCAATCCCCGTGCCCGGCCCGATCATAATCACCGGCGCCGCCGTATCCTCCGGCAGCCGGAACAGCCCGTTCGCATGCAGGAAGATCGGCATCGTCGCGCCCACCGGAGCGCGCTCGCCCAGATGTCCGCTGGCCAGCCCCTGGCGGCTGCGCCCGTGCGACTCGTAGCGCACCACGCGCACCGTCGTCTGCACATTATCCGGGTGCAGCGCCTGGCTGGACGCGATCGAATACATGCGCGGCTTCAACCGCGGCAGGATGTTGAACAGCTGCTGCGGCTGCGTCACCACCCCCGGAAAATCAGTCGCCAGATCGACGAATTCGCGCCCATAGCAATACTCCTCCGCGCGAGCCTTGTTCTCCGGCCCGCACAGCGCCTTCAGCGCGTCGTGCGTGTGCGGCAGCTTGCCTGCCTGGCCTACCGCACCGCGCGTCAGCGCGCCGATTTCGAGCCGCGTGCGCAGCGCCTCCTCCACGTCGATCTCGACCTTGTAGTGGTCGTGGACGCGCTCGCTGCCGCTCCACCCCATCGCCTCGAGCACTGCATCCACGGCCTCGCGGCGGTTCTGCGGAAGAATCCCCACCGCATCGCCGGGCGTGTAAGACATGCCTTCTTCGAGCTCCAGCTCGACATGCCGCGTCTCTTTTTCCGAGCCCGCAGCCGTAATCTGCTCATTTACCCGCACCACCGACTGGTACGGATTGTTCCGGGTGTACTTTGGCGCGTGTCCGCTCGCAGCGGGCGCCGTCGCTTCCAACGTTTCGCTCATCAGGATATTTTAGGCTATTTCCGCTCTCAGATGCTCGCGCACGGCATAGGCCGCGGCGCCCAGCACGACCACCCCCGCCGCCATAATCAACTCGCGCTCGAAATTCGGCCGTCCCAGCAGAATGTATCCAAAACCCACCAGCGCGGCCACTGGCGGCAGAGGATAAAGCCAGATCCGAAACGGCCGCTTCAGCGCCGGCTGCGTCCGTCGCAGCACCATCACGCCGACATGCTGCATCAGGAACTGCACCACGATCCGCACCACCACCAACGCGGCGATCACCTGGCCGAGGGATAAAAAGCAAAACAAAATTGCCGCCCCGCCCAGGTACAAAAGCGAGACCCTGGGAAAGCCGCCAGTCTGATGCAAACGCCCAAACTGACGGAAAAAGTTTCCATCCCGCGCCGCCGCAAACGGTATCCGCGAGTAGCCCAACAGAAGCGAGAAGATGCTCGCAAACGCGGTAATCATCACCAGCACCGCCGCCGCCCGTCCCGCAGCCGGTCCATAGCGGGGGCCGTACGCCATCTGCATGAAGTACGAGATCAGCGCCTGGCGCGCGCCCAGATCCTTCATCGCCACCAGCGGCCGCCACGGGACTACCGCGAGGACCGCGACGTTGAGCGCCAGATACAGCGCCGCCACAAATGCAATAGAAATCAGAATCGCCCGTGGAATCGTGCGCGCCGGATCGCGAACCTCCGCCCCCAGGAAGGTGATGTTGTAGTAACCCCAGAAGTCGTAAGTCGCAACCAGCATCGCCGAGGCCAGCCCGGTAAAGAAGCTCGCGTTCAGATGGAACGCCCCCGCCGGCAGGTCGAACGCCTGCGCGCGATGCCCGAAGATCGCCGCGGTCACCAGAATCCACCCAATCGTGCCTATGACAGTGCACCACAACACGTATGAAATCCAGCGCAACTCAGCCAGATTACGGTACAGCAGAACGACCGCGAGGACAACCGCAGTGATCGCCACTACAGTTCCCGGTCCTATCACCCACCATCCACCCCGCGCCGTATGCGTCAGCAAACCGGGCGCCAGATACCCCGCATATTGCGACAGCCCGATACATCCGCTTGCCACCGAAAGCGGCGCCGAAAACATGAGCTGAAACACAAAGAGAAACGAAAGAAACCGCCCCGCCCTTCCCGGAGAAATAGTGCGCAGGAATCGATACGTCCCACCCGCCTCCGGCATAGCCGCGCCCAGTTCCGCCCACACCAGCCCATCGCACACCGCCAGCCCCGCGCCGAAGATCCAACCCAGCATCGCCTGCGGGCCGCCCATCGCGCTCAGCAGCAGAGGCAGCGTTATGAACGGCCCGACGCCAATCATGTCGAGCATATTGATCGCCATCGCGCCCTTCAGCGTCAGCGTCCGCGCGAGTTGTGGCTGGGCATCGATACCCCGAGTGTACTTGCAACAGGAAACGCGACGCGTCCAAAACCCCACGAAGTGGCGCCCGCCCGGCGTAAGGGCGCAGTTCCCTTGTCTTTTATGAGAGATTTAATCCAATGGTCGACATCCGCAAGCTCTTAGCCCTGTCGCTTCTCGCAGCCGCGCCCCTCCACGCCCAGGCGATTCCCGACCCCGCCAACCTCACCGGCGAACACGTCGCCCCGCAGGCCCTGGCCG
>CAXTMK010000127.1:0-881 GCA_964245315.1 uncultured Acidobacteriaceae bacterium | reverse complement strand
GGCCGACACCCTCCCCATCAACTACGGCGCGCCGGCCCTGGAGCAACTCCTGCTCAAGCTCCGCACCCGTGCCAGCATGATGTTGATCGTCGCCCACCCCGACGACGAGGACGGCGGCTTCCTCACCTACGAGTCGCGCGGCCAGGGCGCTCGTGTCGCCATGCTCACCCTCAACCGCGGCGAGGGTGGCCAGAACCTCATGTCGGCCGACTTCGACGACGCGCTCGGCCTCATCCGCACCCAGGAGCTGCTCGCCGCCGACCGCTACATGGGCGTCGACCAGTTCTTCGGCACCGAGGTCGACTTCGGCTTCTCCAAGACGAAAGAAGAGTCCTTCCAGAAGTGGACCCATGAGCGCGTCCTCTACGACGCCGTCCGCTGCGTGCGTCTCTACCGCCCGCTCATTCTCGCGAGCGTCTTCGTCGGCGGAGTCACCGACGGCCACGGCCAGCACCAGGTGTCGGGCGAGATCACGCAGGAGGTCTTCCTCGCCGCCGCCGACCCCAGGATCTTCCCTGAGATGGGCCTGCCGCCCTGGGCGCCGCTCAAGGTCTACGCCCGCTCGCCCTTCGCCCGCATCGACACCGCCGGCATGTATGACTACGCCACCGGCAAATACTCGCCCGTGCTCTTCCACAACTACGTCACGGGCGAGGACATCGCCCACGCGCCCACCCCGACGGTCCTGATCCACGAAGGCGACAACAGCGCTCTCACCGGCATGGGCGGCGACACCTACCAGCAGTTCGCCCGCAAGGGTCTCGCTCTGCAAAAATCCCAGAACGGCGGGCTGGGCCGCGGACCCGGCGGCGGGGGCATCGCCGACTCCGGCTACACCCTGATGGGCAGCCGCGTCTGCAAAGAAACTCCGTGCCCCATTC
>CAXTMK010000126.1:0-14239 GCA_964245315.1 uncultured Acidobacteriaceae bacterium | reverse complement strand
CGCTCTACGATGCGCTGCTGCGGCTTCATATCCGTCCGTTCGTCGAGCTGACCTTTATGCCGTCGGCGCTGGCGAGCGGCACGAAGACGATCTTCTGGTGGAAGGGCAACATCACGCCCCCGAAGGATCCGGCGAAGTGGTCGTCACTGATTCACGCGCTGACGGCACACCTGCGGGAGCGGTATGGCGCGGCAGAGATTCAGCAGTGGTACTTCGAGGTGTGGAACGAGCCGGACCTGCACGATCTATTCTTCTCCGGCTCGCTCGACGACTATCTGGCGCTGTATAAGAACACCGCTGAGGCGATCAGGGCCGAGTGTCCCGCGTGCCGCGTTGGCGGTCCGGCGTCGGCGATGCCTTATGCGTTTGAAGAGGCGTTCGAGAGATATGTCGTCGCCAACAACGTCCCGGCGGACTTCGTCGCGACGCACGCGTATGGAGTGACGCAGGGTTTTCTCGACAAAGACGGCTCGGCCGGCACGGTGCTCGATCCATCGCTGGAGTCGGTAAGCGGACGCATGCGGCACTCTCGCGAACTGCTTGCGCAGAGCGGCCGGCCGGGGATGGAGCTGCACTTCACGGAGTGGAGTTCGGCCTATACGGCGACCGACCCGATGCACGACCAGTACCATCAGGCGAGCTTCATCCTGGATAAGATCAGGCGCGCTGCGCCCTATGTGGATTCGATGTCGTACTGGACGTTTACCGACATCTTCGAAGAAAACGGGCCGGCGTTCACGCCATTCCACGGCGGCTTTGGGCTGTTGAACCTGGAGGGAATTCGCAAGCCAGCTTATTTTGCGTACCGTTTTCTAAAGCAGCTTGGCGAAGATGACTTGCAGACCAATGACGCGCAATCATGGGTAACGCGCTCGTCCGATGGCGGCGTTCAGATGCTGGTGTGGGATTACACGCCGGTGATGCCGCCGAATGGGCAGACGGATCAGAGCTTCTATCGCGGCGAGTTGCCGGCGGCGAACAAAGGAACGCTGAAGGTCGAACTGGATCATCTGCCGGCGGGACGATATCGCATCCAGACTTACGCGATCGGCTACGGGCAGAACGACGCTTACACCGCCTACCTGCACATGGGCGCGCCGAAGCAGTTATCGCCGGAGCAGGTCCGTCTGCTGAACGATGCGAGCAGCGGCAAGGCTGAGAGTACGATGGATGTATCGATCCCGGATGGGACGTATCGGGCGGAGTTGCCGTTGCGCGCGAATGACGTGAGACTAATTACGCTGACACCGGTTGCGCCGTAAATAGTCGATCAATTCGGCATTGTGACTTCGTAGACTGCGCCGCCGTGGTAGGCCTCGTTCTGCTTTCGCAGGATGAGAGTGGCTCCATCAGCCAGGAGCTTCCGGAGCAGCCATTCTTCGGGATAGTCGACTATGCCCACGACGTAAAAGTGCTTGTGGGCGGTCGTGAAGTTCTGATAGGACTCGACGTTAGCCTGAAAGTGGAACAGCTGCTTTTCCAGTGGCATGGCTTCAAAGATGGTGGCATGGGCGTACTCGACCGCGAACTCGCCGCCGGTGAGATACCAGGTGTGAGAAAGGACCTGGGCCGATTCATAATGGTTCATCTCGACGAAGGTGAGGCCGGAGGCGTCGACGATGGGCAGAGAGGGATCCGGCATTGGATCGAGACGAGCCAGGACAGCAGGCTTACTGTGAAGCAGCGCGTGGGCGGCTGCGCCAACCACATAAAAGAGCCGGCCGCCGAGAGTAAGCACTACAGCGGCGCCAAGCAGCGCGGCCGCCGGACGGCCACCGGAGCTCCAATGAAACGTCGCGGCAAACAGCAGGCTTACGCCGACGCAGACCAGCAGCCCGTAGCGATCGAAAAAGGCGGCATGCTGCAGCATCAATCGCAACATCAGCACACACGGTAAAGAAAAGAAGGCAAAGCCGGCGACCCACTCCGGCACGGTAAAGGGGAAGGCCACGCTGCCGCGAAACCAATCCCGCTTGCCGAGCAGCGCCAGGAGCACTGCTGCGAGCCAAAGCGCGATCAAGCCCAGGCCCATCGTGCTTATATAGTAGCGAATGATGGTAGGCAGATCGGGCTGAAAGGCTCTAGGGTACTCCGTGACGCCATGAGACAACAGAAGAGGCTTGTAAAGCCATGTAACGGCCAGCGGCGGAAGAAGCGCAAGAGTACGGAGCAGGCTGATACGATGGCGTTGCTTCGCTGCAATCAGTTCGGCGATTGCAACCGTGGCCCAGCTGAGCAGGCCGAAGACATGGCTCAGCAGAAGCAGGGCAAGTGCCACCATCAGGAGCAGGTCGTAGCCCCACGAAGGCCGTCCTTCTTCCTCCGCGACGGACGAACTTTGCCACGCAAGCAGGGCAAGCATTGTGAATCCGAGCATCAATCCATAGGGCCTGGCCTGGATGGTCTCCTTTCCGGCAGCGCTGGCCAGCAGGATCGCGGAGGCCAACACTGCAGTGGAGTTCCCCGCGCGCCGCCGAACGAAGAAGAAAGTGGCAAACAGCGCCAGCAGGAACCCGAGTATCTCCGGCAAACGGCACTGCAGGGTGCCGACCCCGAACGTATGGAAGCTGAGCCTGGTCAATAGGTAGGACAAGGGCGGATTCAGGTCGGCGGTGGTGGACTCTCGCATCAGTTCATGGAGCGTGGGCGCCTGAGCGATGGTGTAGGTAAATAGCTCGTCGTGCCACAGGGGCAGATCCAAAGAGGAACGAAGGGCGACAACGATATCGAAGAGCAGCACGAACGCAAGCAGAAGCGCTCCGTGGCGGTCGGCCCGGTCGAGGAACCGCAACACAGTATCCCGAAAACGAAAGGGAGGATTGGTCAAAACTTGCGGCGAAGAGGTCATCGAACCAATGATAGCAACTGTCTACCGCTTACAGGACACTCCGGCTTCGCTGGTGGAAGATCGCCTAAGCCTGCGGGCCGGACGCCAGCTCTATCCGTCTCGGCTTGCGCATCAACCCGGCCACCACAGCGAACACTCCGATCACGCATCCGACGACCAGGCCGCTGAGGGATTCGATCAGCGCTACGATGCCCTGCGGCGAACCTTTGAGGTGCTCGTGCACCGTGGCTATCATCGAGAGTTCCATGGGATGCCGCGCCAGGTAGCGCTCCAGAAATGCAACCTTCGTCACCGTAATCCATGCGCTGTTCAGCAAACCCAGCAGCAATCCGTGGAAGAACCTCCAGGTCCGGCAGTTCTTTGCGATTGCGTAGGCATAGTACAGGTAGACCGCCAGCCACAGCAGGGATGAGAGCGCCGGCGGAATAAAGAATACGTCTGCCAACGCCATCGCAAGTCCGAGCAGCGAAAGCTGGAGAATCACTGTTAGCTTCATCGAACGCTCCAGAATGCTTACTTACTCTACCGCACTGCATCCCGATTACCGTAAGGAAACTGAAACTTGTGTGCGACCCCCGGCTTCGGAGGGTTAGGATGTTGTAAAGCTGGAGAAAGTATCGAGACACATTGAAGTTGGTCTCGTGCCGGCCGGTCGATTCCTGCGGTAACTGTTCTTACACTTGTCCCGCGGGCAACATTTGTCATTTATGAGAACAAACCTTTGTGGTGTAGTCCTGTTGCTCTCAGTGGCATTCACTGCCGCCCTGACCGGCTGTAGCGCCGATCACGCCGCACCGACGGATATCCACGGCGATGTCATCAACGGCCGCATCGTGGGCGGCCAGCAGCCCATCCAGGGCGCGGCGATTTACCTGTATCAGGCGGGCACCACGGGTAACGGAACGGGCGCCCAGATCCTGAACAGCCCCGTATCCACTCTCGCCGACGGCAGCTTTTCGCTGACGGGTGAATACAGATGCCCGGCCTGGAATACCCAGGTTTACCTGGTCGCCTCGGGCGGGAACCCCGGTCTCTCGTCCAACACCTACAACCGGGCGTCGGTCCTGATGGCCGCGCTCGGCGACTGCGGCAACCTGACCGCCAGCAGCTTCATCTTCGTCAACGAGGTTACGACGGCCGCCGCCGCCTGGGCGCTCTCGCCATTCCTAGGCCCCGGCGCCATCGTCGGGTCGAGCTCGACGAACGCCACCGGTCTGCGCAACGCCTTTCTGGTCGCCAACAACCTGGTCAATACCACTACCGGACAGGCCGGCGGCTCGCTCCCGTCGGGCGCGACGCTCGAAGCCGCCAAGCTTTACTCGCTTGCCAACACGCTCTCCGCCTGCGTCAACACCGCCGGCGGTTCGGCCTGTAGCCCACTGTTCTCGGCCGCGACAGAGAACGGCGTCGTGCCCACGAACACTCTGGACGCTGCGCTGAATATCGTGCGCAACCCAGCGGCGCAGGTGTCGAATGTGTACTATGCGGCCACGTCGTCGCCGCCGTTCCCGTCCGGTCTCAGCGGCCCGCCGCACGACTGGAGCATGAGCATCACGTACACAGGAGGCGGCATCGCCTCGCCCACCGGCCTGGCGGTCGATTCCATCGGCGCGGTGTGGGTTGCGAACTACTTCGGAGGAGTGGCGAGCAAATTCTCCGCAGCCGGCGTTCCCGCCAGCGCCACCGGATACGCAGACCCAGCGCTCGAAGAGAGCTTCAGCGTGGCGGTGGACACGCAGGACAGCGCCTGGCTGACCAACGAGCAGTCCGTTCACGCGACCAATACCGGCTACGGCTCGCTCACCAAGTTCAGCTCCGGCGGAAGCCTGCTCTCCGGCAGCGGCTTCACCAGCACGATCTACTTTCCGTACGCCATCGCGGCCGATTCTAATGGCGAGATGTGGGTCGCCGACTACGGCCATTCCCAGGCCAGCCTGCTGGATCTGAACGGCGACTCGCTGATCGGCTCGTCCGGCTACACGTCGTCGCAGCTTCCGCTGCCGCTGGGGGTCGCCATCGACGCCTCGCACAATGCGTGGTTCGCCGGGCAGGCGTCGGTCGACAAGGTTACGCCCGGAGGCACAATCACAGCATATGCCTGCTGCAGCTCCGCTTCCGCGATGGCCATCGACCAGCAGGGCGACGTCTGGGCCAGCGATTACATGGGCTCGGCGATGGTCGAGCTGAGCGCTTCGGGCGTTGTGCAGCAGAAGCTGCAGAGCGGCGGCGTGGAGTATCCGGAACACCTGGCCATCGACGGCGCAGGCTCGGTGTGGGTCGCCAACTTCCACGGCGGCTCGATCAGCGGATTCTCCGCGGCGACGGGCGGCGCGGCCAGCACGGCGCTCTCGCCCAGCTATGGATTGGGCCTCGACGCGGGACTCAGCGAGCCGTTCGGAGTCGCCGCCGACGCCAGCGGAAATCTCTGGGTCACCAGCTTTGCCGGCAACACGCTGACGCAGTTCGTGGGGCTGGTCGTTCCGGTGAAGACGCCGCTGCTCGGTCCTCCGCAACAACCTTGAGGCGTACGGCGACGGGCGAAAAGCACATTCCTACGGAATGACAACAAAGTAACGGGTTTGTCGTCCAGCTACGATGGAGGCTCGTTGCGCTTCGTCCTGACCCACGCCGCCTCGCGCCGCGACGCCAACCGCGTTTTAGGGATCATCAGCACCTTCCAAACCAGGTAGCCCGGCACGGACGCCAACGCGCCGGCCGTCTTCAGCGGCTCATCTCCCAGCATCACCGAAAAGGCTACGTACAGGAACATTGCGCCGAAGCCGAGCGTCGCGTAGTCGACCAGCCAGCGAAGCTCCGACAGCACGCCCAGCAGCATCGCAAATACCAGCAGCCCGGCCTCGATGGTCAGCGGCAACGCCAGCAGATCGATCAGCGGTTCGAGCATCCTGATCCTGCCTCTCATCACCTGGGCCAGCAAAGGGCGAGTCCACAATCTGCGCATCAGAATGCGTCCACCCTCCCAGCGTGTGCGCTGCGAGACCGCGGCGGCGCTGGTCTCCGGCATCTCGCCGAAGACTGCAGCTTCGTCGAGAAACTCGACCCGGATGCCGGCGCGGATCAGGTGCAGGTGATACTCGAGATCTTCCACCAGCGAGTTGGGCGTGTAGGGAACGCGCGCCAGCGTTGCGACCGAGAGCGCGAAGCCGTTGCCGAAGATTCCACAGGAAAGCCCGAGCCGGTGACGGCCCAGGGGACGCAGCAGGTTCATCCCCCTGAAGCCCAGCGCCGCCAGCCGCGTCCGACGGTTCGCTCCGGGATTCGCCACCTCGTAGCGGCATTGCATGGCGGCGACTCCGCGCGCGAACGCCGCAGACACCGCCTGGATGAGGTTCGGCCCGGCGACCGAGTCGGCGTCGATCACGATCACCGCCTCGGCTCCTTCACCGATGGCGTGGCGGAAGCCGAAGTCCAGCGCCACACCCTTGCCGCCCACTTCGTCGTTTAGCTGCAGCACCTTCGCTCCGGCTTCGGCGGCGCGCTCGGCTGTGTCGTCGCTGCAGTTGTGCGCGATCACGTAGACCCTGGCCGCCGCGCTCAGTGACGCCACGCACTTCGCGATCAACTGCTGCTCATTGTGGGCTGGAACCACGACCGCAAGCCGCATCCGCGCGCCAGATGCGGCCTTTCTTTTGCGCAGAGGGATCGCCGCGGCGATCGTCAGCGCCAGCAGTTCGAGCGCGAGCGGAAGCGTCGCCGCGATCAGGACGAGGCCGAGCAGGGCAGCAAGCAGATGCAGGAGGAAAAACATCGAGTCACGCTGATTCTAGCCTGTCTGCTAAGGTTGCTGAGGGAATGGAACGATTCGCTCATGGCTGGCTGGCACAGCGGGACATACGTTCCGGTTCGACCCGCATGCGCCTGTTCTGCCTTCCGCACGCCGGTTCCGGCGCGGCGGCGTTCTACCGTTGGAAGCCCGCGCTGCCCACGGTGGACATCTGCCCGGTGCTGCTGCCGGGACGCGAGATGCGGCTGGCCGAGCCGTCGCTCGAGGATGCCGCCGAACTGGTGGATGAACTGCTGGAAGCTGTCGCCCCTTATCTGGATGTGCCGTTTGCGATCTTCGGCCACAGCATGGGCGCTCTGCTTGCGTACGAGTGGGCGCTGCGACTGCAGGATGCCGGACTGCGCCGGCCGCTGTGCCTGTTCGTCTCCGGGCGTGGCGCGGCGCATCTGCCGTTCGGGCATCGCGAACTGCACCGGCTGGACGACGTGCAGTTTGTAGCTGAACTGAAGCGGCGCTATGGCGGATCGTTCGAGCTGCTCGAAGACGCCGAGTTGCGCGAGGTATTTCTGCCGATTCTCCGCGCCGACATTCGCCTGGTCGAAGGCTACAGGCACGGTGCGGAAGAGTTACTCGAATGCCCGGTAATGGCTTTTGCCGGCCAGGACGACGACAGCGTGTCCGATGCCGGACTTAGCGGCTGGGGCGATCTGACGCGGGGCGGGTTCGAGGAGCAGCGGTTGGAGGGAGATCATTTTTACCATGTCTCAAGGGGGCAGGGACCGCTCCTAAAGGCGGTAGAGGAATGGCTGACGAGAGTGGACCGGACCTGACCTGGCCTGCACAAATTTTGCAAAGTATTCACAGAAAAGAACTTAGTTGCGGACTTCGACTATCGCGGGAGAGGATGCACCATTTTTAGGGCATGCACTTATGCGGCGTGTGCATCTCAGCAGGCTATTGGCCTGAGTGCGTTTGTACAAAGGCCGGTTCCAGAGCTATAAGCTTGCAAGCACTAAGCTGTAGGCCGGAAACGTTGTATTCGCGGCTTATGGGGTGTGCCACTGCAGGAGGATCATCGAAAAAGGTGGGAGCGGGTAAGGCTGCGACGGATTGAACGCGGCGAGGTGGGTGTGACGGATTGCTACCTTTGCGGATGATTCATTTGTATCGTCGATTTCAGGAGCAGTTAAGACAGATTGTTCAACAGGACCCGAGGGTCTGGAGTCGCCAGCAAAGAGTATGGGGATGGTTTCGGTGCGGCTCAGGTTCAGCAGAATCAGGCTGCGCTTCGGCCCGTCCGCGAAGGCGAAGGTCTGGAGCAGCTGGGCATTCGCGAGCCTGATCTTGTCGTTGGCGCTCTCCGGCTGATTCCATGTGTGCGGCGGGCCGGTTATATGGCTGGCGAGCATCGTCGGCAGAGTGGCCTGGTTGGTAAGCTGTTCGGCCAGGAACTGCGGCCGGCGCAGATTGGTTGCGCCGCCCATGTCGACCACCGCGCCCCACAGCGGCATCGTCCGCTTTGGACCCGGCGCGGAGAACTGGTTCATGAACTCCGGAAGGGCGAAGAGGCATTGCGTGGTGATCCCAAGATCGCGCAGCATCAGCAGCATGTGGTCGGCTACGGCGAGTCCGGCCCCCATGGACGGGATGGTGCTGTTCAGCTCCTTCTGGGTGATTGCGGCGGAGCCGGTCATGGAGCCGAGGTTGACCTCGTAGACGGCGAGACGGGAGTTATTAGCCAGCCTGGCCTGTCGAGCCATGGAGCCTTCGGGTCGCGAGTCGAGCATCTCGGGCTCGGCGACCATGGGGCCGTATACAGCTTCGGTTGAACTTGCGTCGTTGAAGTCGTTGAAAAAATAAGGAGCTACTGCGATGGTGTCGTAGGCGGAGCTGGAGGCGATCTCCTGCTGGGTCCACCATGGAACGGCGGTCCAGGTGCCCAGCACAAGGTTGAAGCGGGTGCGATCGAAACCGGGCGTGTTGCGCATGGCTCTGAAGATCTTTTCGGCGCGCCGACCGTAGGCGGTCGGGTCGTCAATGGTCGAGCCGGTGAAGGACGGGCGGTTCCACTGCTCGTTGCCGAGTTCGAGGTGGATGGCGGGGAAAACGTTGGTCCAGGGCTCGCGCTGGCCGAGCGTGGCGCGGATCGCCCCGTAGTGCGTCGTTGGAGCGCCAGCCAGGTATTCGATCAGACCGGAAGCTTCGGTGGACGACATGCCCGGCTGCATTGTGTACCAAGGCTCCGCGCCAACCGCCTTGGCGAGGGTGAGGAACTCATGCAGACCGATGGGAATGTCTTCCTGCAGCACCGACTGAGTGCTGGAGCCGCTGCGTCGGCGGGCGAACGGAGGCGCAAGCATGTTGTCGAGCGAGCTGCCGAAGTTGGTGCCGTTGTCCATGTAGCGCAGGACGCCGGGGTGCAAGTCGCGCAGGGTTTGGACGACCTCGTCGCGGAAGACAGTGGGGTTGCTGGGCGAGGCGGCTGAGGTTAGGGAGACATCGTCGAGCAGAATGGAGGATTGAGAGACGGCGAACGTCAGGCCGACCGAGCCGACGGCGGAGCCGTCCTCGTCGGCGGTGATGTTGAAGGTGTAATCCTGCCAGATGCTGGTTAGAGGGAGAGATTTCGACAAGAAGCTGTGGGTGCCGTGGCGTGCGTCGAGGCGTTCTAGTTTGATGTCCAACGGAGCGCCAAGCTGCTTTGCAGACATCAGCTTGGCGCGGAAAGCTAATGTAAGACGTCCGTGTAGTTGGACGAAGGAATGTCCTTCGGTCGTGTCGAAGTAGGAGTTGATGACCGCGGACTGTGATGGCCTGCTGGCGTCAACGCGCAGGGCCTGCTTGCCGGGGGTGTTGGGCGATAGATCGTGAAATTCGGTCGAGATAGTGGCGCCGTTCGTCGTACCGACCCACCAGCCGGCCTGGGCGTTGCCGGGCTTGTCCAAACGGACGACGATGAAGTCGCCCGCGGCTGGCGGTCGGGAGGGATTGACGAGAGTGATCGCGACTCCCTGAGGGGGCGCGGCGGCGGTGCTGTTGGAGATTGTGCCGGAGGTTCCGTCGGAGAGGAACTCGTACTTTGCGCCAGTGAGGAAGCCTGCGGGCCAGGTTGTATATACGTTCTTGTCTGTGCAAGTGGTTGCGGTGACGGTCTGGCAGCGCAGGATTGTCTGCCACGTCTCGCCCTCGAAGCCGGGATTTCGGAAGATGAGGTTGCGGAGCATCTGGCCGGAGTCGTAGAAGGTCTGGCCGGAGAGGTTGATGCCGAGGCGCTTGACGCCGGTGTGGAGGACTTCCGGGCCGATGGTAATGGTCGTGATGGCGGGTTGCTGAGCGGAGGTTGGGCGCTGGCAGGCTGTCAGGGTAAGTACAAGCAAAGACGACAGCACAGGGGGGACGGAGACTGTATGGAGGACGGCGAGAAGCTTGCCCGAGTGCGACTGGAAGTCGTGACGAGGCGGGCCTCGTCGGGGTCCTTCGACTGCGTTTCGGACGATGATGCCGTCCTGCACTTCGCTCAGGATGATAGTGTCGTTTAGCGGGAGAGGCAGGCGGATTTTCCGAATGCGCATCAGGTGTAGACCTGTTCGAACGCGAGTTCGGGCCGGGTGACGCGCTTGACGCGGACGGCCTGCGACCAGCCGGCGAGCAGGAAGAACAGCTCGTAAGGCTGGTTGCCAAGGAAGACCGTGAAGATGGTAATCAGGAGCCCGAACATGACGCCGGCGAGCGAATAGGCGAAGTAGCGATCGCGCTTTGTGGGGTTGAAGAACGCGCCATACAGGAGATAGTAGAGGCTTTCCACGCAGATGACCGAGAATGCGAGCAGACCGACCCAGCCCTGGGTCAGCGCCACAAAGAGGTACTCGTCGTCGATCGAGCCCTGGCTTCCGACGCGGGGGAAGTCCTGTCCCCAGCCCCACGGGCCTCCGGCTTTCGCCACCGGTACATAGTTGGTGAGCAGTTGCTGGCGATATTGCGCGTTCTCCTGGGCCTCGCTCTGGGTGGGGCCGGAGGTGTAAGCCTTCAGGCCCAAATAGGCAGCTGGGCCTACGACGACGAAGAAGAGCGTGACCCACATCCAGGATTTCATCACGTTGCGGCTGCGTCCGATCATGGCGATGGCGACGGCAACGATGGCGCCGAGCCAGGGACCGCGCGCCTGGGTCATCAGGAGAACGATGAAGACGGTGCAGCCGATGATGGTGGATTTCTTCATGGGCAGCCACTCGGCGCGCCTGAACTTCGGCTCCCAGAGGTGGTTCCAGGAAAGCCAGAGAGCCAGAATCAGGCCGAAGAAGAGCATCATGCCGGCGAGTTCGGATTGTCCGAACGGTCCGGAGACGCGTCCGAAGCCCCAGCGAATCTGCGTCTTCCAGGCGAAATGCTCATCGGGGAAGAAGCGGTAGAAGACCATGGTGAATGGATTCTGGCCCATCCTGTACTCATAGACTGCGATGATGGAAGACACGAACAGGCAGAAGACCATGCGCTTGACCATGACGGTGCGCATGCCGTTGGCTTCGAGCAGCAGCTTGCCGGCCATGTAGGGTACGCCGGCGAGGCAGATCGTCCAGAATGCGTCGAACCATGGAACGGTGTTGGCGAGCAGCGGATTGAGCGCGTCGGCGTACCAGGATGTGAAGATGAAGATCGCGACCCACAGATCCATGGGCGCGAACTGCCAGCGGCGCACCTCCTTGAGGCACATCGCGAGGCCGAGGGGAAACAGAGTGGCTTCGGCGAAGTCGATGGGCGGCAGCAGAGGAACCTTCCAGTAGTAATAGACTGGAACGATCATGAAGATCGGAAGGTAGACGTTGAGAAATGCCCGCTGGACCGAGTTGCGGAAGAGGGCGATGATGCAGAGTACGGTCGGGATGAGGATGACGATCGTCATGCGAGTTTGCATCCGGACCGAAACCCGGAGCCGTCCGCTTCTGCCTCAGTATAGGTGAGCCGGGGCTACGGGCCCATTACTCAAAGGAGTCACGTTCGCACGGATATGGATATGGGCTGGCAAACCCCGGAGTCGAGTCCGCCTCTTACGGACGGCATGGTGCAGGTCTGGCGGATTCGTCTGGACGGGCCGGAGCGGGCGCGGGTGCTGGACGAGGCGTATGCGTTGTTGAGTGCCGAGGAGCGGGCACGCGCGGCGGGGATGAGATCGCTTCCGCGGCGGGAGGAGTTTATCGTTGGGCGCGGGAGTTTGCGGTATCTCCTCGGGCGGGTGTTGGAAGTCGAGGCGCAGGCGCTGGCGTTTGAGCAGGGCGAACATGGGAAGCCGCGGCTGAAGAAAGACGACTACGGAGATTCTGGCTTCGCCAGAATGACGGCGGTGGAGGGTGGAGACGTCGAGTTTAATGTGGCGCATTCGGGCGGAGTCGTGCTGATTGCGCTTTCGCGGGCTGGAGCGGTCGGCGTGGATGTGGAGCGGGTGAATCGGGAGATTGAGGCGCTGGAGGTGGCGCGGACGGCTTTTCATGCGGAGGATGTGGCGCGGATCGAGATTGCCGCCAACCCGGCGGCGGAGTTCTTCCGCTGTTGGACGCGACGAGAGGCGGTAGGAAAGGCGGATGGACGGGGACTTCTGAAGCCGACCGACGGCGAAGCAGGTTACTTCGTGCGGGAGATAGAAGCTGGGCCGGGGTTTGCGGCGGCCGTCGCGACGGAGAGATGTATAACTGACTGGTTCTTCCTGGACTTCCAGCGATTCAGATCGTAAAGCGCGACTTAGGTTGCTCAGGCAGGTACGATCTACGGCAAATCCAAAGATATGTACTGAAGTGGTGGGCTCGACCGTAGAGAATCATGTCGGGTCTCAGGTTCCATTATGCGGCGCGGTAACATTTCAGGGGTTACTTCCCGGTAAGACTTTCGGCGCAAATGTGGGATTGAGGAGTTGAATGGGTAAGCCTAGTCTTCAGGACAGGATGCAGGGGATTCAGGTTCCACCTGGGCAGAGTGCGCGACTGAAGTACATTTTTCCGGTCTTCGAGGGTTTGGCTTTATGGGTAAGCAGTCGCAGGATACGGTAGCACTCTTCGGGTTGCCGATTACGAACGTCACGATGGCACAGGCGGTCGCGCGGGTGGAAGAGCAGATATTGTCGGGACGCACGCACCAGATTGCGACCGCAAATCTGGATTTCGCGCGTAATTCTTTGAAGGATCAGTATCTGCAACGGGTCATCTGCGAGTGCAGCATGGTGCTGCCGGATGGCGCACCGATGCTGTGGGCCGCGACTATGTTCGGCACTCCGCTGAAGGAGCGGGTGACGGGCGTCGACCTGATTCCCCATCTGGCACGGCTCTCGGCGGATCGTGGATACGGAATCTACCTGCTCGGGGCAACGGAGGAAAGCTCGCGACTTGCTGCCGAGGAGTTGGAGCGGCGCTTTCCGGGTGTGCAAATCGTGGGCAGATCCTCGCCGGAGCTGCAGCCGCTGCACGAGATGGATAATGAGGGTCTGCTCAAGAAGATCGAGGCCGCCAACCCGGCGATTCTGCTGGTGGCGTTCGGCAATCCGAAGCAGGAGATATGGATTCACCGGCATCGCGATCGCCTGAAGGTCCCGGTCTCGATCGGGATCGGCGGGGCGCTGGATCTGATCGCGGGCAATCTGAAGCGGGCACCCAGGGTGGTGCAGCAGATGCAGCTCGAGTGGGCATTCCGGCTGGCGCAGGAGCCGTTCCGGCTGCTGCCGCGATATACGCGCGACGCCGTTGCGTTGTTGTCGCATCTGCCGCTGGGCCTTGCGGCGAGCCGCATGCAGCCCGAGGAGCGGCGCCAAGGACGTTTGAACGTTCGGGTGCAGGGTTCGATCCGCATCATCTCCACGCCGGCCAGGCTGAGCGGAGGTGCGTGTGCGTGGCTGGCTCGCGAAGCCAAATCCGCGGTGGTGGCCGGCCAGACGATGGTGGTCGACATGTCCGCGACGATTCGGGTAGAGGCGGACGGGTTGGGCGGATTGCTGGAGGCGCGGCGCATTCTGCTGGCGGACGGGCTTTGGATCTGGCTGGCGGGTATGTCGAATCCGGTGCGGCGCGTACTGCAGTTTTCGGCAATCTCGGATCTGTTCCGCATCGCGGCGACGACAGCGGAGGCGATCCACTTCACAACTGCGGCGAGTTCTCCGGCGGCGCGGATCAACGAAGCGATCAGCGGACAGCGGACCAAGGCGGTTGTGAATGCGTCGATTGCACAGGCAAGTTGAGCGGGCTGAATGTTGACCGGGAAGCCGCGGTCACAACGCACCACGGAATGCGCCCTGTAAATTATAGGGGTGGGAGAGTTTGGGGCCGAGCGATGAGACGGGTCGAGAAGAACGCCGGAAGGATGCGCATGCGACTGGCTGTGTTTTGTCCAACGCTATGCGTTTTAGCCTTGTGCGCCGGTGCGTTTTTGCGCGCTCAGCAGGTTCCGGGCGAGCAGACGGCTGCGCCGGCGACCGAGCTGAAGCCGAACCCGCTGACCGCGCTGCGGGCGTTCGAGGCGCCCGCGAACGAAGAATATACGCTGGGGCGCGGGGATGAGCTTTCGATCGACTTTCCCGGACATTCGGAGATGAGTGTGAAGAAGATCGTCGGGCCGGATGGGCGGGTGACGCTGCCGGATGATATGGTTGCCTACGCGTCACTTGGCGA
>CAXTMK010000125.1:0-14495 GCA_964245315.1 uncultured Acidobacteriaceae bacterium | reverse complement strand
GCCTCGCGAGCGGCGGCGGCTACGTCCTGACCTCTGGGAAACGTCTGGGCGAATCCCATGCGCTCGCCGATATCGTTGAGACCGAACGGATTGGGTAGTGGCGTGCCGTCGCGGCGGGCCTTCGCCGTGTGATGGGCCTCGACCGACATGTACGCGATCCAGCCGATGACGAAGATGCCGAAGATATCCGCGGCATGCGAGAACATGACCAGCACGGCGAAGATAAGCAGGTGCGCGAGGCCCTTGGCATACTGCTCGTTGTACATGGCCCCGACGCCCGGGATGAGGCCGAGCAGCGCGGCAAGTCCGGGATTGGGCACGCCCGCGCTGGTCGGCGGCGGAGGCGTGAAAGAGCCGCCTCCGTAGGGATTGGATCCGGTGTTTACCGGACCGTAGCCTGTGCCGTAGCCGGAGGCGTCGGGCGCCCCGGTTGCGCGGCCGGGCTGGTTTCCAAACGGCGGAGGTGGGCTCGCCAGACGGGCGGCGAGGCAGGGTTCGCAGAACACGTTGGCGCCGACTTTACGGATGGTCTCGTGGGTCAGAATGGTGCTGCAGTTCTGGCAGAAGGCGATAGGCTCCTGCGGGTTGTGGTTCGGGTCGGGCGGTTGATTGATGTCGTTCATGCCAGACCTCCTTCCTGGTGCGGTTTCTTTACGGAGTTGTTGGTTGCAGCTGAGAAAGGCTTGATTCCCAAGCTATAGGCTTTGGGGCTGTAAGCCGACAGATTGAAGGCGCTGCCTGCTGGACGGAACTCGCTGGTGGGTCCGGGATTTTTCGGCGCAGGTTTCGATTCCGGCTTCGGTGCGTCGTCCGGGTTGGCGTCGCGCAAGGTATCGACCCGTGACTCGACGCTGCGGACCACGGGCAGGTTGTCGCAGAAGCGGACGGCCTGCGCGCTGGCCTCGAAGTAGGTGTGCTTCACGTTGGCGGCGTGCAGCTGGTCGAGGCGCACACCGGTCAGGTTGAGCGTCAGTGCGATCGAGAAGAAGGCCATCGCGGCGGTCATGGCGAGGCGGGAGTTCGCCCAGGAGTTGTTCCAGGCTGGGAGCTTCGGCATGCGCGGGCGGAAGGCCAGGACGTTCGGCGGCATCGGGGAGGCTACCGGAAAGGCCGCCGGCTGACCGATGACGATCGGGGCCGCGTCGTCCGCGAATCCCGAGGTCTGCGCGAGGATGCGCTCCATCAGCGCGGCCGAGGGTTCGGGCCGCGGAGATTTGAGCAGTTCGAGCCAGGCCGCGCCGCGCTGAGCGTCGGCCACCATCTGGCCGCAGTCGGCGCAGGAGGCGATGTGCCGGTAGAACCAGGCCTGATCGGCGGGGGTAAGCGTCTGATCCAGAGAGTCGGTCAACATCTCCTCGCAGGCGAGGCAGAGCGGCTTCCGTGAGCCGTCGAAGTCTTCGAATTTGAATGTGTCAGCCATCTACATCACCTTCCCTTCTATACGCTGCAATAGCCTTGCCAGTTCCGCTCGTCCCCGGCTTATTCGGCTTTTGACGGTGCCTTCGGGGATCTTGAGTACGACGGCGATCTCCTTATAATCCATGTCTTCAAGGTCGCGCAGGATGACGGCTTCGCGCAGCTCGGGGGAGAGCTTTTTGAGCGCCTGCTGGATGGTGGCTTTCAGCTCCAGGCCGGCGTAGTGCTGCTCCTGCGAGGGGCGTGTGTCGGCGAGGCGGTCGGACATGGTCGCGCCATCCTCATCGCCGGAGATGCTTGCGTCGAGCGAGTCCGAGGCGCGGTCGACGCGATTGCGGCGGTAATTGTCGACCAGCAGATTGCGGGTCAGCGTGGTGATCCAGGTCTGGAAGCTGCCTTTTTCCGAGTCGAAGCTGGATAGATTGCGGTAGACCTTCAGGAAGACGTCCTGGGTGATGTCCTCCGCGTCGGTGGCGTCGCCGGTGAAGCGAAAGCAGATGCCATAGACGCGCTTGTGCTGGCTGGCGACCATCTGGCGCCAGGCGCGCTGGTCGCCCGCCATGCACTGGGCGGCGAGGTCTGCGAGGGCGTCGATTTCAGCCTGCTGTTCGGGGGTACGCTGCACGCGAGCCTCGGGAGAGCGGGGGGATGGGACGAGAGTAGCTGGAATCTTTTGCGGCGGTGGGATTGGCAGGTCAGGTTGGCGCGAGAACGGATGCACCGCCGGGGTTTGAAACGGGATCGGCATGTGGAAGACGCCCATGCGGAACTGTACGCAAAGGGGTGGGAATTTGTTCCGGCGACAAAAAGTGCCTCGCCGGATGCGCGCCCGAACGATTGGGGGATTCCCAAAATCACGAAATCAGGTTAACAATAGGTAAATTGCTCGAAGCGCTCCACAGGAGAGTTCGGACATGCCAACGGCTGACTATTTTGGGGACTTGTACGGGGTTACGGACGAACAGGTTCTGAACTTCTGGGCCGCAAATCTGCACCAGACGATCGGAAGCGAGCAGTGGGCCCGGATCAGCGATTCCACGGGTGTCTACCTGGCCAGCGTGCTCGGCCACTTTTGCGTGCAATCGCTGGATCGGAAGGAAGTTCTTTCCCCCGACTACAGCCCGCAGGAGCAGGATTTCCGGCAGTTTGCCGATCTTACCCAGATCGCCGAGCACATGATGCAGCAGCTTACCAGCGCCCGGAATCCGCTGTGGATGGAGTCGGCCGGCGCGCACATCCTGCTCTACGCGGGCTTCTTCCAGACGCAGAACAAAGGCCGTCACAACATTGGCTTCTACTCCCAGATGGGCAAAGAGTGCTATCTGATGGCCGCCGTGGGGAAGCGGGAGAAGATCATGAAGCGGATGGCCGCCGGCTTTCATGAATACCTCTTCCATCTGGCCAATCTGCATCGGCATCTGCGGGAGAGCAGATATGTGATCGGGAACTAACGCGAAAGGGGTGTAACTGCACCAGAGTTTGGGTGCCCCATCTCAAATGGCTTTACCGTTTGAGGTGGGGATGAGGATGCTTGTATTGGAGATTCTCAGGTGCGCGATGCCGATCGGGCACTCATCAACCCAAGGTCAGTCGTTCATGGTCGGCGATGAACTTGTGCCACCCCACCTCAAACGATGAAACCGTTTGAGATGGGGCACCCGGACGGAGGAGGCATTGCAGAAGGCTACGGGTTGGGCATGATGATGCCGCAGGCGATGCGTTTGCCCGCGTTGCCGGTCGGGTCGGTCTTCATGTCGTCGGCTTTCTCGTGGATCATGATGCTGGTGCCGCCGTTGGCCGTGATGTCATTGGCGTTGCCGCTGCCCATGGAAAGATAGTCGACCATCAGCGTCGCGGTGACAGTTCCGCCCGCGCCGACAGTCAGATTCTCGGGCAGGTCGCCGTTGTGGTGGCCCATCGGGTTCTGCAGGCCATGCTGCTTCATGTCGGGGTTAAAGTGGCCACCGGCGGTGGTGAAGTCGGGCGCGTCGCACAGCGGCTTCTGGTGGATATGGACGGCGTGATCGCCCGGGGGCAGACCCTTGAGCGCGAGCTTGATCTCGAGGTTGCCCTTTTTCGTCTCGGAGAAAGTGGCTGTGCCGGCGTCCATGCCGTCGCTGGTCTTGAGCGGGATCACCAGCGGTTTGTCCTTCTTGGCGAAGCCGGTGGATGCGGAGAGGGCGAGGATGGCGATGCCGATGGGGGCCAGACGCATGGTGAGTCTCCTTGGGCGGATCTGTGGACGGGGATCATGCTACAGCGTTCGATGCGAAAAACGAAGGCAAAAGCAAGAGCAGAAGCAGATCCCTGCAGGATGACAAACAAAAGGACAAGCCAAAGACAGGCAACGACTAGGCTTTGCCCAACAGACGCGCCATGGTTTCGCCCATCTCGGCGGGGGATTTCACGACGTGGATGCCGGCCGCGGTCATGGCCTTCATCTTCTCCTCAGCGGTACCTTCGCCGCCCGAGATGATGGCTCCGGCGTGGCCCATGCGGCGGCCCGGAGGCGCGGTCTGGCCGGCGATGAAGCCCACGACGGGCTTCTTCACGTTTTCGGCGATGTACTTCGCGGCAGCCTCTTCAGCGGAGCCGCCGATCTCGCCGATCATGATGATGGCCTCGGTTTCGGGGTCTTCATTCAGCAGCTTCAGGGCGTCGATGTGGGTCGTCCCGATGATGGGATCGCCGCCGATGCCGATCGCGGTCGACTGGCCGATGCCGCGCGTCGTCAGTTGATAAACGGCCTCGTAGGTGAGGGTGCCGGACTTCGAGACGATGCCGATCGAACCCTCTTTATGAATGCGGCCGGGCATGATGCCGACCTTGGCCTTGCCGGGCGAGATCACGCCGGGACAGTTCGGCCCGATCAGGCGGGTCCCGCCTTTGGATGTAGACTGGCGCACGACTTCCCAGACCTTCACCATGTCGAGCGTGGGAATACCCTCGGTGATGCAGATGACCAGCGGCATGCCGGCGGCGGTGGATTCGAGGATGCCGTCCGCGGCGAACGGCGGCGGAACGAAGATGACGGAGACGTTGGCGCCGGTCTCCTTGATGGCTTCTTCGACGGTGTTGAAGACGTTGAATCCGTCGACCGTGGTGCCGCCTTTGCCGGGGGTTACGCCGCCTACGACGTTGGTGCCGTAGTCGCGGCATCCCTGGGCGTGAAAGAGGCCCTCGCGGCCGGTGATGCCTTGAACGATGAGGCGGGTGTTTTTATCGACCAGGACTGACATGGAGTTCTCCGTTGTTCGTTGTTCAATGACCTGTTGCGCCGAGAACTGTTTCGTCGCCGGAGCAGACGGCGTTTTGCTCGAGTTCGCCGAAGAAGCCGCTCTTTGCACTGGCTCCGCAGATGGGGCAGAAGAATTCGCCGTTGACTTCCTTCATGGCGATGGGATGGTGCGGCGTGCCGCCGGGGATCGCTGTGGTCTTGGCCATGGTCAGCCCTTCGCGGCGGCAACTGCCAGGTCGGCCGCGTCTTTCATGGTCGTACCAACTTCGAACTTCAAGCCGGAATCTTTCAATATCGCGCGGCCTTCTTCGACGTTGGTGCCTTCAAGCCGCAGTATGATGGGAAGCTGGACGTTCAGCTTTTTCGCCGCCGCGACGACCGCCGTCGCCAGCACATCCACGCGCAAGATCCCGCCGAAGATATTGATAAAGATCGCCTTCACATTTGGGTCGCTCAGCAAAATCCCGAAGGCGTTTTCGATCTGCTCCTGGTTGGCGCCGCCGCCTACGTCGAGGAAGTTGGCCGCCTGGCCGCCGGCGTACTGGATGATGTCCATCGTCGCCATCGCCAGCCCCGCGCCGTTGACCATACAGGCGATGTTGCCGTCGAGCTTGATGTAGTTGAGCGCGAACTTCGAGGCTTCTACCTCAAGCGGGTCTTCCTCGGCCATGTCGCGCAGTTCTTTCAGGTCTTTGTGGCGGAACATGGCGTTATCGTCGAAGTTGATCTTGCAGTCGAGCGCGAGCAGCTTGCCGTCCCTGGTCGTGATGAAGGGGTTGATCTCCATCAGGGTGGAGTCGGTGTCGATGAAGGCCTTGTAGAGGCCGGTCATGAAGGCCACGGCCGGGTTGATCTGCGCCGTTGTAAGCCCCAGTTTGAAGGCAAGTTTGCGCGCCTGGTAGGGCTGGAAGCCGACCGCCGGGTCGATGTATTCCTTGTAGATGAGGTCGGGCGTGGCGTGCGCAACCTCTTCGATCTCCATGCCGCCTGACTGCGAGGCCATAAACACGATCTTCGCCGAAGCACGGTCGAGCACGAGGCCGAGATAGAGCTCGCGGTCGATGGCGGAACCCTCCTCGATCAGCAGCCGCTGGACTTTCTGTCCTGCCGGACCAGTCTGGTGCGTGATCAGCTGCATGCCGAGGATGGCTTTCGAGGCGGCATTAGCCTCTTCGAGCGTGCGGGCGAGTTTGACGCCGCCGCCCTTGCCGCGTCCGCCGGCGTGGATCTGTGCCTTGACCACGACGACCTTGTTGCCGGCCGCGAAGAGCGATTTGGCGGCGGTGTCGGCCTGTTCGAGCGTGGTGACCATCTCGCCGCCGGGCACGGGCACGTTGTACTTGCGCAGGATTTCTTTCGCCTGGTACTCGTGAATCTTCATGAGGGACTCTTTCCGGATGTGTTCGCGATTCGAGCGACAAGCCATCGTAGCGAAGCGTGACCGCATTCGGCAATGTGAGGCGGATTTGTGGGCGGATATCGACCGGATGTTTAGAGGTTTCGCTCCGGCAGCTCCAAAGCAAGGTTTGTGGCGATGGGCAACCCCGTTGTTGTGGTGGTAGCATCCCAATCTAATAAGCGATTTATTGCGCACCTGCCGGTAGACCGCGATCCGTCTCGAGGGCCCTATGAACAGCCGCCTCCCCTTTGTCTTGATCGCTTCGTTTGCAGCCGGTCTGACGGGCTGCGGCATGAATGGGTCCGGAAACACGACCTCCGCGGCGGTGCCAGCCGTGGGTAAGCCGATCAGCGGCGTCGTATTTGGCGGGCAACAGCCGGTTTCAGGGGCTACAGTCCAGCTGTATGCGGCGGGGACCACCGGAACCGGTTCCGGGGCGCGGGCGATGCTTGCACAGCCGGTAACCACGACGCCGTCGGGAAACTTCACGCTCACGTCCTATAGCTGCAATACGGGGGACCAGGTTTACCTGGTCGGTGCCGGCGGAAACGCGGGCGCCGGGACCAACAATGCGATTGCGCTGATGGCGGCGCTGGGACCGTGCGCGACGCTGCTCGCGAACGCTTCGACGACCTTTATCAGCGTGAACGAGGTGACGACCGCAGGGTCGGTCTTTGCGCTTGCGCCGTTTATGACCGGGATCACGAACGTGGGATCGGATTCGGCCCATAAGAACGCACTGGCGGCGGCGTTCGCGAGCACCCAGACGCTGGTGAATACGAGCAACGGTGCGGCGCTGCTCACCTCGACGGGCAACGGAATAGTGCCGCAGGCGACGATCAACTCGCTGGCCAACTCGATTGCAAGCTGCATCAACTCGCAGCCGGGCGATAGCGCCTGCCCGGCGCTGTTTTCGCAGACGACCGGTTCGGCGGGCACTCCCGCCGATACCATCATCGCCACGCTGAATGTAGCGCTGAATCCCGCGGCCAATGCTTCCGCGATTTGGCTGCTGGGGTCGGGCACGCCGCCGTTCATGCCGACGCTGCACCAGGCGCCGTCGACCTGGGCGCTGGCGGTGCAGCATCCCAGCGACGTGCTGATGTACCACAACGATATCTCGCGCTCTGGCGTGCAATCGTATGAACAGGCGCTGACGCCGGCGAACGTTAACTCGACGCAGTTCGGCAAGCTGTTCACATTTCCGGTTGATAGCTACCTTTATGCGCAGCCTCTGTATGTCGGCGGCATCGGGATGCCGGACGGCGCGGTGCACAACCTGGTATTGGCGGCGTCCAGTCGCGGGACGGTGTATGCGTTCGACGCCGATGGGAACAATCCCGCGGCAGGGTATCTGTGGTCGATCAACTATATTCCGTCGGGCGAAAGGTACGCGGCGGCGGCCGACTATGGCAACTGCGGCAATCCGGAGGAGTCCGGGATTGTAGGGACTCCGGTGATCGACCGGGCGAGCCAGACGATGTACTTCGTAGCGAAGAGCGTGACGTCGAGCGGGTCGGCGACGTTCTACCATCGGCTGCACGCGGTCAGCCTTATCGACGGGAGCGAACAGCCCGGAAGTCCGACGATAATCGCGCCTGCCCTTCAAGGCAAGGGCGATGGCGCGGCCAACGGGACCATACCCTTCAACGGACAGCGCCAAAACAATCGCTCGGCGCTGCTGCTGACCACGAACGCGAGCGGCGCGAAGACAGTGTGGGTGGCGTACGCCTCGCACTGCGATATAGGCCCGTATCACGGGTTGCTGCTGGGGTTCGACGGCAGCAGCCTGGCCACCACTGCTATCTTCAACAACACGCCGAACGGCAACGATGGAGGATTTTGGGGATCGAACGGAGGTCCGGCGGCGGATGCGCAGGGTAACATCTTCGAGCTGAGCGGGAACGGCACGTTCGATTCGAATACTGGCGGAACGGACTACGGCGACACCGCGCTGCGCCTGGCGCCGCCGGCTGCGGGCGCACAATCGAATCTGATGACCGTGACCGACAGCTTTACGCCCAGCAATCAGACGACGCTTGAAAGTAAGGATCTCGACCTGGGCGGGTCGGAACCTCTGCTGTTTACCGATTCGGCTTCGGGCGTCGCGCCGAACCTGATGATCGCCAGCGATAAGAACGGGTATCTCTATCTGCTGAACCGCGACAACCTCGGGAAGTTCAACACCGGTAAGAATGGCATCGACGGAACCAACGGCGATTTACAGGACTGGGGCGGGAACAGCACGTTCATCTGGAACTACTCGTTCTTCAACAACACGCTGTACACGGGCGTGCCGATGAACGCCTATGCCTTCACGCCCGGCACGTCGACGACGGCAGGATCGTTCAACACGACGCCCATCGCATCGTACAACCACTCCAACGATGCGCCGGTGATCTCTGCCAATGGGACGGCGAATGGAATTGTCTGGATATTGGACTCATCGGCTGGGCTGGCCGCTTATACGCCTATGCTGAGCCAGCTGTATTCAACCGGGTACACTTCGGGTGCGGCGCAGACACCGCCCACGCTGGTGAAGTTCACGTCGCCGGTCATCGCGAACGGCAAGGTGTATGTGAGCGGGCAGGGTGGGCTGGCGGTATATGGATTGCTGCCGTAGCGCCTCGTGCTAACCTCAAGCCGGTATGGACGACGTGCTTGGGGCATCGCTGAGGCTGATTCTGGAAGGGCGCGAGACCCTCGTGCGCGAAGATGCCCGGCTTCTGCTGGATTGGATCTTTGAACGGCTGCAGGAGCCGGGCGAGCATCTGCTGGTCTTGCAGACGCGAGTGGCGGCGCTGCTGGGCGCACTGGGGGCTCGGGGCGAGACCGGCGACGAGCTGGCGGGCTTTGTAGATGCGCTGCGCGAACGAGTCATTGGTCTTCCGCTGACCTTTGCGGAGCGCGCGCAGCTTGTAGATACCTGCGGGACCGGCGGCGATCTGAGCGGAACGTTCAACATCTCAACCGCGGCGGCGCTGGTCGCGGCGGCGGCCGGGGCCAAAGTGGCGAAGCACGGCAATCGCGCGGTGACGTCGAAGTGTGGGTCGGCGGATGTGCTGGAGGCGTTGGGCATTCCGGTAGACTTACAGCCGACTGCGGCGGCAGAAGCGCTGCGGCGGCATGGGTTTTGCTTCCTTGCGGCGCCCTCGATGCAACCGGGGATGAAGGCTCTGATGCCGGTGCGAAGGGCCATCGGGGTGCGGACGGCGTTCAACATCCTCGGGCCGATGACGAATCCGGCTGGCGCGGCGGCGCAGGTGATGGGCGTTTACGCTGAGCGGCTGGTGCCCATCGTCGCGGAGACGCTGGCGAAGCTGAATACGCGGCATGCGTTTGTGGTGCATGGCGGCGGGATGGACGAGTTTTCGCTCTCCGGGCCGACCGCGGTAGGAGAGGTTCGGGGCTCTGAAGTGCGGTTTTTCGAGACGATGCCAGGAGATTTCGCTCTGGAGGTTGCGCCGATTTCGGAACTGGCAGGAAGCGATGCAGCTGGAAATGCCGTGATGTTGCGGAAGATTTTTGCAGGGGAACTCGGGCCGAAACGGGACGTGGTGGTGATGAACGCGGCGGCGGTGTTGGTGACGGCGGGCCTTGCGGAAGATTTTCTCAGCGGAGCACGCCTGGCGCAGGATACGATCGATGCCGGCAAGGTTCGGGACTTAGTGGCGCAGTTGGGGAAGGCTTCAGTTGTGAGTTATAAGTAAGGCGGGGGTGGACTTGGACCTGCATGTTTTAATCGTGACTCATGGATTGCCGATATGGTTCCTGATCCTCGCGCTGTTTCTGCCGCGGCTCTCCCTGGCCATTATGTGGCTCGGAGGCGGCCTCGCGGGACTTCGGCTGATTCCGCTGGTGGGCCTGCTGTTCTGGGTGTTTCTGCCGCGCGTGCTGGTGTTGCTGCTGATCTACGCGCAGCAGGGGATGAGTCTCTGGTTCCTGATTCATCTGGTTGCGGCAGTGCTGGTTTGGAGCGGGTCCGGGACGTACCATGTGCAACGACGGCGACGGCGGGATGAATTCTAAGCTGGAATCACCCACTCGCGTGAGACAAGTGCGCGATGAATGGGGCACAATATTCCCAATGGAGGATGCAATGGCTCGAGTTACAGGTATCGGTGGGGTGTTTCTGAAAGCGAAAGACCGGAAGGCGCTGGCGGCGTGGTACGCGAAGCATCTGAATGTGACGCTGAGCGACTATGGCGGCGTGACCTTCCGGTGGTCCGACGAGGTTCCGGCAAAGACCGGCGCCACGGCGTGGTCTCTGTTTCCCGCGGATTCGAAGCACTTCGGGCCTGGGCCGCAGACGGCGATGATCAACTATCGCGTGGACGACATGGACGGGCTGCTGGCGCAGATGGAGAAGGATGGCGTCACGATCGACCCAAAGCGCGAAGATTACGACGAGTTTGGAAAGTTTGCGTGGATCGTCGACCCGGAAGGCAACCGCATAGAGTTGTGGCAGCCGATCGCAAAGGCGGAATGACCGCGAATGTGCGGCAGGCGGTTCCGTTCTTCATGGTACGCAACCTGGCGGCGTCGCTGCGCTTCTACATCGACGGGCTGGGCTTTGCCATCACGAAGCGTTGGGAGCCCGAAGGCAGGCTGCGGTGGTGCTGGCTGGAGCCTGGCACCGCCGCGCTGATGCTGCAGGAGTACGCGGCGGATCGGGTTCCCGAAGCCGGCGCCGGGCTGGGCGTGTCCGTCTGCTTTCAGTGCGACGATGCTCTGGAGCTCTACCGAGGTTTCAGGGAGCGCGGCATCGAGCCGCGGCGCCCCTTCGTCGGCAATGCGATGTGGGTGGTCGCTCTGCGGGATCCGGATGGGTACAAGCTGGACTTTGAGAGCCCGACGGACGCCGAAGAAGAGAGCCTGTACGGGGCCGATCAGGGCGCGAAATCCACCTTCGACCGCATTACCATTCCTGTATGAACACACACTCACCGGGGCGGATTGAGGTTATCGTCGGCCCCATGTTTTCGGGTAAATCGGAGGAGCTGATACGGCGGCTGAAGCGGGCGCGGATTGCTCGCCAGCGCGTACTTTGCTTCAAGCCCGATATCGACCTGCGCTATCACCGCACGGCAATCGCGTCGCATTCGGCTCAGACTCACGAAGCGTGCACCGTCGCCAGTGTGGAGCGGCTGCGCGAGGAACTGGCGGAGAAGCTCGGCGAGGTTGAGGTGATCGGCATCGACGAGGCGCAGTTCCTGGATGAGGGCATCATTCCCCTTGCTATGGAGCTGGTGCATCTGGGCAAGCGGGTGATTGTCGCGGGGCTGGATACGACCTTCAACGCGGAGCCGTTTGGGCCGATTCCGGCGCTGATGGCGATCGCCGATGAGGTGACGAAGCTGTCGGCGGTGTGCATGGTGTGCGGCGCGCCGGCGATCCATACGCAGCGGCTGGGTCAATCGCAGGAGCTGGTTGTGGTGGGCGCGGCCGGGATGTACGAGGCCAGATGCAGGGCGTGCTTCCGGCCGTTTGTGGATGAGCATGGGTCGGAGCAGCTAAAGCTGATGGCGACCCCTTAGACAAAGATTGCGGTCAATGGGGCACGGGCTGGTTCCACAGAGCGGTGTATCTGCATCCTAGGCCCAGAGAGAGTGAGCACAATTGCTCCCCCGGAGGCCGAATGGCAATAGCTGGACCCACTACAAATCACACGGAGATTCGCTCTTGGGCAAATCGCCACCGGGTAGTGCCGACGGAGATGCTGCCGTGCTCCGTGGACCATGAGCCGACCTTGTTGCAGCTGCTGCACGCGGAGGCCGCGCGGACGCGCAAGGACGTGAGGATGATCTCATGGGACGAGTTCTTTGCGCGCTTCGATGTGCTGGGGCTGGCGTTCGTCTACGACGATGAGAAGGGTGGGTACAACGAACTGCTCCAGCGAGATGAGAAGGCTTCCCATATCGGGCATGCCTACCGAGCGGAGCGGTTCGTGCATTAAGCAGCGAAATCGACCACGGACTTGCACGGAGGACAAACAGTTATCCGTGCTTCCCGCCTGGTTCCGTGGTCGATCTGTTTCAGTGCTTGTTGACCATCTCCATTACATCTTTGCGGAGGGCCATGGAACTGGCCAGGCGGGCGTAGTACATGTGGCCGCCGGCATACTCCTTCACCTGTACGCGGGAGGGGTCGCCCATGATCGGGATCTGGCTTACCGTGAGGACCGAGCCCATGAACGGGCACGAAAGATCGGCCCAGCCGTGGGCGATCAGCACCCGCAGCTTGGGGTCGGTGGCTACGGCGACGCGCAGGTCGGTGGAGGAAGCTGAGCCGTTGAAGGCTCCGTTGCGGCTCTGGCGATCCCACAGGCGATTTACGTCGTCCGACAGCGCGTTGTAGCGGGCTTCGACCTTCCAGCCCACCGTGCGCGTGACCCAATCGACCATCGCGGTGGTGGTGGGCGCGATGATGGAGAGCAGGATGGGATCGTTGGTCTCCTGCGTGGGGTTGAAGGGGAAGGGATCGTAGGCGGTGACGTTGGGGTCGTAGCGGCTGCCCAGTTTGCCGGTCTCGCGGAACTCCTCGCGCAGAAAGGCCTGAGTTTCGAGCCGGCCGCCGGACTGCTTGACGAAGGTGGGGTCGAGGCCGGTCATCTCGGTGACTTTCTTCACGATGCGCGGCGTGGCACTGGGATCGGAGTTGCCCTTGAGCAGATCCTCCGCGTACTCGCCGCGAGTGTAGTCGATTACCTTCTGCATGTTGGCGTCGGTGAGCATGCCCTTGCGCTCGTAGTTGGCGGCCACGATGGAAGGCAGCGTGACCAGCCACGGGATGGGCGAGATATCGGGCGAGCCGGCCGTCGGCGCCAGCGCCGGCGAGACCAGCACGATGCCGTTGACGGCGACGCCGATCTGCGACTGCAGGAAGCTGGCCAGGCGCGGGGCGCGATAGCCGCCGTAGCTTTCGCCGGCGATGTACTTGCGGGACTGCAGGCGGCCATTCTTGACCAGCCAGTCGTAGACGATGCGCGAGAGGTAGGCGATGTCCTGGTCGGGGCCGTAGAAGAGGCGGCGGGTGTCGGCCTCGTTGACCAGCGTCTGCGAGAAGCCTGTGCCGATGGGGTCGATGAAGACCAGGTCGGTAAAGTCGAGCCAGGTGCCGGGATTGTCCTTGAGCGTGGCGGGGTCGGACGCGCTCTGGCCTTCGGCGCCGAAGTCGACGCGTTTTGGACCGATAGCGCCGAGGTTGAGGTAGACCGAAGCGGCGCCCGGACCGCCGTTGAACGCGAACGTGATGGGACGGTTAGGCGCGTCGACGATGTAGCTGGTGAAGACGACCATGCCGGTGGCCTTGCCTTCGGCGTTCTTCGTGGGCAGCGTACCGACGGTGGCCGTGTACTTCAGCGGCTTGCCATCTACTTCGACGGTCTGGGCGACGTGGGCGTCTGGCGGCAGGGTGGAGGCGATGGGGTATTTAATGCCGTCGGCGTCGGGTGCCGCGGCGGGCGCCCCAGGACGGCCCTGCGCGAGAGCAGGGAGGGTAAGAAGCGAGAGGGCGAGGGCGATTCGCGAGAAATTCATGGGTTTAGGATACATGGGGTGCGTCGGGCGTTCCGGTACACTGAAGGCAGAGATTTATCTAAGGGAGAAATCGTTTGTCACAGCGTACATTCAGCATCGTCAAGCCGGACGCCGTCCGCAAAGGTTACACCGCAGCTATCCTCGCCAGAATCGAGGCTGCCGGGTTCAGGATCGTGTCGATCAAGCGTATGAGCATCTCGAAGGCTCAGGCTGAGGGCTTCTACTATGTCCACAAAGAGCGCGGCTTCTTCGGCGAACTCACCGACTTCATGAGCTCGGGGCCCATCTTCCCGGTGGTGCTGGAGAAGGACAACGCCATCGCCGATCTGCGTACGCTGATGGGCGCGACCAACCCGGCTAACGCGGAAGCGGGAACCATTCGCAGGGAGTTCGCGGAGTCTATCGGCGAGAACGCGATTCACGGCTCGGATGCGCAAGACACTGCGGCGTTTGAGATTGGATACTTCTTCGCCGGAATCGAATTGCAGTAGGCGGATCGGTTGGAGACGAAGCGGCCGGAAGATCTTCCGGCCGCTTGCTGTTTCAGGCGGCGGTAGAGAATCGGCTGCTCACCCTTCCGCGCAGGCGGCGCGAAAACGCCGCGAGACTGCACAGGCCCGAGCCCAGAAGCACCAGGCTTGAGGGTTCCGGCGTCGCGCCAAGGACGGTACCCTGTACTTGCCCGGTGACGTTCGCAATGGCATTATTATCCGACTCGAAGTTGCCGCCCGAACCCTCGCTGAAGACGACCTTGTTGAACGAGCCACTGGTGTCGTAGAGGTTGATGTAGGCGAACTGCTGACTTGCGTCCTGATACCCGTCGTTCGGATTGCCGCAATAGCCGGTGGAGCTGGGGCAGGAGCCGACTCCCGCGATGAAGTTTGCGGGCGTATAGCTATAGACG
>CAXTMK010000124.1:0-14712 GCA_964245315.1 uncultured Acidobacteriaceae bacterium | reverse complement strand
GCCGAGGCCGGCGCCGGCGCCGGCTCCCGCACCAGCGTTGAGACCTGCACCGGCTCCCGCAGCGGCGCCACGACCTGCTCCAGCACCGCGTCCTGCGCCCGCGCCTGCGCCGCACCCGGCAGCTGCTCCGCATCCGGAGCCGGGACATCCTCCGAAGTAGGAGCAAGGACAGGAGCAGATGCTGAGAGCGCGACCGGAACACGCGGCCGCGCTTTTCGCATCTTAGGAAGCAGAGGTAGGGCTTATGGGAAATATTCGGCTTGGTACATGGGCTTTGATGGCGCTGATGGCAGCGGGTACGCATGGCCAGACACAGACAGCAACCCCGGCCCAACCCGCCGGGACCGTGCCGGCGACAACCAGGCCGGCGGTAAAGAGGAAGAGAACGACGACGCCGAAGACGACATCAGGCGTTCAGACGATCCCAATGGAGAGCGCTCCGCCAACTCCTCCAGCACCGGCTCCGACAGCCGCACAGCAGAAGGCCGACGATCAAAAGCTCTTACAGCAGCAGCAACAGCAGTCCGCCCAGGCCGCCCAGGTAACGAATCAACAGGTGCAGCAGGCGCAGAAACAGAACGACAGCATTCAGAATGAGGTGCGGATTCAGGATGCGCCCGGACCGGCTCAGACCGGAGTTGTACCGGCGGCGGGACCGCCCATGCCTCCGGTGAATAGCGAACAGCGGATCCAGGACGCTCCGGGACCGGCGCAGACACTGCCGGCTTTGCCGGCGGCGGCTCCAGCCACAGTGCAGCAGCCTGCCTCGACGCCGCCTCGGAACTAGCCTAAGCTTCGGCCGGAGTGGGCTTTGGTGCAGCTACGGGAGCGGCGGGAGCGGTCGGCGCGGACTTCCTGGGCGCGGCCTGCTGCTCGGCCTTCTTCGCGGGGGCGAGAATGGCGTGCAGTGTGGTGCCTTCCATGCGCGGCATAAATTCCACCATGCCGTTGTCGCCGATGTCGAGGATCAGGCGATTGACGATCTTGTAGCCAAGGTCCCGGTGCGCCATCTGGCGGCCCTTGAAACGCAGCGACGCCTTCACCTTGTCGCCCTCGTTCAGGAAGCGAATCGCCATATTCTTCTTGGTCTGGTAGTCGTGCTCGTCGACGGTGACCGAGAACTTGACCTCCTTGATGACGATGACCTTCTGCTTTTTGCGCGCGGCGCGTTCGGACTTGTCTTTCTCATAGAGGTATTTGCCGTAGTCCTGGATCTTGCAGACCGGTGGGACGGCATTGGGCGAGATCTCGACGAGGTCGAGCGAGCGCTCACGCGCCATCTTCAGGGCTTCGAAGGGCGCCATGACGCCGAGCTGCTCGCCGTTCTCGTCGATGACACGGATTTCACGCGCGCGAATGCGCTCGTTGGTGCGGATGAAGGATTTCGCGGAACGTTTATCGATCGGTGGAATAGTTGGCCTCCACAGCGGACCCGAGGGTTGCCGCCATGCATGGTTGGGGTTGAGCATTCAGACGCGAAGCCGCGCTGAGCCGATGTCCGGGGCAAGATGCGCCGCAACGTGGAGTATAGCATTCGCGCGAATCTCAGGTGTAAAGGATCTCAGATCTCCGCTATGCCGGACTGTGTCCGCGGCGCGCGGTTCAGCCATGTGCGGCCAGATCCTCGGCGTAATCGTCCTGGAGGACAAGCGTGCGCAGAATGTCACTGACCTGAGCCGCGGCGGTCGACTGGTTCTCAAGTGCCTTTGCGAGGTTCAGATCGGAGAACCTTGCAGTGTCTTCCGATGCTCCGCGCGCGTACGCCATCGACCACTCCGGAAAGTCGCGGGAGGGTACGTTGCCGCACTCCAGCAGGGAGATGTCGTCGTGGCGCATATCGCGCTGAATCCTCTCGAAGGTCGACTCGACCCGATCCATCGGACCCTCGAGCACCTGCGCAAAAAAGCCGCCGTTGAAGAGAAGCGCGCCGGTGATCCCCTGCGTGCCGTTGTTCCTGCGGGAAGTAGCCAGAATCTGCTCGATCTCGCTCTTCTGCTCGTCGATAGAGCCGGACATGCAGTTCCGGCTGCAATAGAGAATCCTGTAGATCTCGTGTGTCATAAGCGGGCCTCGGTGGTTGGGTTGGATGGGATTGGCGCGGAAAGGGAAGCGACCATTCCCCGCAGCGCCTCGGCGGGAACGGCTTCGCGGAACAGGCAGCCCTGAACGGAAGAGCAGCCGTCCATCTGAATGCGTGAAAGATGCTCGGGTGTGTTGACGCCCTCCACCACCGTGGAAATGCCGAGACTGAGGCCCAGCGCGGCGATGGCGCGCACGATCGCTCGCTCCTTGATCCCGGTACCTTGTTCCTCGACCAGCGATCTGGCTATCTTGATCTTGTCGAGCGGGAAGTCGACCATCTGGCTCAGGGACGCCATGCCGGTTCCAAAGCTATCGACCGCCACGCGGATGCCGATGGCGCGAAGTTGCTCCAGCATGGTCAGCACGATCTGCCCATTCCGCAGCAGAATGCCTTCCGTGACCTCAAGCTCCAGCCTGCGTCCCTGCACTCCGTGAGCGGCGAGCGCCTGCGTCACCGTGCCGATCAGCCGATTCGATTCGAACTGCAGGGGAGACATCCGCAGCGCGACTGTCACCTCCTCGGGCCAGCGCGCGGCCTCGCGGCACACGGCTTTCAGCGCCCATTCGCCGATGGCGACAATGACGCCGGTCTCCTCCGCAAGCGGGAAGAACGAGGCTTCGTCCAGCACTCCACGCCGGGGATGATTCCAGCGCAGAACCGCTTCGAGCCCAAGCAGCCGCCGGCTGTTGACGTCGATCTGAGGCCGGTAGTGGATTTCGAGCTGGCGCATGGCGATGGCTTTGCGCAGTTCGATTTCCATCTCCCGCTTCTCGCGAGCTCTCTCCTGCATGTACGGTTCAAAGTGGACCACGCAGTTCCTGCCGGCCGACTTCGCCTGGTAGAGCGCGAGGTCCGCGCACCGCAGCATCTGGCTGCGCTCCCACGCATCGTCCGGCGAGATGGAGACGCCGATGCTGACGCCGATGTTCACCGGCAGGCCGTCGATCAGGTAGGTCCGCTGGACCAGTTCGATCATGCGCGTGGCGAGGTCGTTCCAATCGCAGGGGGTATGCAGGATGATGCCGAACTCGTCGCCGCCCAGACGCGCGAACGTATCGGTTTCACGGAGCATGCTGGTGATTCTTTCGGCGACACGGCGCAGCAGGGTGTCTCCCACCGCGTGGCCCAGGGTATCGTTCACGGCCTTGAATCGATCGAGGTCGAGCAGAAACAGAACGGTAGTCGCAGCCGTCTCCGGGAGTTCGGCGAGATTGTCATCCAGCCGGCGCTCGAAGAAGCGGCGATTGCCGATTTGTGTGAGATCGTCGCGGTACGTATCGTCCAACTGCGCTGCCGTCGCTTCCAGGGCCTCGGTAATCATAAAAAATCCTTCATCTTCGCCGGTTGCGAACTTGTAAGAATCGCCTGGCCTGATCCGGCCATGCCGTCTGTCTACTCGGCCAGAGTAGGGGAGATTGCGCCGCCGTCGCAATCACTCTAAAGGGTCACAAAGTACCCGAAAATCCCTGGTTCAGATATATGCTTCGACCGCGTCGAAATCAGCCGTGCACCAGCGATCCCCCGCGGGTTCCTGGTACCTGTTCAAGGGAAATGTCGCATTCGCCATCACGGTGCGCAGAGCTTCGTAACATTCGCCGTCCAGCTTAGAGGGGACATCGCGTTCCATGATCGCGGTAATCTGCGGCGGCGCGAGCGCTTCCCGATAGGGCCGTTTCTCCGAGAGCGCGCCATAGATATCGGCGACCGCCAGCAATCTCGATTCGAGCGAAAGATCCTTCGCCCTAAGTCCGTTGGGATAGCCGCTGCCGTCGAGCTTCTCGTGATGTTCGCCGGTCATCAGCGCCAGTTCGCGGAACGCGCCGATATGCCCGAGTATCTCCGCGCTCAGTCCTGGGTGCGTCTTTACGATGCCGAACTCAACGTCGGTCAGTTTGCCTGGCTTGTCGAGGATGGTATTGGAAATGCCGAGCTTGCCTACGTCGTGCAGCAGGGCCGCGCGGCGCAGGACCTGCATGCGGTGCCCCGGGAGGCCGAGCACAGTTCCGATCGAGACCGCCGCATCCATAACGCCCATCGAGTGCTGATAGGTAAACGGCGACTTCGCATCCACCACATCGGCGAAGGTCTCACAGATCGCATCGATGTCCAGCGCCGAAAGACGCGTCTCGGTATGCGGGTTCAAAGCGAGAATCGCAGTTCGAGCCGTCTTCACAGATTCATCCGGCAAACAATACAGAAAGAGCTTTCGCGCCTTATCCAACGCCACGGCCGCGGCCGTGAGATCCGGATCGAACCACCGGCCCGAACGTTCGATCAGCGTGTTGATCGCGGCCTCCGGGCCCTGATCCATGCAGAAGGCGTCGAGATGTTGTGCGATCGCCATCAGCCTGGAGATGACCGGGATATTCGAACCTTTCAGGCCGCTCGGGTAGCCGCCTCCATCCCAATGCTCATCCAGGTGCCGGACGCCTGCGCCGGCTTCTGTCCCAAGACCGAGTTTGCGCACGATCATCGCGCCCCGGTCGCAGCGCAGGTCGATCAGTTCACGATTGTTCCTGTGCTGATCGGCCGCTATTTTGACGATGCGAGCGCCCTTTTTGAACTTCGAAGCTCCGGGCAGCACCTGGTGCCAAAGCAGCTTGATGGTGGAGACTTTGGGCCTGAGCGGCCGCGTCCAATCCGCCAGCTTTGCGCCTGCCTTCACCACCCGGTCATCTCCGCCGACGATCTGGCACATGCGCGCCGAGTTGCTGCTGCAGCCGGCGTCTTTCAGCAGGCAGGCATGGTAGAGGTCCGATATCCCTCTGGTATCCAACCCGGCCGCGAGCGCAATCCGAACCGCCATCAGGCAGGAACGAATCGCATGTCCGGGCACCGCGCCTTCGGTCAGGTCGAGAGCGAAGGAGAGCGTAACCAGAATCTCCTGGAGGGTTGGATCGTTGCATACAACTTCTTCATAGGTTGCCGAGGTTACTGGCATGGCGGTCCTTCTCCAAAATGCATCAGTTGTCAGAATCGTCTCTTGCCGCCGATTGAAGTATCCCTCGTTGGTTGTAAGCCCATCCCACACCACTGCACGAAAGTGTTCCGTCCTGCGCAAAGGTGGAATGGCTGGTTGCCGGCTCATCGTCCACCATGGATTGCGAGATCGTGCCACGACCTCTGAATCCAGATGTTCAAGGATGTTTATGCCGGCCCAGAGCAGCCCAATGTTTTCCCGTCTGTTTAGGAGTTTGTTGAAGTCCAACCTTCGCCGTTTGGGATTAGCGTGGGGCTCTGGCCCCACGAACAACATGAATGGAATAAATAGGGCTTTAGCCCCGGACCGTTGCCTTGGAGCGACAGCGCCACCTTTTCAACTGGCTCTCAGATGGGCTCTTATCGTCGCGACGGTCTGTGGACTGCTGAATTCTTCGGCCCCTGTCGCCCGCGCGCAGGCAACATCGTTCGGCAACGGGCCCAGCGCCGCCGCCGAGGCACGCGGAGGCACGCTCGCCGCGCAGCAGGGCGACCCGCTCGATGCGGTCGAAGGCAATCCCGCCGGCCTCGCCGGAATCTCCGCTCCCACGCTCAGCTTCGGTGCTGTCGGAACCTTCGGCTCGGGATCGTTCCAGAACTCCGCCAACAGCAACGGCCGCATGGGCGGAGTCGTGGGCGCGATGCCGTTCGGCGCCTTTGCCATGCCGCTGGGCGCCAGCCGCTGGAGCGCGTCGGCCGCGTTTACGCCCGAACTGCTGATGCGCGCGAACTGGACTTACGTCGACGCGCCCGGGACAGCCGGTGTCAGCTACGGCCTGCAGACCAACGAGACGCAGATCATCGCCGTTCGTTCGTCCCTTGGCGCGGCGCGCACCTTCGGGTCGAAGTGGTCCGCCGGAGCCGTGCTGGGCCTGGTCTACAACACGAACAATCTCAACGCGCCGTACATCTTCCAGCAGCAGCCGGCGCTCGCGGGGCTCAAGGTACTGCTGAACCTGCAGACGCATGGGATCGGCTGGAACGGCAACGCCGGCCTCGAGTGGAAACCCAACAGCCGCATGCGTGTCGGCCTGGCATGGAAGAGCGGCACGACCATCCATACGTCAGGGACTGCCGACGGGTCTGCCTCGGCGCTGTTCACCGCGCTGGGCGTCGCCTCGGACCCCACGTTCCACTACCAGACCAGGGTGTTGAATCACCTGCCGCAAGGCTTCGATGCAGGCGTCCAGTGGGGCTGGAACCGGCACATGACCTGGCAGGCGCAGGCGGATTTCACCGCTTGGGGTCAGGCCTTCCAGCAACTGCCGGTCACGCTGACCGGAGGCACCAACGCCACCATCAACTCGGTTGCGGGAAGCAATGCTTTGCAGGACGCGGTTCCGCTGCACTGGAACAATCAGGTCGGGCTGCACGTCGGCGTCGACTCAGCTGTCAGTGAGAACTGGACTGTGCGCGCAGGCTACAGCTACATGTCGAACCCGGTGCCCAGCGCGACGCTGCTGCCGTTGACCGCGGCCATTATGCGCAACGCCGTCGCCACCGGAGCGGGATGGAAGCACCGGCGCCTGCGCCTCGACGCGGCCTACCAGCTGCAGCTTCCCAGCTCGGAGTCGGTAGGCAGGAGCGACATTCTCGCCGGCGAGTACAGCAACAGCCGCGTGCGCCTGATGCTGCAATCCGTCACCGCGACGGCAAGCGTGAACTTCTAGTGTCCTGAGTCAGAAACTCTTTGCCTTTGTTTCAGGGCCAGCGGCCCGTCCTGTAACAGCCTGGGGCAACGCCCCAGGTCATGGTTGCAAGCATGACATAGGGCTGAAGGCCCGACATAATTGAGGCAAAGCTTCAGGCTCAGGAGATCAGGAGGTTGTTGCAGAAGTCCGATTTGGCCGCTCGGCATGAGCGTGGGGCTTCAGCCGCACCAGTAATACCACGGGATAGTTCGGGCCTTAGCTCCGGATTTTCTCATCGGCAGGCTGAATGCCAAAGCGCATCCTATTGCAGCAGAGGGAACGTCATGGCTGACAAGGAATACTCTGAAATCCCGACCGTGGGTCAGATCATCTTCGAAGTGGACAAGCTGCCACCGCTTCAGCGCGCTCAGGCGATCGCATCCGAATACCTTGGCAAAAAGGTCTACTGGCAGACGCGCTTTTTCGATGTGGTGAGCGTAAACCGCGATCCTGTGATGCAGGTCAGCTTCTCCATCCGCGGCATCCACCTGCATGGGTCGTATGAGAAGAACGTCTACGCCTTGATCGATGTGAGTCGCGAGCCGGCGCTGCGGGATCTCAAACCCGGCCGCCGGGTGGACCTGTGGGGCAGAATCTCCGACGTAGACAATGTGCTTGGAATTACGTTGCAGCTCGATCGTCTTGAGGTTTTGCCGGAGACCCTGACCGACAAGATCGTGGAGCGGGCTGAAAGGCACGTCTAGGACGCCGGGTGTGGCTTAGAATCGCGCGCATCACACGACTTGCGAATAGATAGTGTGTCCGCCGATCCCCCCATGGTTTAGACGTGCCACCATCTGGATGTCCAACTCGGAGACTCTCATGAAAATTCCTGTCTTCGCTGCTGCCGGTCTTATCCTCGCAGCCGCCGCCCCTCTCTCCTCGCAGAACAAATCGCAGAGCGCTGACCCGGTCGTCTGGGGCGCGCTGTCGGGCAACGCAGCCTGCGTCATCTTCGTGGAAGGCCATAAGACTACCGGAAAATTCTACGGGATTGCGGCCACGACCAAAACGGTCGGCAAGCTGACCTTCCTGGAAGCGCAAAACTACACCTTCGATCAGAAGGAGGTCCTGGAAACTGACGAAAATATGAACAGTCTGATGCGCCTCGCGCAGAAAGACCATGTCAAGTTCGTGAAAATTCCTGAGAAATATCCGCCTGAGCTCCTTGAGAAGGCTCGTTCAAGCTGCAAAGCGGACGCACAATGACCGAGCCGGTTTCGAACTCTTAAACCTGCAGTTGAAGCCGCTTCTCCGTTCCTACAGCCGCTCCTCATCGTGTTGTCATTCCCGAAGGGAATCTGCGTTTGGCATCGCGGCAAACCTCGAACGGAAGCTGCCATAGTCCGTGAGCTTGTTGAATAAGTCCGGTTTCGCTGTTCGGGATGAGCGTTTTGCTGTTTGGGATTAGCGTGGGGCTTCAGCCCCACGAATAAAAGCCAATAAGAATTGGGGCTTTAGCCCCGGGCCCTCCGGCCCGGAATTGCAGGACGTCTGTTCCAACGTGCTCCTGCGCAAAGTCTCTGACGTTCGGACGTCCTAATTCAATCGAATCGCCGTTGCATAAGTCATCGAGCAGGCCTATAACCTTTACATTCCCCTGCAAGCGAGCTTCACACGAGGCGCCAGATGGCTGACATTTCCCCTCCTCCTCATAACCGGCCCTGGTGGCATAGCTGGTTCTGGTCGGAGAAGAGTGACTATGCCCGCCTGCAACGCGAGCTGACATCGTTTCGCGTCGAGCTCGACCTTTTGGAGGCGAGGACGGTACATTCCGATCCCGCGTGGGCAAGCGCCGCCCATGCCGAGATAAACAATGCCCAGCAATATTTGAACCTGGAGGACAACATCGAAGGCGGATGGATGAGCCTGCACGCTGCGCGGCGGCACGCGATCCACGGCCTGGCGCCGGAGGAGCTCGTCCTGCATGCTTCGGTCCTGAAGGCAGAGGCGGCGAAGATTCAATCGTGGCGCGGGGATGAGATGCTCAATCTGCTGAAGGTGGACGACGTCCCCCTGACCGTCAAAGCGATGGCGCTCCGCGATGAGTATTTTTCCAATCAGTATTACAAGGTCTGGCTTGTCGGACGGCAGATCGTCATCCTGCTGGGCTGCTGCGGCCTTGGACTGTTTCTGCTTGTTCCTCTTGTCGTTTCGTCTTCGCGGCAGCTTCCGGAACCTCTCAGTCCCTGGGGATATCAGATGGTCACGGCGGTCCTCTTCTTCGGCTTGCTGGGAGCGGCCTTCAGCGCGGCCGGCTCGCTGATGAACGCGAACGCAACATCGAAGATTCCGGAGCGGGTCGCCAACCAGTTCGTGACCATCGCCCGCGCTCTCTTCGGGTCGGGGGTGGCCCTGGCGGGGTACGCGTTCTATCAATCGAAGTTGCTGAATATTCACTTCGACGGAGACCAGGGTCCGGGGAGCGCGCTGGCAATTGCATTTCTGTTCGGCTTTGGGGGAGAGCTGCTGATCGCCCAGGTTCTGGGAACTCTCGGCGCAGCCAGGTCGGACAAGCCAAAGTGAGCTTGCTTACGGGAGTTCTCTCCCGGTGAAGCACGCAAAGTGTTAACCCGCGACCGCGGAGGCTGCGAAAGATTTACGGCTCACGGCGCTCTACGTCAGTATCTGGTGACCGCAGATCGATGATGATCTACCTGCCGGATTTTCTGGAGCGGCGATGGGCTAGAGTGGGGCGGGCGGTTGCGGCTTAGAATTGCTGATTTCCGGCTATTTCAGCAGGGCGTAAGCAGCATTAATCTCCTTCATTCGCCGTTCTGCAAGATCTTGGAACTCCGATGCCAATCCGGAAACCTTATCGGGATGATACATCCGAGCCAAGCCCCGGTATGCCTGTGAGATATTATCCGCCGTTGCGTCAGATCCTAGTCCAAGCATCTTAAGAGCGAAGGCACGCGCTCCTGAGATGGGTTTCAATGGCTCGTCGGATTGTATGGGTAGGCTAAGTTGAAGGTGGCTGCGGATTTCTATCATTGAGTTTGCAAACGCAGCCGTAGCTTCATAATTTGACGCGTGGAGAAGGATGTTTAAGCCATGCGAGGAGGTTGCGGTAAGTGCCCCGTACTGCATGATCGGGAGAAGTGCATTGTCATTGAACCTCCTATCCGGCCCTCCGTCTTTTCTTACATATTTCCAGGTTTGGCCCACTTGTCTCGCGTCCGTTGGAACTTGCTCATTCTCTATGAATCGAGTCGCACCTTGTCCTATTCTCAAATCGCCATAGGCAATGGCCCCATAAATGTTGCGTTCCCGATACAAGAGTAGATCAGGCAAAAAATAGAGCTTAATCTCATTAAGATCAAGACACCGCACTACCAGATTACTTTCAACGCGCGGCGGACTGGCAGTGACTATTGCCGCGCGCTTGCGCGTGATTAGCGATGACGCACCGGCATTGCGCTTCCAGTCGTAGGTTGGGGAATTCGCGATTACACGCCAAATCAACTGCGACTTTGCCAAATCATCTATGGACCGATCGAGAAGGGTGTGCCTCTGTTGTGATGTATCGTTGAGTTCGTAGAAGAGCCTTGTAATTCGCTTTTGGCAATTGCGTCGATGTATGAGGCCTCCGCCAATGAATAAGCCAAGCCCCCCTACTAGTAGGATAATTCCGTAATTTCGGTCTTGTGCGCGTTCAACCTGAAGCAATTGAAGTCTATCCGCTTCGGCTCTCAAGGTTTCCTGTTGAAACGAAATTGCCGCCGATTCAGGGGCAGAGTGCGAGTTGCTACGGGCGGTAGTTGGGCTCTTGGCTGGCTCTGTTGTTTTGTCTATAGATGGCGGAGATGACGACTTTGTACTGAGGCTACCGAGCCTTTGCCGCGCAGCTTCTGCGTCGACCGCCGATCCGCTGTTAGGGTCGTCGTATCGAACTATTTCTGAGCCGCTGCCTTGCGGTATACATTTTGGCGGTGTTTCTAATCGTTTTGAACGCTGTGACTGGGAATGCTTTGCGCTAAGCGCCGCAATCGGGCTCTTCTGGTGTTGCTGAATAAATTCGTAAGCCGCGAAACATCCGTTTGGGATAAAAATGATAGCTAGGTGCGCGGAATCGTAAATGGCGGTCCTTACAGGCATGGATTGCGAGGACGATATAGTGACCGTGTTAGGTTGGCCATAGCGGGCCAGCAGCAGAGCATATTCGTCGACTGCATTGCTAGCTCTATCTGGACCCAAGGGTTCTACGGTTTGCGGTAGAGCAGGCATTTCGACGGGTCTGTGCCTCTTGCGTATAACGATATTCCGAGGATCAGCAAGACTGCTCCTGCGCAGTAAAGGAGCCACGCAAAATTGAACATCTCGGCACGCTCGTTGAGCCGTTGGATGAGTTCGGCGGCCGAGCTATCAACGAGCGTTGTTACGTCCGCTGTGACTATTGCATCTTCGAGCGGAGCGGGATTAGGGGTGGGTCGAAACGATTGATCGGTCGAAACGCCGGGCGGCCTCGTGATCATCTCACGGTAATAAAATCCATCACTGCCAGCCGTGACATACATCGTTCCGCGAGGCGTCACCGTAAGACGAGCACCCGGCACGCCGACGGAGGCGCCGATACCTGATTTCGAGAAATTTAGCCTGAAGGGCCCGAAGCTTGTTGACCGGCGGAAAAAGAATCCCATTTAAAGATGCTACTGATCCGGCCCGCAATTTACGAGACATTTTGATGTAATCGGGCAGTCCCAGGCATGTCATCTGAGGACTTGGGCAATCGGGTGACACGATACCTAAAGCCCGCGAGTCTGACGCTCGCCACCGAGTGTTGGAAGAAGACCCGCCCTCTTGACAAATGTGCCGGTCAAACACCCCCGTCTTTCTGCCTGCGCAGCAGATATTCCGGAACCGAGGTCCAGACCTAAGTCTCATCTTCTGAATATTTTGCGCAAAAAGTACGGGGGAGGGGGTACCCCCGTATCAATCTGTTGCCGGTCAGATTCTAGCTGCCTTGCAATCATCTGACCGGCAAATTTGTTTGCCTACTTCGGGTTTTCGGTCGCCTTGATAAACGCCGCCACATCATTGTGGAACTGCTTGAGAATATCCTCGCGCACATAGATCATGTGCCCGGCCTCGTAGTAGTGGTAGCTGATGTTCGCCTGCAGCGACTTCGGCATGGGCAGGTGGTGCATCTCGAAGATGCCCTCGAAGTATGGCGTTGCCAGGTCGTAATACCCACCCGCGAGCATCACCTTCATCTTCGGATTCAGCTTCATCCGGTAGGCGAGGTCAGGCATTACGTTCGCGCCCGTCTCGACCGTTCCGGCCGCGCCTCCACCGCCTCCACCGCCCGCGCCGCGGCCCGGCGGACGATGCGTCATGTTCCAGTTGAAGTCTCCGCCGGTGCGGCCGGAGAGCAGGTAGGTGTCCTGCGTGGCGTACTTCATGTCGTTGTGCAGGTACTCGTTGATGGCCGTGTTCCAGGCCGAGGTGATGGCGTCGGACTGCGGATCGTAGCCGGTGTTGGGCGAGAGCGGCTCCATGTCCGGACCCTCGTAGCGCGTGTCGAGACGGCCCACGCTGATGCCTTCGTCGATCTTCAGCTCCTTCGAGAAAGCTCCGCCGACGACGCGCAGATCGCTCTTCATCAGGTAGTCGACCGGCAGGCCGATGTAGCTGTGCAGCTTCTCGGCGACGGCCTTCTTCTGGGCCTCGGAGAGCTCCGAACCCTGCAGCAGTGCGGTCATATACTCGCCCAGCGCGTACTTCTGCACCTCATCCAGAAAGGGCTTCAGCGCGGGCGGCTGCGGCGAGAGCTTGTGGTGATACCAGGCCGTCGCGGCCATCGTAGGCAGCGCCAAGGCATACGCCTGGTCGACGCCGGGGTTTGCGGTCGGGCCGTCGACCGAGTTGTCGAACGCCAGGATCTGCGAGAGCAGAATGACGCCGTTCAGGTCGACGTTGCCGAGGTCGGCGGCGAGCACCGCCGAGCGCGGCGTGCCGTAGCTCTCGCCGAAGATGTACTTGGGCGAGTTCCAGCGGTTGTACTTCGAGAGGAAGCGGCGGATGAAGCGCTCGAAGGCGTGGCCGTCGGCGTCGACGCCGTAGAACGCCTCCCCGCGGTTGCGCCCGAAGGTCCGGCTCAGGCCGGTGCCGGGCGCGTCGATGAAGACCACGTCCGCGACATCGAGCAGCGAGTCTTCGTTGCTGACGATCTGGTACGGACCGGCCTCCTGGTGCTTGGTGTCCGGCGTGACGATGCGCTTCGGCCCGAAGGTACCCATATGCAGCCACATGGTGGGCGAGCCGGGGCCGCCGTTATAGATGAAGACGACGGGCCGGTGCATGGGGTCGGCGTCGGTCTTCATGTAGGCCGCGTAGAACATGCGCGCGGTGGCGGGGCCGTCGTCGGCGGGCTTGATGCCGGAGTCGGGCAGGGGCTTGCCGTCGAAGCCCATGGTGGAGTCCTGCTGGTCGGTCGCGCCGACCGTGATGGTGCCGGCGATGGCCTTGTACGCGATTGCCTGGCCGCCGACGGTCACCGTGCCTGTCGTGATGGAGTCCGGCAGGCCGTTGGGTTCCGCGGACGCCGCAGGTGCAGCGCCGCCTCCACGAGCGCCGCGGCCCTGCGCCGCCGGTGCGACGGCGGGAGGCGCGCTCTCACTGGGTGCGGAGGGTTGCTGCGCCCAGGCGGCGGTGAGCGGTACGGCAACGCCGGCAAGACATAAAGCTGCGGTACGGATGCGCCACGCGATAAGCATGAAGGTGACCTCTGATGAGTCTGGAATAGGTTTGAGTATAACGCTCACGCACGAGGGCGCAGGATTTTCCCAGTGAAAATCGCCCGGTATGCAGAAGACGCAGAGAATTTGGTGTATCTTTTGCACACAGACTCCATTTCTAAACCTCAGAGGGATTCGCATGGCGACCATCAGGAATTTCGCAGCGGCAGTGACTGTACTTGGCTCGGCATTCGGCGCGGCTGGCGCACAGACGGCGTTGCCGTATCAGAAGCCGCCCGCGGCGATCGAACAACTGCTGGATGCGGCTCCCACGCCGATGGCGCGCGTCTCGCCCGATCGCAGGACGCTGCTGATCGAGCAGCCGGCGACGTTCCCCACCATCGCCGATGTGGCGCAGCCGCGCTACCGGCTGGCCGGCATCCGCTTCAATCCGTCGGCCAACGGGCCCAGCGTGGAGCGCTACGATGTCGCGCTGCAGCTGCAGGCCGTGGAGATCGGCAAGCAGACCGCGCCGAAGACGATTACAGGGCTTCCGGCGAAGCTGAAGGCGGTGGACGCGAACTGGTCGCCCGACTCGAAGCATGTGGCATTCGTTGCCCACGCTACGCCGCCGGCAACGGGCCTGGAGCTTTGGATTGTCGATGTGGCCACCTCGCACGCGCATCGCATCGGCGCCTTCAAGCTGAATGCGGTGCTGGGTTCGCCCTGCAGCTGGATGCCGGACGGCACGGAGCTCCTGTGCAAGACCGTCCCGGCGACGCGCGGACCGGCTCCAAAGGAGAGCGAAGTTCCGATCGGCCCGGACATTGAGGAGAGCCTCGGCAAGGTAAGCCCCGCGCCCACCTATGAGGACATGCTGAAGACCGTTTCGGATGAGAATATCTTCGAGTATTACGCGTCGTCGGACCTCGCCGTCGTCTCGCTGACAGGCACGGTGAAGCCGCTGCCGGTGAAGGGTCTGGTGGAGCGCGCGACACCTTCGCCGGACGGCAAGTATGCGCTGGTCGCTGTGGTGCATCGTCCGTTCAGCTATACGTTCCCGTACTCGCGCTTCCCGACGACCACCGAGGTGGTGCCGACCCACGGCGGTGTCGCCAAGGTGCTGTACGAGCGCCCGGCGGTCGATAACCTGCCCATCAATCGCGATGCGGTTGCGCCGGGGCCGCGCGATTACTCCTGGCGGGCGGATGTGCCCGCGACCATCGTCTGGGTGGAGGCCGCGGATGGCGGCACGGGGACGAAGACCGCGACGATCGTCGAT
>CAXTMK010000123.1:420-14773 GCA_964245315.1 uncultured Acidobacteriaceae bacterium | reverse complement strand
ACCTTGTAGTGCCGTAGTGGCGGAATTGGCAGACGCGCGTGGTTCAGGTCCACGTACTCGCAAGGGTGTGGGGGTTCGAGTCCCTTCTTCGGCACCAGAATTCCGATCGTGATGAAAAGACCCTTCCACAGCGCGAAGGGTCTTTTCGCGTGTGGCTGTAAACGGGATGGCTCTTTTAGCATCCAATGAAATACCGCACGAGAAACTTCAGGAGAGCAGATGCCCACAGTTCTGGATCAGATCATGTCGCGCACGTTCCTCAGCGTGCAGGACCGCAAGGCGGCCGCGAATATGCAGACGCTGGAACGCCGCGCCGCCGCGCACCGTCCGCGGGGCTTCCAGGCGGCGTTGCGCAAAGCAGCGGCGCTGGGACCGGCAATCATCGCGGAGTTGAAGAAGGCATCGCCGTCCCGCGGCGTGCTGCGCTCGGACGATTACCGCCCGGCCACGATCGCGCTGGGATACGAAAGAGTCGGAGCGGCGGCGCTCTCGGTCCTCACCGATGAGGAGTTCTTCAAGGGGTCCATCGAAGACCTGGAGGCGGTTTCGACTGTGGTGAAGATCCCGGTGTTGCGCAAGGACTTCATCCTCGACCCGTTCCAGGTGATCGAGGCGCGTGCGGCTGGCGCGGATGCGATTCTGCTGATCGTCGCGGCGCATACGGACGCGGACTTGAAGGAGTTGAACGAGGCGGCGCGGAGGATCAACCTGGACGTACTGTGCGAGGTGCACAACAAGGCGGAGCTGGACCGGGCGATCGACCTCGGCGTCGAGATGATTGGGGTGAACAGCCGCGATCTGGCCACGCTCAATATGGACCCGATGGCGCACACCGACCTGGTGCGCTGGCTGCCGGCGAACGTGCTGCGCGTCGCGGAGAGCGGCATCAAGACGCCTCAGGATATCGAAAAGCTGCTGGCGGTGGGTTACGACGCGTTCCTGGTGGGCGAGGCGCTGATGCGGCAACCCGATCCGGCGGCGATGCTGGCGTTGCTGATGGAGAAGGACTACGCTTCGGAGTTCTGAAGGCAGGGTGTAGGGAATAGGGAGTAGGAAGGCGCTCTTCGATGTGGGTTAAGATTTGCGCGAATACCTGCGCTGAAGATGCGCTGATGGCCGCGGAACTGGGCGCGGATGCGGTGGGCTTCGTGTTTGCGCCGAGCAAACGCCAGGTTACGCCGGCACAAATAGGACCGATCTCGGCGATTATGCCTGGCGGGGTAGAGCGGGTCGGGGTGTTTGCGACCGGGTCAGTCGAAGAGATTGCTGCCGCTGTTGAAGAAGCCGGGTTAACGGCGGTGCAACTGCACGGCGGAATGGATCTGCAGTTTGCGCGGCGGCTGGCGCGAGTGCTGGGGCCTGCGATCCAAATCATCCAGACACTGCACTGGACAGTCGACGAAGATGTGGCTTCCGAGGTCGTTGTGCGGCGTCAACTGGAGGACATCGCCGAAGACGGCGGCGGATACCGGGTGCTCATCGATGCGAAGATCGGCGCGTCGAACCTGGGCGGGACGGGCAGGAGCTTCGACTGGGCGAGCGCGCGCGAGCTGATCGGAAGCCAGGCGCTGCGGATGATCGTCGCCGGCGGCTTGCGTCCGGAGAACGTCGGCGAGGCAATCCGGACTCTGCGGCCCTGGGGCGTGGACGTGGCGAGCGGAGTAGAGCGTGAGCCGGGGCGGAAGGACTTCGAGAAGGTCAGGCGGTTTATAGAAAATGCCCGGGGAGCGGCTTAGCGCTCTACCCAGGCATTGCTAATGACAGATTAGCGGGGCGAAACCGTGCTGCGGTCGCGTACGACGGGCGAGCGGTCATGGTACTGACTTGCGCTCTGCTGCCGTGTGCCATTGCTGGTGCTCTGCTGCTGCGCGCGCTTCGCCGGTTCCATGCCAAAGGCCAGGCTGGGGATGATGGCCAGAGCAAGCGTTGCGAGAACGATGATGTTTTTCATTGGTATTTCTCCGTTTCCTGCAGATATGACGCGACGAGTTGTACCACGGATTCTTAAATATCCAGGCCTCCGCAAACGGGATTGACATGCATCAAGATGGTCACTTGGTCATGGCGGCGTAAGGTCGAATTCATGCGCCTCATCGGACCCGCCCACAACGACGCCATGACCGCTTCTTTTCGAAACGCCCCGCCGCCGCTCCCATCCCGGTCCACCGCGTCACGGTCCCGCCGTAGTTTATCCAGACAGCTTCGCGCTGGCCAGACGATTCAGGCTCACGCCCTGCTCCGCCGCCTGCATCGCCAGTGAGCGATGTACCTGGGGCGGAATCCGTACCCTGAATTCGCCGCTGTAGCGTTTCTCAGCCAGCGGTTCGGGCACAGGTTCGCCGTTCGCCTGCATGTCGGCTACCGCCTCCGCGGCAACCTTGCGAATGCCCGCCAGCGCCTCTCCCGGTTCACCCGCCAGCCAGGAAAGCGACGGCAACTCAACGCACAGGCCCAGGTATTTTCCATCTTCCTGCGACCAGGTAACGCGATACGTGTAATGGTCGACGCTCATCGTGCTTCCTCCTTGATCTTGTCGATTGCCAGCAAAACCTGCCTGACCTGATAAGCCTCGGCTTTGCCCTTATCGTTCTGGATATTAACGCGCGGGTCGCCTGGCCAGGGCGTCTTGAAGAGGACGTGGCTGCTCCCCGAATGTCGCGGCTTACCGAAGACTTCCTTGCAGACCTTGAGCAGTTCAGTGAACTTTATATTGGTCGGCTCGCGACGCATCCGGTCGAGTATTTTCTGCGAAGACGCCATGGAGCCATGGTATCAATAGTGGCACCGCTCTGTCGATGTAAATGGAGAATTCGATTAGGTAAGATATAGAAATCATGGCCGTCCCCACAGATCTCTCGCCCGAAGTCCTCGCCAGGTACCAGCCCGTCATCGGACTCGAAGTCCACGTCCAGCTGATGACCGCCTCCAAGGCCTTCTGCGGCTGCGTGAACAGGTACGGCGGCGACCCCAACACCCACACCTGCCCCACCTGTCTCGGCCTGCCCGGCGCGCTGCCTGTGCTCAACCGCCAGGCCGTCGAGTTCGCCGTGCTTGCGGCGAAGGCGATTCATTGCGAAATCCGCGAGACCAGCATCTTCGCCCGCAAGAACTACTTTTACCCCGACAATCCCAAGGGCTACCAGATCTCGCAATTCGACAAACCCATCGCCGAACACGGCTGGATCGACGTGCCGGAAGGCGATGGCAGCTCCGGAGTGCTGAAGCGCATCGGCGTAACCCGGCTGCACATGGAAGAGGATGCCGGCAAGAGTCTCCACGACGGCTTTGCCGACTCCGTCAGCCGGACGTACATCGACCTGAACCGCTGCGGCACGCCGCTGGTCGAGATCGTCTCCGAGCCCGACCTGCGCTCCGCCGACGAGGTCTTCGAGTACCTTACGCGCCTGAAGGAAATCCTGCTCTACACAGGCGTCAGCGACTGCAACATGGAGGAAGGCTCGCTGCGCTGCGATGCCAACGTCAGTGTGATGCTGAAGGGCGCGGACAAGTTCGGCACCAAGGCCGAGGTGAAGAACGTCAACTCGTTCCGCTACATCCGCGCCGCAGTGGAGTACGAGATCGAGCGCCAGATCGGCGTCATCGAAGACGGCGGCCGGGTCAAGCAGGAGTCGCGCCTGTGGAACAACGCCGAAGGCCGGACGTATTCAATGCGGAGCAAGGAAGAAGCCCACGACTACCGCTACTTCCCCGAGCCCGACCTGCCGCCGCTCCTCGTCGGCGCCGCATGGCAAGCTGAGATCCTTAAGGCCCTGCCCGAGCTTCCCGAAGCCCGTCGTGCCCGCATGATCGCCGAGTACGGCATCAGCGCACAGGACGCCGCCACCTTCACCTCCACGCGCGCCTTCGCCGACCAGTTCGAATCGGCTGCCAAACGCGCCAAGTCGCCGCGCCGCGTGGCCAGCTTGCTGACCAGCGAGATTACTATGCGCCTGCGCGCCGGGGGCCTCGAAAACGAAGAATCGCCCATCACCGAAGCCGGTCTGGTGCTGGCGGCGGATCTGGCCGAATCAGGTGAAATCTCCAGCAAGATGCTCAAAGCCATGCTCGACACCGCCTTCGCCAACCGCGAGGATTTTGCAACCGTATATGAGCGTGAGAAGCCGCAGCAGATCAGCGATTCAAGCGTCATCCAGAAGCTGATCGACGAGGTCATCGCCGCGAACCCGAAGCAGGTGGAGCAGTTCCGCGGCGGCAAGCGCACCGTCGCCGCCTTCTTCGTCGGCCAGGTGATGAAGGCCAGCAAAGGTCAGGCCAACCCAGCCGTGTTGAATGAACTCGTCGTAAAGAGACTGGACGCCTTTAACGTTTCTGCCTAAACGCCTTTGCCTTTGTTTCAGGGCCAAAGGCCCGTTCTATCCCAGCCTGGGGCAACGCCCCAGGTTACGGGTGGCAGGACGACCAAGGGCTGAAGGCCCGACATAATTGCGTCACAAGTCCCAACGGCAGGATGGCAACCAATGTTCGCCTTCAAAACCGAAGTCCGGCTTAACACCAACGCGCCTCCCGAAGCCATCGTGGCGCGCCTCGCAAAAATCACCGCGGCCCCACGCACCTTCTCAAGCAGCGAACGATGCAAACCACTGCGCGGTCGCACCGCGGCCGAAGACGGATTTCTTCGCTGGCCCATTCAGTACGGCTCCGTATCTCCTAGGAACCTAAATTTCGATATCATTAAGACATCTAACGGGTCGACCTTAGTGGGTGCATTCAAGCTGTGGCTGCCGCTTCGGCTTGTGGCGTCGCTGTGGCTCTTACTGGGCTGCGTCGCGTGGTTTTCTAGTTTGATCCGTGATCTCGGCCGCCATGCAGGTTTGCGCGCCGTTGGCACAGACTTTCTCATCGTTCTCATGATGTGGTGCATGGCTAGCGGCTACCTCTGGGTCTTTGTCTACGTCGGCAAGAGCAGAGATCAAGGCCTGATCCGGATACTCAGATATGTTCTAGGAAGTGAAGCCGGCGTCTCAGTGGTCAACGAGTTATTCGCCTCCGGTATAAGAACTGAGAGTTTTGTGGATGAGCCGACTGAATAGCCAATAGCGTCAATGCTGCGACTGATATCTAATCGCTTAATGCGCCTTTTCCGAGCAGGTCTTATGGCGATAGCCTGCGCCGCACTGATGGGTTCCGCCGTGCCAACCGACACCATGCCGCCCAACACCATCATGCTGTCGCAGATGATGCGCGAGCTCTCCGCCAAACCCGGCTTTACCGAATCCTTCCTGGCGGAGATTCAAGGCGGTCGGAAGCGCAGCGGCCCCGCGCTGCTGACGCCAGACCTCATCAATCACCTGCGCGAGCTTATTCTCGGCAAGGACTGGGCCGGACTCGACCGCTTCCCCGGCTGGACCATGGCCGAGATCGTCCCCACTGTCGACGCCATCGGCCACATCGCCAACGACGAAGACAAGCTGGACTCGCCCGGCATGTGGAAGTTCCTCGACCTCGGCCCCTACGCGCCCGATCGCAGCGACCGCATCGACCTGCGGAATCCTTCCACGCTGCCGGGCTTCACTACCGAAGGCATCGTAACCAGCCTGGGCGACGGTATTCAGCGGGGCGACGGACCCAACGATCTCGCGGCCAGCCACGCCGAGTCGCAGCGCCTCGCCGACGTTCTCAACCGCCTCTCCATCAACGGGGTCGAAGGCGTGCCGCAGGCCGTCGCAATCTGGAATGACGTGCTGACTGTCGTGACCCCGCAGGACCTGATCGCCGCCATCCGTGGCACCGGCAACGAAGTTACGGTCACCGACTCGCGCTACTTCGCCAACTTCGGCCACCTGCACGACAACGGTCAGGATGTAATGTCGCCCTTCTTCGTGAACACGCAGATCGTCGTGCCCGGCACCAGGCGCCCGCTGCTCGTGCCCGCCTCGCACGCCGAGTACGAGTGGCACATCCGCGGTCCGCTGTACAAAGCCGACATCGCCTTCTACTTCGGCATCGATGGCAAGGCCGAGTTCCGCGTCATGGACACGCTCGACCAGGCCTGGGTGATGAAGCGCAACGCCCACGAGTACCGCCAGTCCGACGTCGACGAGATTATGCGGCTCTCCGGCGCCATGGTCCGCGCCTACATGCGCCTGCATCGCGCGCATCCGGAGATGCCCTTCGGCGGCTACTTCGCCTTCGGCGTCTGCCAGGATTTGGTCGGCGCAATCGAACTGAAGATGACCGGCGCGGTCACGCTCTTTCCCAACACCGCCGACGACCGTTTCTTCACCGATCCCAGGGACGCCGAGGTCAACGCGCTTATTCGCCGCCTGCCCAGGGATCGCAACGGCAAATTGCCCGAGGTGGAGCGCATCTTCGGGTCGCTGCCGGTGGGCTCATCGGAGGCCGAACTCGCCACGGTCAGCATCCCCGGTCTGGGCGACGATCTGGTCGCGGTGCACCGGGCCTGGACGGACGGCAAGCTGAAACGCACGCTGTCCGCGCGGGTGCGCCGCATTCGCATCGCCGCTGCCGTGCTTGCCGGCGTTTTGATCCTTATCATCCTCTGGCGCCGCTCCGGAGTGCACACGAAGTGATTGCACCATTTTCGCTGCAACCCTTTCTTCTCGACCTGCCCTCCAACAGCGCGGAGGCAAACGTCATGGCAACGAAGAAGAGTTCATCCAGCACAAAGTACGGCCCCGCCGCAAGCAAGAGCGTCGAGCGCGAGATGAAGGCGATGAAGGAAGGCAAGCTGACCAGCGGAGGCAGCGGCAAGAAAGTCACCAATCCGAAGCAAGCGATCGCGATCGGATTATCGAAAGCGCGCAAGGCTGGAGGCAAGGTTCCTCCGCCGAAGAAGGCTGCCGCGAAGAAAGCTCCAGCGAAAAAATTCGCAAAGAAAGCTACGGCGAAAAAGGCAGCAAAGAAAGCTGCAGCAAAGTTGTAGGGCCAAAGGCCCGTCCCATAACAGACTGGGCCAACGGCCCAGGTTCCAGAGGGAGCGCCAACCAGAGGCTGAAAGCCCGATCCATCTACTTCTTATCGCTCGCCGCCGCAGCAGGGGCTGTCGTTACGGCGGCCGGAGCCGGGGCCGCCGCCGCAGGCGCACTAGCTCCTGAATCCGCACCCGAAGCTGCCGCCGGAGCCGCGCTCGCCTCGCCTGAAGCTGCAGCGGCAGGCTTTGCGGACCCGTATCCATCCGCATACCACCCGCCGCCCTTCAGCGAGAACGCCGGCGCGGAGATGACGCGTTTCAGTTCGCCGCCGCAATGCGGGCAGGTGGTGATCTCCGGGTCGGAAAACTTCTGGATCTTCTCCGTGTGTTTATGGCAAGCCTGGCATTCGTATTCGTAGAGCGGCATACGCTTATTCTAATTGCTTCCCGCCGCCGCTGCCGTCGCCGCGGCGCTCTCATGCGCCCGCCTGATCAGCTTCCTGATCTTGCTTTCGATGGCCGTGTTGTCCGCTACCGACTCCGTCGTCAGCACGCCGTCCGAATCGATGATGAAGTAGTGCGGAATCAGGTGCGCGTCGAACAGCTTGCTCACATGGTCGTCGCGATCGCGATACTGCAGCCATGTCATCTGGTTCTTATCGACAAAGTCGCGCCACTTCTTTCCGTCGTCGTCGCCGCTGATGCTGAGCAGCACGAACGGCTGTCCGGCAAACTCTTTCGCCAGATGCCGCAGCTCCGGCAGCGACTCCTGGCACGGTCCACACCAGGTTGCCCAGAAGTCCAGCAGCACCACTTTGCCGCCCATCTCATCCAGGTTGAAGACCGTGCCGTCGAGCGTCTTCGCCTCGAACGGGGGAGCCATCTTCAGCTTCGCCAACTCCGGATTCTCCGCGAAATGCGTCGCCCGCACCCGCTTCGGATCGTTCGGCGCGGCGCGCTCGATATACTTCGTGAACTCCTGCTTCGCCTCGTCGTTCCTGTTCATCCGCGCCAGCACGAATGCGTCGTCCCAAAGCGCCTTCTGGTTCTTGCCATGGTCCGTTAAGGCCGCCTGCATTACGGCATGCACGGCTTCCAGCTGCTCGGGCTTCGGCTTTTCGCCGGCCGCCTGCAGCATGGCATCGCCCTGCCGAGCCTCATTCGTGGACTTCTCCTTCGGGGTAGAGGCGAGCGGGATCAACTGCTGCGCCGTCGCAATCGCATGTTTGTAGTCGCGCAGCTCCATGTCGAGCTCATAAACGCGGTTCAGGCACGGCACACACTCTCCGCCCGCGATCTTGTTCGCCTTCACGAAGCCGTCGCGCGCCGGCAGCGCCTCGCCGTTCTGGCGATGGGTGCGTGCCTCGTTGAAGGCCGCGGTGTATTTCGGATCGGAGGCGTAGGGAGCAGGCGCTTTGGCCTCACCCGCATCCTGAGCAAAGGCAGGAAGGGCAATACCAGCCAAAGAAGTGACGAGAAGGAACTTACGGACAGGCGTCATCGAGTGCGCTCCGGTGTGCGTCTATCTTCCACCCGCTGCCCGGGAAACTCAAGCAAATTGCGTCGTCCCGAAGAATGTCACCATGTTCACCGCAGAGCTTCATCGACCTGCTTGTAGAAGTCCGGCGACTTCAGCAGCTCGCGTGGTTTGGAGCCATCCGCCGGGCCGACCAGGCCGTCATTATACATCATGTCGATCAGGTGCGCGGCGCGTCCGTAGCCTATGCGCAGGCGGCGCTGCAGCAGCGAGGTGCTGGCCTTGCCGAACTCGAAGACTAAGCGGACGGCGTCGTCGAAGAGTTCGTCGTTGGCCTCGGAGCCGGGTTCGCCGCCGTCGTCGGGATCGCCCTTGTCTTCCTTGGGTCCTTCGAGGAAGCCTTGGACGTACTCGGCCTCGCCCTGGGCGCGCCAGAATTCTGTGACGGCGGAGATTTCTTTTTCGGTGACGAAGGGCGCGTGCACGCGCTGCAGGCGGCTGGTGCCGGGCGGCAGGTAGAGCATGTCGCCGCGGCCAAGCAGCGACTCCGCGCCGTTTGAATCGATGATGGTGCGCGAGTCGACCTTGGTGGCGAGGCGGAAGCTCATGCGTGTGGGCACGTTGGCCTTGATGAGGCCGGTGATGACGTCGACCGACGGGCGCTGCGTGGCCAGGATAAGGTGAATGCCGACGGCGCGGGCCATCTGCGCCAGCCGCGTGATCGACTCTTCGACGTTGGAGCGGTCGAGCATCATCAGGTCGGCCAGTTCGTCGATGATGATGATGATGTAGGGCAGCGGCTCCTGGTTGACGTCTTCGAAGAGATACTCGCTGCCGTGGTCGAAGAGCTTGTTGAACTGGTCGATATTCCGCACATGATTCGCCGCAAGTAACTTGAGCCGCCGCTCCATTTCTTTCACCGCGTTGCGCAGGGCATTCGCGGCCAGCTTGGCTTCCGTGATGATGGGCGTGAAGAGGTGCGGGATGCCTTCATACATGCCCAGCTCGACGCGCTTGGGGTCGACGAGGATCATGCGGACCTGCTCGGGCGTGGACTTGAACAGGACCGACATGATCATAGCGTTGATGGCGACGGATTTGCCGGAGCCGGTCGAGCCCGCGATGAGGACGTGCGGCATGCTGGCGAGGTCGGCGGTTACGATGCGGCCGTTGATGTCTTTGCCGAGCGCGATTGCGAGCTTGCTCTTGCTCTGCGCGAACGACTCGCACTCGACCACGTCGCGCAGCCAGATGGTCTCGCGGTCGTGGTTCGGAACCTGGATGCCGACGGTGGATTTGCCCGCCATCCGCTCGATCAGGATGGATTCGGCGGCCATGGCGAGGCACAGATCGTCGGCCAGGCCGGTGACGCGCGAGTATTTGACGCCGGCGTCGGGGCGGAACTCGAAGGTGGTGACGACAGGGCCGGGATTGATCTGCGTGACCTGGCCGTCGACGCCGAACTCGCCGCATTTTTCTACCAGCGTCCTGGCCTCATCGCGCAGGGCGTCCTCGCGAACCACGGTCTGGTCTTCAGACCGATACAGCAGCGACGACGACGGCAGCTTGTAACCGCGTACCGATTTCGCGGTGATGGCGACGGCTTTGATGTCGGAGTCGGCGCGCTTACCGAAGGTGGGTTCGGCTGTCGGCGCGGGCACGGGCGTTGGCATCGGCGTTGGAGGTGCGACGGGTTCGGGCTTTGGTGCTGCAACCGCGCGGGTGAAGCTCTGCAGTTCAGGCGTCGGTTCAGGCTTGCGGCTGAGGAAGGAGAACGGCTCTTCAGCCTCAGCGGCGATAAGGCGCGGCTGCGACGGCGGATGGAACTCCACCTCGTCCGGCTGCGGGGGCAACGGGGCGGCGGCGGCGGCGAGCGCCTGCGCAAACGGAGCGGCCGCGGCCGCGGCGGTCGAAAGCGGCGTTACCGGGTCGGCGTCGACGTTCATGCGCGGCATGGCCTGCCACATGGAGGCGGGCGCTGCTGCGGCGATGTTTTCTTCAGGCTGGAACGCGCTGCGATCGCTGCGGCGAAAGCGGCTGAACAGATTGAGAAAGCCGGATAACAGCGTGTTAGACGCTTCGCCCCGATCCGCTTTCTCCAAAGCCTCGCGCTCCCTGCGGGCCTGCAGGTCGAGCTTCTCGCGCCGCGCGCCGAAGACCTCGCCCGCTTCATCGAGCATCTCCGGCAGGACTTCGGGGCGGTTGCGATTGCGGAACTGCATCCACTTGTCGCGCAGCCAGGCCACGAAGTGAAAGTGGTCGATCATCCACTCGCGCGAGGTGTCGAAGCTGAAGGTGCTGCCGAGGTAAAGAGCGAGCGCGACCATCAGCGTGACGACGATAGCGGTGCCGGGAACGTTGAGGTACTGGATCATCGCGTCCGCGACGAGGCGTCCGCTGACGCCGCACAGAGGCAGCGCGTGCAGCCACAGTACGTTTGGCAGCAGCGCCACGGCAGCGGGGGCGAAAAGCACCCACAGGACGAAGCCCAGGACCTTGGCCAGTGGCGAGCCGGATGGCCGCGAGCGCATCCAGCAGACGCCGGTGCGGACCAGCAGGAGCGGCAGAAAGAACGCGGCGACGCCGAGCAGTTGCAACATGGCGTCGGCGAAGTACGCTCCGACGATACCGGTCCAGTTGCGCGCTGGGCTGGCGGATACGGCTCCGCTGACGGTGTCGAACGAGGGGTCCGACGGCGTGTAGCTGGCCAGCGCGAGCAGCAGCAGCGCGGCGGCGACGAGCACGATCAGGCCCAGGATTTCATTGACGCGGCGATGGCGGGTTGGGGCGATGGTGAGACCGAGCGGCTTCATTGTGCTTCCTCTTGGCGATGCACCGGCGCGAGGGCGCAGCCAAACTTCATTACACCACCGCGTGCACTGGATTCCGTGAGCCGCACACAGGCAGGAATCAGGATGCAAACCCTTGGCTGGGCGAGGCATCTATGGTTATGAACAGCAAGTTTGTTCAGCAGCACCAGCAGACAGGGCGTCCGGCGGGGGAGCGGGATTTTCGCGATTTCTTCCGCTTGTCGCCGGCGCAGGAGAATCGCGCTCAGCCGGAGGACCCCGCATCCGGACGCCCGTCGCTGTAACCCGAACGACAGTTGAGAGAAGGAAGACCATGGCTACCGATATCGAGAAGAACAGTGAAATGGAAAAGGTAATCAAGAGCGTCATCAACATCCTCGAAGACGGCCAGAAGGGTTTTGCCGATATCGGCGGTCACCTGAAGGACGAGACCCTGAAGCGGTATTTCCTGGCGGAGTCTCTCAAGCGCGCCAACTTCCGCGCGGAGCTCGAGAACGAACTGCATCGCCATGGTGTCCACGATGTGCACGAAGAGGGAACGACCTCGGGCACGCTGCACCGTGCCTGGTTCAACCTGAAGGAAAAGATCACTTCGGCCGACGATCACAGCCTGCTGGCTGAAGCGGAGCGCGGCGAGGATGAGGCCAAGAAGACTTACAAGGATGCGCTGGATCAGGAACTTCCGCTTCCTCTGCGCCAGTTGTTGGCCGAGCAGAACGCGCACATCATGACTTCGCACGATTATGTAAAAAACCATCGCGACGCTACTGCGTCCAAGTAACAGAACGCAGCGACGATCGGGCGGCCGGGAGAGATCCCGCCGCCCATTTTTTTGTGCCCTACGGAGACTTACCCCCTCCCCCAATCAAAGTATGTAAAGTCCGGACAGATAAAGGGTTAAGTCTGGACCTCGGTCCGCGAAGAGTTGAACTGTTTTTGGTGCAGCCCCTTTTTCCGAGGTTAGCATAGGCGGAGAGGTATAGAAATTGACAGTCGCACGGATCATTCTTGCGGTGCTGTTCGTGGTGGCGGGCGTGCTGCACTTTCTCTTCACGCCGGCATACATGCGGATCATGCCGCCGTATCTGCCTTCGCCTCGGCTGCTGGTGGAGATCAGCGGAGTGTGCGAGGTGTTGGGCGGCCTTGGGTTGCTGGTGCCGCGTACGCGCCGGATTGCGGCCTGGGGAATAATTGCGCTGCTGATCGCGGTGATGCCGGCCAATGTGCAGATGGCGCTGGATCATGCGAGATGGCGGACAATTCCGGAGTGGGCGCTTTGGGCGAGGGTGCCGATGCAACTGCCGATGATCGTCTGGTGCTGGGTTTATACGCGGCAGAGATGAGACGGTCATTGCTTCCGCAAACGATACGCCGTGCAGACGATAAACCCTTCTCGAGGATGGGGCACCCGTCAGGGTTGGGCGGCGCGCTGGTGGTTCAGGGCGAGCAGGCGAGCGAGGATTTCGTCTTTGGGCAGCGGCCAGGGCCAGCCGTAGGCGGCGAAGACCGCCTGGTCGAGCGTGCGATGGGCGTTTTCGAGCCAGGCGCATTTGCCGGCGGCGCGCAGGTTGTAAAGCTTGGTGAGGGTACGGTCTTTCAGGTCTTCGGCGGAGGCTCCGGGCGGATTGAGCCAGGCGTCGCGCAGACGAACGAGCTCGCGGGCGGCCTCGGCGATGGCGCGGACGATGGAGGAGTCGGCTTCGGAAGGTTCGGTGCTGGGGGTGTAGGGGAAGGGGCTAGCCGTTTTCGTCGTATGCGCTTGACTTGATTCCGAAGGCTAGAACCGGACATCCACCGGACGCACGGTTGTTCAGCCGGGGTACCAACTTGTTCATGTGGGTCGTCGAGTTCCCGTATGAGGAGCCCCGGCCTAAAGCCTCAAAAATTTTCTGAAGCTCAGTCGCTCTGGTAATGATTACACCGACGCTAAGTACATTCAGTTCGAATAGCAGCCGGAATGTTGTCAGATCCCGATCAAAGAATGGATCCTTGTTGTTCCATTCCGTCTCGACGGCAATCCTATTCCTGAAGTTGTCGACTTCGTGGGTGGGCGCAAGAGTCTGTTGACCGTCGGCGAAGACTTCAATTTTGAAGACATGTTTCTTCCAGCCCCTCGCGAAGAAGAAGTTATCTATGCCGATCGCTATAGTTGAGCGGCTGCCGCCAGGTTTCTCTATCTGGCTCTTCCCAAGGCTAAACTGAAGCAGCATTGCAAGGATGTCGTCCCACTCCGGCCGGAAGTCGGTGTGAAGGATGGAGGACGCATGGTGCCGTTCGGCCACTTCAAACTTCTCGGTGATCGCCGTAGGCAGAAGTCCCAGCCCCATTAGTGAATCGCTCCTGAAAAAAGCGGAGGATCGGTCTGATTCTTGGTAGCTTGCGAATGATTGCTATACGTCGCCCAATCAGGAGTATATGCCTCAGCTTGGTTTCCCCATGAGGTCCAGTTGGGACGGTTGCCTCGGGCGAACATCTCTAAGAAGGGTCCGGGGCTACAGCTTTCAATTATGGGGTATTGCTCGTCGGGCTTTCTTGAATGCTCACGTTTACGGGTCGAGATGCTGTTTACTTGTGACCTTCCCGGCGGAAGCGTTCTAGCGTTCTTTCCACGGATTCCAAAGAGAAGTACCTCGGTCACATTGCGAAAGTAGAAACCGACCCCACGGCCATCTGGGCCGCCATCCTTGCGAATCTTATGCCATATTATGTTGCTCTTGTACTGGAAGCCCCAAGACTTCATGACTTCCAGACCCTCTGGTAACAGCGCGTTGGGAACCCACAGATAAAGATGGCATACGGGCGCGGCGGCATGAACGACTGGCAGCCCCTTAATTTCCGGCAGCGACATCGTCGCATAGCGGGACAGCCTTCGGTGTTCGGGAGCGACCTTGCCAGTACGGTTTTGAAACTGCCATGGCGGATCGGCCAGTATCGTGCCGAAGCGCCTCATTCTCACGAACTTTCTGAGATCTTCAGCCACGTCCTGATTCTCAAGTGCGGGAGTTTCCATCGCTAGATACTAACCGCAAATGGCATTAGCTGATGGCGAATATTCAGCGAATAGTTCCGGAGGTAGTGCAAAAATGGGAACCAATACATCCTGCTCACCCAGCGGGGACCATCCAGGACTCCTCCTAATGTTGTCGAGCTTCTGCAGGATGGGTTCGCGGTCTT
>CAXTMK010000123.1:0-410 GCA_964245315.1 uncultured Acidobacteriaceae bacterium | reverse complement strand
GCCTTAGGCCATTTGGGCTCATAGGGTTGACCTCTGTAATCGCAGCGAAGGATGGCATCGTTATACTCGATGTTGCTGAGCTTTAGAAGGATTGGTTCGCGGTCGTCCTGGACGGCGTGCTCGTACTTCCATTGCAGGAAGCCGATCCAGACGACGACGGAGGCGAGCTCGTGGGCGTAGAACTCGGTTTCGATGCCGAAGAGCTGGGCGGGCGAGACCATGTTCTCGGTCGCGTACTTGAGGCCGATCTGGATGTGGTGCTCGATGGCGAAGTCGCGAGCCTCCTTCCAGAGGTCGAGCAGGCCGCGGAGCGCGACGTAGAGGAAGTTTCCGGAGCCGCAGGCGGGGTCGAGGATGCGGATGTGGGAGAGATAGTCGAAGAAGTTGGCGAGCAGGGTTTCGATCTCGGG
>CAXTMK010000122.1:2887-14836 GCA_964245315.1 uncultured Acidobacteriaceae bacterium | reverse complement strand
GGGGTAGGGGAAGAGGTAGCTGTACTCGTAGGGCTCGTTGAGGCCGGCGGCGGTGTGGTGGTGCGAGGCGAACCAGGCTACGTCGGCGCGCTTGATGTAGCCGGGACGCAGGCCGCGGTAGTCCTCGGGAAACCTGGGCGACCAGTCCTGGGTGCCGGTGTTCCAGTCCTGCGAACCGGGCTTCTTCAGCTCCCAGGGGGCGTGGTTGGCGGAAGTGGCCCAGTCCTGGTGGATGTTGGCGGGTGGCGGATTCCAGACGCGCGTGTCCCATTGGCCGATGAAGCCGGACCAGCTTTGGATGGTGAGCGGGACGGCAGTCGCGCCGGCGTGGAAGACGGCTTTCTCGTCATCCGGGCCGGAGGATGCGGCGAGCACCCAGACGGTGGTGGAACCGGCGGGAATGTCGAACGACTGGCCCTTGGCGGTGAGGGCGTTGAGCTTGCCGGTCCCGGCGGCCGCGAGGTGGAAGTCGACGCCGGAGAAGGTGAGGGTGCTGGGGAGCATCTCGGCGGGGAGGGCGTTGCCGGATGCGTCCATGCCGCCGATGGTCGGGGTGTCGTCGTTGGAAGCTACGGCGCGGTCGTAGGTGATGGGGATAGATTGCCAGGATGCGGGGCTGGATGCTGGTGAGGTGCCTGGTTTGATGGCGAAAGTGCGGGGTTGGTAGGGCAAGAAGGACGTGGCGAGTGCGCCATTTGTAATGGTTGCCGGGCCTATGGGCTGCTCCTGTCCGTCGACTTCGCGGGCGGCGGTGAGCGGGCCGGCAAATTTGACCGTTACGTCAGGTTGCGGCTTGCCGTCGAGTTCTTCGAGGCGCAGGATGAGCTCGTCTGTGAGTTCAGCCTTCTTGAGCGCGAGGATGCGGATGCGGGGGTTCGAGACTCGGACGAGCGAGAATTCTTTGCCGAAGGTGCCGGGATGGGAGGTGGTCTGGAAGGCGATGAGAGGGGTGCTGAGGCGATAGGCTTGCCAGTCGGTTTGGGCGGCGCGCCAGTCGCTGGCGTGGCCGGTGATGCCGAAAGTGATCTCGTGATGCCCCCAGTCCTGGTTGAGCTGGTCCGAGTAGGGGCGGCCTTTCTGTTCGGGCAGGTAGCCGGGGGTGCGCAGGAGGGTGAGGCGCAGGGTGTGGTCGTCGCGCTTGTCTGAAGCGTTCTTTACGTCGGTGAGGATCGTCGCGCCGAACGCGCCGGAGGCGTCCGTGAGGTCGATCCAGTGATGCGAGCCGACTTCGAACTGGCGCTCGAAGGCGTTGGACCGCTGTACAGTGCCGATCTCCTCGTTGTAGGTGGCGCTGGAATTGGAGGCGGAGAGCGGGAAGACGGCTTTGAGATTGGCGGATTTGCCGGACCAGTCGATGGATTCGGTGAACTCGACTCGATTGCCGGCCTCTCCGGCGGCGAGGCTGACGGTCTGGACGAAGTGCGAGCCTTCGGTGTCGCGGGTGACTTCGAGGGCTACGCGGGCTGGGCCGTTATCGCTGATGCGGATTTTTGCGGGGCCGGAGACGAAGGCGCGGGGCGCGGCTTGCTCCTGGTCGAAGTCCATGTTCCAGGCGGGCCACTGGCGCGGGGTATCGGTGGAGATGGCTAGCCGGATGGGCGCGGAGAGGAGTTCCTTGTTCAGCAGCTTGTCGAAGATACTGGAGACGTCTCCGTCGGGGTTTAGCTTGACGAGGTAGCGGGCGTTTTCGATGGAGTTGGGGGTGGCTTTGAGTGCTTCGAACTGATGATGCAGATCAGTTGAGGCGATGTGATAGACGGAGTAACCGACGGGCGGCGTCTTCGCCACGAATATGATCTTGTTCCCTCGCAACTGCGATGCCATTTGCTGACCGTTGGAGTCGGTCACGGCGGGTAAGCCACCGCTCAACGTTGGCATGGATGGACGATCTATCTCCACGACGTCTTCGCGCGGGATGTTCAGGGAGTTGTAGACGACGATGGGAATGCCGGGACCGCTCGTGTCGAGTGCCGACGCGACCGACTGCGTGGCGCTGGTGAGGACGCCGGCGAACTGGTTCATGGCAATCACGTCGTCGTTCTGCGCGAACTCGTAGCCGCGAGGCAGCGCGGTGCCGCCGGCGGTGTCGTGAAACTGGCCGCCGAGCACGAGGGTCCAGGCGTCGTTCAGGCGCTGCTGCGGGTAGGCGACTCCGCCGAGGTACTGCGCGGCGATCGAGGCCTTCTCGGCGGCATCCGCCAGCAGCTCATTCTTGCGGTTCCAGCGCTTGTGGTAGGCCTGCGAGGTGAGCGAGCCGGCGGAGTGGTTGATGAGCTCCAGGTCGCCCTTGTAGCGCGGCATCAGGGACTGCATGTCGGGCTTGATGTCCTTGAAGATCTGGTCGGCGGCCGAGGAGATGACAGTCACGGGACCGGCGCCCATGCCGTTTTGTTTGGTTACGGTTTCTTCGAGGAATTTGATGGAGCTCTCGTCTACCGCGCCGCCGATATCGCCGGTACCGACGTAGTGGTAGTCGGCGAAGACGCCAGTGACCTTGCCGTCGAGCGCGATGCGAGCGGGCCAGTCCTGTTCGCGGTGGGAACCGCGCGGCGGATTTGGCGGAAGTGGCGGCGGAGTCGCACTGAGGTCGGTGTAAATCGTGCCGCCGTAGTTGCCGGGATTGAGCGCGGCGATGACGGTCTTGCCGTCGGGGCCCTCCCAGACGCCGACGTTGAAGGGGATGCCCTCAGGTGTCTTCTCGGGCGAGTCGGGTCCGCCCACGGCGGGCGCGGGCTGCCAGGCGGCGTTCAGCTTTTGGGTGGAGAAGCCCTTGACCCCGGCGTGGGCGAGGATGCTGGGCAGCGAGGCCGGAAAGCCGACGCAGGCGGGAAGCATGTATTCGGCGCTGGCCTTGCCGAACTCGGCGCGGAAGTACATGTTGCCGTAAAGGACCTGGCGCAGGATGGATTCGGCGGACGGCAGGTTGACGTCGCCTTCTTCGACCGATGAGCCGGCGGGATACCAGTTGCCCCTGGCGACGTAGCCCTTCAGGCGCGCGTAGTCGGCAGGGTAATACTCCTTCATCAGGCGATAGCGGTTCGAGCCGGTCCAGTTGAAGACGTAGTGCGGGTACTTATCGATCAGGTCGAAGTTGACGCGCATGGTCTTGAGCAGGTACTCGCTGATGGTCTGCTGGAAGTCCCAGCGCCACTGCGTGTCAAGGTGGGCGTAGGGCATGACGTAGAGGGTGGGGACTTTGGTGATGTCCGGCGCCTGCATGGTCTGGGCTGGCGCGGGGATGGTCACGGAGACGGCGGCGAGGGCGAGTGGAAGGAACAGGCTTGAGGGCTTCATGGCGTTGCGGAAATGATACGCCAGCACACCAGTTGGGTGCCCCATGTCTCGAATTTGAGACGTGGGAGGGAGCGGTGCCCAATCATCGCGAGAGACAAAGACGCGATGAACGGGGCACAGGAACTATCTAAGCTCTTCCTGGCGAAGGCCGTCCCAGGTCTCCAGGAATTTGGGCAGCACCGCTTCATTCAGTGGGAATTCCCGCGGAATCCTGTTGGCTTTGATGAGCGCGACTACATCCGAAAAGTCTTGCGCGACTACATCCGAAAAGTCTTGATTGCGAGACAGCGGTGAGCCTAGAAAGCTGGAGAGCTTGATTTCGATGAGCGTTCGCAGATCGGCGAACGCAGGCTGTGTGGATACGACGGTCGGCATCGGGAGCGGCAATGGACCTGGTCCGACGGAACCGCCACCGGGCAGTAGGTCTACTTCGATCTTCGAAAAGCAGTCGGTCAGCGTCATGCTGGAGCCGGGATCTTCGCGGAAGCCGTTGATCGAGAGCCGCTCGCGGGCCGCGGCTACGTTGGGCACGACAATGTCGACGTCGGAGGTGAAGCGGGCGTAGCCGTTCTCCTGCACCGCATAGCCTCCGACGACCAGCGAGGGAATGCCGGCCCCCGCAAGCACGCGGACGGCCTTGCGCATGGTGTTGGTCAGGCTGGATGAGCCGGAGACCTTGCGCAGGAATTGGCGCGGACGCGGTGGGTGGCTTCGAGGGTCGGCATGGACGCTGGAGAGATCATACGCCGCGGAGCTGAGCGGACCCACTCATCGTGAAAGACAAAAGGCGCGAGAAGTGGGGCACAGAGAATTGTTTACCCCACCTCAAACGATATGACCGTTTGAGATGGGGCACCCGGGGATTAGTATTTGGCCATGGTGGGGTCTACCTTGTCGGCCCAGTCGAGGATGCCGCCGGCGAGGTTCGAGACGTGGGTGAAGCCGGCATTCTTCAGGATCAGGGCGGCCTTCTGGCTGCGGGCACCGCTGCGGCAGTGAATGACGATTTCGGCATCCTTGGCGACGGGGATTTCAGCGATGCGGCCTTCGAGCGAGCCGACCGGAATCAGCGGCGCGCCGAGCGAGGCGATCGGAACCTCGTGGGGCTCGCGCACGTCGAGCAGGAAGAAGTCTTCATGGGCGTCCTGCCTGCGCTTCAGGTCGAGCACGGAGATCTGCGGGATGCCGTCAACGACCGCGCCGGAGACATCCTTGTTCTGCGCGACTTCGAGCGGGCCGACGGAGGTGGGCTTCTCAATGCCGCAGAACTGGTCGTAGTCGATTAGTTCTTTGATCTCGTGGGTGCCGCACATGGGGCAGTCGGGGTTCTTGCGCAGCTTCAACTGGCGGAAGTTCATGCCGAGCGCGTCGACCAGCAGCAGACGGCAGGCGAGCGTCTCGCCGATGCCGAGAATCAGCTTGATGACCTCGGTCGCCTGGATGATGCCGACCAGCCCGGGCAGAATGCCGAGCACGCCGCCTTCAGCGCACGAAGGCACAAGGCCCGGCGGCGGCGGCTCGGGATACAGGCACCGGTAGCAGGGGCCGGCTTCGGTGGCGAAGACGCTGGCCTGGCCTTCGAAGCGGAAGATGCTTCCATAGGCGTTGGGCTTGCCGGTGAGGACGCAGGCGTCGTTGACGAGGTAGCGAGTCTGGAAGTTGTCAGTGCCGTCGGCGATGATGTCGAAATCCTTAAAGATTTCGAGCGCGTTGGCGCTGGTGAGCATGGTGTTGTACTTGACCACGTTCAGGTTCGGGTTGAGACCCTTCAGCATCAGCTCAGCGCTGTCGACCTTGAGCATGCCCACCGTCTTGGTCGAGTGAATGACCTGGCGTTGTAGGTTCGAGGCATCGACGGTGTCGAAGTCAACCAGGCCGAGCGTGCCGACGCCGGCGGCGGCGAGGTAGAGCGAAAGCGGCGCGCCCAGGCCGCCGGTGCCAACGCAGAGGACCTTTGCGGCCTTCAGCTTCTGCTGGCCTTCGTAGCCGACCTCGGGCAGGATGAGGTGGCGGGAGTAGCGAGCGACTTCCTCATTGGAAAGTTTGGGAAGAGCGGTGATTGTTTCTTCGAGAATGGCGGTGGACATGAGTGCCTCGTTCGGATTGGATGATGCGGCCGGTGCCGTCGATGCGAACGGCATGATCTTAGAGTTGAGAGTTTCCAGTCAAGAGTCTTGAGTCAGACCGCCGGCAATGGACGGAATGATGGTGAGCTCGTCCGAGGGGCGGGTTACGGTATCTTCCTTGCTCTGCAGGTAGCGGATGTCTTCTTCGTTGAGGTAGACGTTGACGAAGCTGCGCAGCTTGCCGTCGGCGCCGAAGAGGTTCTGGCGCAGTCCGGGGTGCAGGTTGACGAGGTCTTCGAGCGCGGTGGCGACCGTGCCGGCGTTGACTTCGATGGATTCCTGGCCGTTGGTGTAGGCGCGGAGCGGCGTGGGGATGTGGATTGTCATGGAACTCCTAAACAGGGTGTAGGGACTAGGGTGTAGAGCCTAAAGAGCGGCAGGTTCGGAGACGAGGATTTCTATGGGTTCGTCTTCGAAGGATTTGTCTTCTTCGCTGGTGCCGCGCAGCAGGAAGGAGTTGGTGATATCCGCCTTGCCTTCAGCCACGCGCGTGATGATGTAGCTGCAGCCGAGCCAGTGAGCCTCGGCGATGTCGGTAGCGCTCCACTGCGCGGGGTGGTCGGGGTGCGAGTGGTAGAAGCCGACGATGTCGAGCGAGCGAGCGCGGGCCTGGCGCTGGATGCGGATCAACTCGACGGGCGCGATCTGGTAGCGGTTGTGGGCGGAGTCGGTGCGGGTGTTGCCGGCTGGAACGATCTCGGCTACTTCGTTGGTGCCGTCGATCGAGCGGCCGAGGAGGACGCCGCAGCACTCGTGCGGATAGGTCTGTTCGCCGTGGGCGCGTAGGGATTCGTAGTCGGAGAACTGGATGCGGAGCATGTTTTGTCCTGAGTGTCTGAGGTTTGTTGCGGTGATAGGACGGCAGATCCTGGGGGCTAAAGCCCGCTGCTTCGCTGCTCTTGGATGCTCGGGATGAATCCCGGACCTATCTCAGAGGCAAAAGCAGCGACAACAACAGGAACAGAGACAACAGCGGTGCCGGCAGTTAGCCATTGGATTGGCCCTCCTGCGCAGCGGCGTCGTTCCAGAAGCGCTCAGACATGTACTTCTCCGCGGAGTCGCAGAGGATGGTCGCGATCACGGCTTCGCGTCCGGCGGCGTGCTCGCGCTCGGCGATCTGCAAGGCGGCGGCGGCTGCTCCGCCGGCCGAGACGCCCACCAGCAGGCCGGACTTGCGCGCCAGACGCAGGCACATCGCATAGGCGAGTTCGGTTTCGAGGTCGATGTTTTCATCCGCGAGCGCGGGGTCGTAGATTCGCGGCACGATGGCGGTCGCCATATGCTTCAGGCCTTCGAGTCCATTGAAGGCAGAGTTCGGCTGCATGGAGATGCACTGGATTTCGGGGTTCAACTCACGCAGGCGGCGGGTGGTGCCCATGAAGGTTCCGGTGGTGCCGAGGCCGGCGACAAAGTGAGTAACCTGCCCGTCAGTTTGACGCCAGATTTCGTTGGCGGTGTGGTGATAGTGGCTGAGCCAGTTTTGGTCGTTCGAGTATTGGTCGGCGTAGAAGTAGCGGTCGGGTTCGGCATCGACCAGCTCGCGCACCTTGCGGATGGCGCCGTCGGAGCCGTCGGCGGGGTCGGTCCAGACGATCCTTGCTCCGTAGGCTGCGAGGTACTTCTTGCGCTCGGGCGAGACGTTCGAGGGCATGCACAACGTAACCGGGAAGCCCATGGCCGCGCCCAGCATGGCGTAGGCGATGCCGGTGTTGCCGGAGGTGGAATCGATGAGGCCGCGCGTGGAGGAGAGGAGATGACGCTTCTGGGCGTCGGCGACGATGGCGGCGGCCGCCCGATCCTTGACCGAACCGCCGGGATTGGCCCACTCGGCCTTGCCGAGGATTTGGATGCCGGGCAGGTTGGTCGTCAGCTCATCGAGGCGGACGAGCGGGGTGTTCCCGATGCGTTCGAGGATGGAAGAGCCGACGAGTCTGGTTGCGGTTAGCATATAGAAAATAAACAAGGGCTTTTGTTCTTAAGGCTGGAGCTTGTTATCTTGAGTCTAGCGTACTTCCTTATGGCAAAGAAAATTGAGAAGCGAAGCTTTGACGATGTGCTGGCCATGCTCGGCAGCCACAAGTTTGATGTAGCGGGCGCGCCGGAGGGTGCAGGCAAACGCGCGGGCGTGCGCCGAGTGAGCAAGCTGGGTTGCGCGGCGGAGATTGCGCCGGGCACGGATGCCCCGGTGGCGATGATCGCGAGGCTGGGCTGGGTGCTGGGCGGCGAGATCAGCCGGCTGCTCGACCGCGGCTACCAGAAGTTCCTGAAGACGTCGAAGCTGGAGATTCCGGCGACGGCCGATCACCTGCGGGCCATCCACCAGTTCGCGCAGGAGTTGGATGTGGCGACCGGCGAGACGGAGTTGTACAACGAGGCGCTGGGAACGACGAGCGACATCTATCTGTACGATCGCGTTGCCGGGCGCGCGGACGCTGGCAAACACTAAAGGCATGTTTCGAGAGCTATGAGCTTGAGAGCTTAAGCTTATAGCTCCCGAAGACTAGAGGGCGTTGCGTCTGCCGAAGAGCAGGTAGAGGATGACGAGCAGGATGATGATGTCGATGCCGCCGCCGCCGTAGTAGCCGACGCCCGGACCCATGTAGTAACCGCCGCCGCCGAAGACGAGAAGCAGGATGATGAGAAGAATGAGCATGGCTGCGAGTTCACCTTTTGTCCGAGAATTATCGTGCTGAAGCTGTGATGCTTTGTTTCATAACAAAGAGCTTGGCCCAGGGATCTTTTTTCAGGCGCGCGCGCCAGTCGGCGAAGTTGGCGATGGTGAAGACAGGCCGCTCGGGCAGTTTAAGCTCGTTCCAGTTCAGCGGGACGGCGACGCCGGCGTTGGGCCGCGCTCGCGGAGACCAGGGGGCGACGGCGGTGGCTCCTCGCTCGTTGCGCAGGTAGTCGAGATAGATTTTACCGGTGCGGGCGGCTTTGGTCATCCTGGTCAGGTAGAGCGCGGGGTTGGCCTTCTCCATCGCGAGCACGAAGCTGTGGCAGAAGTCCTTTACGGCGGGCCATTCCAGCTCGGGCTCGATCGGGATGACGACGTGCAGGCCCTTGCCACCGGTGGTCTTCAGGAAGGATTCGAGGCCGAGCGATTTCAGGCGCTTCTTCACGTCGAGCGCGGCTTCGGCCAGCGTGGTCCAGGGCAGCGATTCGTCGGGGTCGAGGTCGATGACGAGACGGTCGGGCTTTTCGAGGTCGCTGGCCAACGAACCCCAGGGATGGACTTCCAGCACCGAGATTTGCGCGAGCGAGGCGATGGCTTCGCGGGTATGGAGCGCGATGTCTTGCTCGACTTTGCCGGTTTTTTTGTCGGGGACCGGCACGGAGTCGAAGCCGGGCGGAAGCATGTGGGTGACGTGTTTCTGGTAGAAGTGCTCGTGATCAATGCCTTCAGGCACGCGCACCAGCGACAGGGCGCGGCCGGCGAGGTGCGGGAGCATCGCTTCGGAGACAGCCCAGTAGAAGTCAGCTAGTTGCTGCTTGGTCAGTTTGGATGTGGGGTCGAGGATCTTGTCGGGGTGGGTGAGGCGGATGGGAGGATGGTCAAGGGGTTCCCACTCATCGCGATGAGACCGCGATGAAAGGGGCACGGATGTTTTCTTGTTGATGATTTTTGAGTCTTCCGATTTGGGCGTTGGCGCGGCGGTTTCGCGGCGAACTTCGGCGGCCGGCTTGTCTTCGCGCAGGCCGAGGAAGGCAGCTTGCCGGACCTGGTCGTCGGCGGTCCAGGTGGCGAAGCGAACCTGCGCGCCCATCGTCGGCTGCACCCACAGCGCGCCGCGCCGGGCTTCCGAGGCTATGGTCCTGAAGGCTGTCTTCGGCGTCTCGATCGCTTCCAGCTTCTTTCGGAGCGTGGCCGCGAACTTCTGGGTGAAGCCGGTGCCGGTGCGGCCGGCGTAGATGAGCGTCTTCGTCTCGTCGTAGTAGCCGAGCAGCAGCGCGCCGATGCCCGGACCGCCGGCCTTGCCCTTGCCGGGCAGGGTGTAGCCGCCGATGACGAACTCCTGCTCGTGCAGGCACTTCGATTTCAGCCAGTCGGACGAGCGCGTACCGGAGTAGGCGCCGGAAGCGCGTTTCGAGACGATGCCTTCGGCGTGCATCTCGCAGGCGCGGTGAAACATCTCGACGCCGTGGGATTCGAGGTGCTCGCTTAGCTGAAGGTGGTCGGAGTTCGCCTGCTGGAGCAGGTCGGCCAGCAGTTGCTTGCGCTCGATGAGCGGGAGATTGCGCGGATTGCGGCCGTTGAGGTGCAGCAGGTCGAAGCAGAAGTAAGTCAGCGGATTCTTAGCGCCCTCCTGGAACGAGGCTTGCAGATCGGCGAAGTTGGAGGTGCCGTCGGGCGCAAGCACGACTACCTCGCCGTCGAGGGTTACGGCTTCGCAGGGGAGTTTCGCGATCTCCTCGGCGATAGCTGGCATGCGTACCGTCCAGTCGAGGCCCGAGCGGGTTAGCAGCGCGATTTTCTTACCGTCCTTGCGTGCCTGGATGCGGTAGCCGTCGAGTTTCAGCTCGTGCAGCCAGCCGGAGGTGTCGGGTGGGGATTTGGTTTCAACGGCTAGTTGGGGTTTGAGGAAGGTGGGTTGGAGTTCCCTGGGGAGTTTGGTTAGCTCCGGGAATGCGGTTGGTTCAGATTTCGTTTCCCCCACCTCAGGTCCGATGGAACTGGACCTGAGGTGGTGCACCCGGGCTTTTGAGGTTGGTTCAGATTTCTCCGGTCGGTTGGAGTTCCAGACGTGGTCTTCGGCAGAGGCGATATGCTCCAGCGACCGGCCGGTAACTACGGAGTTGGGTTCGGCGTCCGTCACGGCGGGAGCGTCGGGTAGGCGCTCGAACTCGTCGTGCTCCTTGATAAGGAGCCAGTTGGGCTTGGTCTCCTTCGGGCGCGGCGTCATGCGGATGAGCGCCCACTTGCCGTGCATTTTAGTACCGTGCATCAGAAATTTGAGGTGGCCGTCGCGCAGGCCGGCCTCGACATCCGGGTATTCGGGTTGCGGCTCCCAGGTTCCCTGGTCCCACAGCATCACCGTGCCGCCGCCGTACTGGCCGGCGGGGATGATGCCCTCGAAGCCGCCGTACTCGATGGGGTGATCCTCCACCTGCACCGCGAGCCGGCGATCTTTGACGTTGTACGATGGTCCCTTGGCGCAGGCCCACGACTTCAGCACACCGTTCCAGCCGAGGCGGAAGTCGTAGTGCAGGTGCGAGGCGGCATGCTTCTGAACACAGAAAGGGAGCGCGGGAACTTTCGCGGATTTCGCCTTACCCGCCGGCTCGGCCGTGACGTTGAAGTCGCGCATCGAGCGATAGCGCGCGAGCTGCTCGTCGACTGCGTCGGAGGAAGATGGCGGCTTCGTGGTTTTTTTGCGGGTTGCCATGGGCAGTACTGAGTAACCCCATGGACGACGCTGAAACCGTCGAACATGGAGCACTCGTTGGAAGTTAGGACTTGCTGCAAACCTTCTTTACGAATTCCTGCAGCGTGCCGGCCTGGATGCTGGCCTGGATGAAGCCAGTATTGTAGCAATCGGTGCGGCTGCCGCCGGCCTTGCAGGCTCTGCTGGTATCGAGGTCGATCAGCTGCTGGACCTGCGTGTCGGCATCCTTGTAGGTCTCGACGGCGAGATCCTGGAGCTTCTCATCGGGCATCTTGTCGAGATGCTTTTCGCTGCACTGCTCGGCGAGCCGGCCCTGATAGGTATTCCACGCGGCCTCGGGAGCCTGGGCGGGCGGGCGAAGCATCTGGCAGCCGGTCGAGGACACAATCAGGGCGCAGAGCGCGAGCGGGGCGAAGACTTTGGACATGGCGTTTTCCTTAGGCGGATTTGCTGTGAGTCGCTTACGCGGATTTGCGTCGGGCAGGCTTGGCGGACTTGGCCGCGGGCTTGCTGGACTTGATCAGTGTAATGCCCTTGGCGGGTGCTGTGTCTTTCACGGGCGGCTTCTTTTGTCCGATATCCGGCTTGGCGGCGGTTTCCGGATTCGGGTCTTCGCCGATCGACTTCCGCAACGCGTCCATCAGCGAGATGACCTTGCCGCGCTGCGGCGCCGGAGCCTCATCCTTCGGGATGGGCGCGTGGTCGATCTTGGCCTGCACCAGCTCTTTCAACGCAACTTCGTAGCCGTCGACAAACTTGGACGGATCGAACTTGCCGGCTTTGCGCTTGATGAGCTGCTTGGCCAGGTCGAGCGAATCGTCGTCTACTTCGACCTGCCTGATGTCGCGGAAGTAGTCTTTCGAGTCACGCAGCTCGTCGGCGTAGCGCATGGTGTAGGCCATCATGCCGTTGTTGCCCGCCGCGGAGATGGCTACGACGTGCTCGCGGCCGCCGAAGGCGATCTTCGAGAGCGCGATCTTTTTTGTGTCGAGCAGGGCCTGACGGACGACGGCGAAGGCCTGTGTCTGGGTGTCGTCTTCGGGCACGACGAAGTACGGCTTCTCAAAGAATTCGGGATCGATGTCGGCTTCGTCGACGAACTGCGTGATCTCCATGGTGTGCTTGGATGGGACGCGCAGGTCGGC
>CAXTMK010000122.1:0-2877 GCA_964245315.1 uncultured Acidobacteriaceae bacterium | reverse complement strand
ATAGTGACGTACTTGCCCTTCGTGTACTCGTAGCCTTTGACGATCTCATCTTTGGCTACAACGGGAGCGGCCGGTGCGGCGTCGCCGCTCGATTGCTGAGCCTCGGCGGCGGAGGCGGTCACCTTCTGGTACTTCACGCGCTCGCCGGTGGAGCGGGAGATCTGGTGGAAGTGAATCTCGCCTTTTGCCTCCGTGGCGACGAAGAGTTTGACCGCGAAGGAAACGAGCGAAATGGTGATTTGACCGGACCAGTAGGGACGCGCCATGAGAGCCTCTGGTGCGTAGGATTCCGGCTGGCGATGGCGGGATGTAATTACTAAAGGCTAAACAGCGCCGCTCAGGAGCTTTCAGAAGACACACTTGATGGCCCCAATTGGAAGGCCCCGGAGCTAAAGCCCCTCTCCCTCATCGGACTTATTCGTGGGGCTGAAGCCCAACGCTGATCCCAACGGCGAAGATCGGGCCTTCCTGAGCAAGCCGCTAATGCACTCGCTTACTGATGACCTGGCCGGGGAACTGCTGCTCGCGTTCAGCCCGAAGAGCGGCGAACTCAGCGCGCATCTCGGCGCGGAAGGCGGCCAGAGACTTCATCATGGCTTCATGCTGGTCTTCGTTGCGCTGCTGGAGAACTTCGAGCCTGCTGGTCTGCGCCTTGAGTTCAGCGAGCAATTCCTGAAGCGACTGCATTACTTCCGCTGGTTCCGGGATCATTTTCGTTCCTCTGAGGAGTTGTACTTCGGGACGGATGGCCTGGTTTGAGAGTAATGAGTTGTGAATTCAGGCTATTCGAAATGCAGGCCTACGCTGCCGGCGGTTCCGAAGTGCGCATCCGCGGTCGAGCCGGACATAGCGAGGGTGTAGCCGGTCCAGCTGCCGGTGGTGATCCACTGCCCGGCGTACAGGCCGCCGGTTCTGGCGGCGCCGGCGTTGGCGAGCCACGGCAGTAACCGCAGCAGGTTGCCGGAGGTGTTGGTGCCGACGCCTTCGTAGCGGATCGCTCCGTCCACGGCCATCGCGACAGCCTCCTTGCTCCAGTCGATCGCCTGCCAGTTCGGGATAGCGGGACCGTAGATGAAGCCGCCGTGCATCTGGAGGTCGGCATCCTTAGTCATGCGGACGGCGGGGTCGACCGGGTTTTCGAGGCCGGATTCGAGGATCTCGATAACGGGATGGCAGGAGGCGACGGCGGCGTAGACCTCTTCGTCGCTGTAGAGTGTGGCGCGGGGCGGAAGGTCGGCCTCCAACAGGAAGGCGATCTCGGCCTCGAGGCCGCGGAAGCGATGGTTGATGGCGGAGAGCGTGGCTCCGCTGGCGGCGATCCAGGCGCGCGGCATGGGCGCGCAGGCGGGCGTGGCTTCGAGCGAGCCGGCGCCGACCTTCCAGCCGCCAATGTCGCCGAAGGCATCGGCGATGAGAGCCTGAATGTAGTCGACTTCTTCTGTATCCGCTGGGCGGAGTTCGGCGGGAAGATCGGGGATGGGCGTGAGGGTGCGACGGGCGTTGAGGAGGGTGTTGGCGGCTTCGAGGAGCTGGGATTCGCGGAGGGCGGTCATGGAAGTAATGGTAGTCCAAGGCGAAGACAAAGGCTTAACGCGGATTTACACGGATTGCAGGGACTTGGACGTGCTGGTCCGAAGAACAGCTACGGAGATTCCGGACCTGGTCCGGAATGACGGCATTGCGAGGGGCTAGCGGTTGGGGTTTTTGGCGTAGCTTAGCAGGTTGGCCATCAGGCGGTACGCGCCGGGGACGCCCTCGGGAAGCTGGCGGTAGAGCGCGAGGCCGCAGTAGATGTAGGCTCCTTTGCCGACGGGTGCGACGAGCAGGCCGCCTTTTTGCGGGTCTTGATCCGGGTCGTGGGTTTCGAGCAGCGCGGTGAACTCGGGAGCCCAGGTGCCGGCGAAGCCGTGACCGCGCTCGGCGACCCAGTTGTCGAAGTCGGCGGAGGTGATGCGGTTGGGCCAGGTGAGCAGTGGAGCTCTCGGAACTAAGACCTCGACGGGCTGTGCCTCTACGACGACATCGTGGGCGTGATCGCCGGAACTGAGCGCGGTGGTGATCGCATACGGTGCTGACTCAGGTCCGAAACGGCCGTTGTTGTATTGCAGGATGACTACTCCGCCGTTGCGGGCGTAGTCGATGAGGGGCTTCGAGCCGGGTCCGGCTAGTTCGGGATGGGCAGCGTAGGCGCGCACGCCGAGGATGACTTCGTCGAACTGGGAGAGCTTTTCGGCGGTCAGGTCTTTCAGGGTAATTGGAGTGGCGGTCACGCCAAGGTTCGGGAGAAAGGCTGGAACGTCGTCACCGGTGCCGGGCAGGTAAGCAATGTGGAGATTGGGAGCGGTGGTTGCGTCGAGTGCGGTGGCCTTGTAGATGGCCGGGGCGTACATGTTGGTCAGGGTCAGTCCGGGGTAGCCGATGGACCGGTAGTTCTCGGAGTATTCATGATGGTCGAGGGAGACAGAGGCGCGGACCTGGTAGAGCTGCCCGGCCTTGATGTTGGCGGGCGAAACACTCCAGAACCCGGGAAGACTGGAGCCTTCTGGCGGAAGCGGATTGGGGGGCTGAGTTTTCGCTGTCCATGTATTCGGCATGGAGAGTTTTGGCAGCTCTGCCTTCGACAGGAACGGTGTGACGGTGGTCGACAGGTTGAAGCTGGGCTTTGCCGCGGGAAAGATGCCGGCCGACGGTGCGAGCGAGATGGAAAGCGGCGGCACTACGACGGCGGGTTGGCGAGGATCGTCGGTACCTTCCAGGCCGACAGGGGATTCGAGTTCGAGGACGTCGCCGCTCTCATCGCGCAGAGCGATGTGGGCGACCATGGGATAAGGAGCTGATGGAGCGTTGCGCAGGGCGGGATCGGGCGTGTTGTAGAAG
>CAXTMK010000121.1:11243-14838 GCA_964245315.1 uncultured Acidobacteriaceae bacterium | reverse complement strand
CATAAGCCTCCGCACCCTTAACCAATTCCCTACACCCTGATCCCTACACCCTGTCTTTATGGCAACTCACTCCTACACATCCCGCAGCGAATTCGAGCAATACCGCTTCAGCCCGATCGTCACCCTCGCGGTGCCGCTGACGCTGCTGGTTGTGCAGGCCTTCCTGCCGAAAGTCTTTCCGCAGACGATCCTGCTTGATCTGCCCCTGATCGCCGTCATCTTCTTCGCCGTCGCCCGCCGGAACCCCATGCTTGGCGCGATCACGGGAGCCGTGATCGGCCTCGCGCAGGACGCGCTTACCGGCCAGCCCATCGGCATTTTCGGGATGGCCAAGACCATCATCGGCTACGCCGCCTCCAGCATCGGCCTGCAGGTCGATGTGGAGAACATCACCACCCGCATCCTGATGAACTTCGGCTTCTGCATCCTGCAATCCGCGCTGCTCTTCCTGATCGAGCGCTACCTGCTGGGACTGACCGCGTACAAAGTGCTCTGGCTGCACGAGCTGTACCGCGCCCTCTTCAACACCCTCGCGGCAATCCCCATCTTTCTGCTGATGGACCGAACCAAACAGAGAGACTGACCCCGGCCCTAATCCCGTCGTTCTGAGCCAGGCAAAGAACACCCTTACTTTGCATTGGCTTGTTCTTCGGCATTCGGTGTGGAGCTCAGATCGCAAAGCCGGCTCGTCATACTTCAACGCGCGGTCCCACTGGACAGCCCAGAAGGCTCACACAGCCTTTTATGGCATGGGGAGCAGTGATCGCCCCGGTGCGTATTGGAATGGGCTAAAGGTGCAGGCTCGCCTCGGCTCACTGGCCGGTAAAAATCGAGGAAGCGATAGTCGATCAGACACCATTCGCGATCTGACCAACGGTTTCGACGGCCGAATCGCATCCCGACCGTTAAGCCGGGCCCTTACTCGCAGTGGTGGAAGATTCCATGATCGACAGGAGCGATGCAAGCCAGGCCATGGGTGCTGATTGCATGCGTCAGAACCCAGCTGGGTTATGTCTTCAGACCGCTTTTATTGGCTGTACTGCACCTGGAATGTGACGAGTTGGGTATTCGCCAACGTGGCCGCGCCCGCTGGTGCTGCCTTGACTTGCACGTTGAAGATGTTGCCGCCGACAGGATAACAACCCGTCATGGCACTTCCGGAAACGATCGCCAACAGCAGGGAGCAAAGCAGCCTGGCGCAACGACCGGACCACTGTTTCCTCTTCTTCCCGGCGAGCACGAAGAGCCCAACCAGCAGACAGACGGTAGGCGCGGTTCTGGACGGCGAAAGCGGATCGGTCCTCCGCATGCTTTGAAGGTTCGTTCCCCGAATCAGCAAGCCCAGATGAGTTCCGGCCGCGACGGGTGTGATCTGCTGGAAGCCGCCAACCGTCGGCAGGATAGCCCCCGTCGAATCCACGAAGTACATGTTGGGCATGTTGAAATCGACTGATCCGCTTGTCAGCGAAGTGGTGACGGACAAGCTCAAGGGGCCCGGTGATCCGTTCACCGCCACGGCGGTAAGCGGCACGGTTACATTGGAACTGCTCGGAATCTGGATTGGCACCGAGGTAGCAGTCAGGGTTGGGTCATCAGCCGTGAAGGTGAACGATGCCGGCGTTCCCGTTGTCACTGTGATCACCAGGCTGCCCGACGATCCGCTGAAGTTTGCATCGCCGGAATAGGTTGCCGTAACCGTGAAGGTGCCGAGAATCGAGTAATTGATGGTGGCCACGTCTCCGCCGCTGGCCAGCGCCTGAGCCGCGGTGATCGTTCCGAGGGTGGCGGTGACGCCGCTGGGATTGACGGAGGTGATCACCACGTTCCCCGTGGGGATGGCGGTCACTCCGGTCTGCGGGATGAGGTGAATCGTCACGGAAGATGGGACATTTTGCACGACGTTCGTCGGTCCACTGATCCCGATAGATGTTGTGTTGAGAGTGCTGCCGACCACGACGGTGGAGGTGATCGATGAAGCAGCGTAGTTGGCGTCGCCCGCGTAGGAGGCCGTCAGGGTATACGTTCCTGCTGTTGTTGCTGCCGGAATACTGGCAGAGTAGCCGCTTCCCAGGTAGGCCGAGGCAGCTGTGGTGTTGAACGTCGAAACGATCGCGCCGGTGGGAGATGTCACGACAAGGGTGACGAGGCCGGAGGGACCGCTTGTGAGGGTAGAGGCCGCCGTGAGCGCAACGACGGCGGTGTACGGCGTGCTGACGGCCACGTTGGCCGGGGCAGTGATCCTGAGCGTGGTGGCGACCGCGGTGGCCGGGTTTACCGTGATGGTGCTGGTGCCTGTGGACGGTGAGAAGTACGCGTCGCCGTAGAAGCTGGCGGTGATGGTCCAGACGCCGGCAGCGGGCAGCGAGGCGTTGAAGCTGGACCCGCTGGAGGAGTAGGTCCCTGAGGCATTGACGATGCCGATGTTGGTGCTGGTCGAGGAGCCGGCGAGTCTGGCGGTGACGTTGATGGTGCCGGTGGGAGTCTGGGTGGAGGTGACGGAGGTCAGCTTGATGTTGACGCTGAAGAGGCCGTTGACGGGAGCGGTGGCGGGTGTGGTGACGGTGGTGGTGGTCGCGATAGCTACGAGGACGTTGAGCGGGCTTCCGGCGGTGGTGACGGCGGCGTAGTTGGAGTCGCCGGAGTAGCCGGCGTAGATGCTGTAGTTACCGGGGGTAGCCGGGGAGGCGTACGTGAAGCTGGCGCCGCCGGTGGAGAAGGCAGCCGATGCCGGTACGGTTGTGAGCGGGATCAGGGTGGTGCTGCCGGCGGGTGCGTAGTAGATGGTGATGCTGCCGGTTGGCACGGCGGTGGTGGTGGAGCTGAAGGTGACGGTGCCACTGTTGCTGCTGGCGGCGGTGGTGGTCGGACCGATGTTGCTGAGGGTGAGGGTTGGGGTGGTGGCGGAGAAGACGATGGGCGCCGAGGCCGAAGTGGCGAGGGCGTTCTGCGCATCACCGAGGTAGCTTGCGATGACGCGGGTGGTAGAGGCCGGGAAGGTGATGGGGATGCTGATGGGATTGGAGAGCGGGCCGGAGAGAGTGTAGGTGCCCACGACGGCGTTAGAGGTTGCGTCGTAGATCCTGATGGTGCCGGTGGGGACCCAGGAAGAACCAGTGAAAGTAACGGAGGCGGTGCCGGTGGTGCTGGCGGTCGCCCTGGCGGTGACGGCGACGGTGGGGCAAAGGGCGACGTTGCGACGTAGACGGTGACCGGCGAGGAGGTGAAGGCAGCCTCGACGGAGTCGCCGGGAAAGTTGGCGGTGAGGGTGTAGATGCCGGCGGAGGGGAAGGTGCCGGAGATGTCGGCTCCGCTGATGCGGACGGCAACCCCGGTAGCGGTACCGAAGGTGTAGGGTGTGCCCCCTTGTTTGGTGGCGGTGACGGTGACGTTGGTGGTGTAGAGGCTGGTATCGGAGTTGTAGGGGAAGTAGCCGATGACGTGGACGCTGTTGCTGCCGGTGTTGGCGACGACTTCGGGGTCGGTGAGGTCGAGGTAGGCCTGGACTAACGATCCGGAGGAGAGGGTGAGGGCGTCGACCTTGCCGGAGGAGGAGGCGAACCAGGTGTTGCCGGCTAGGGGGTTGACGGTCATGGCC